>QJVM01000198.1 GCA_003235715.1 Nitrospirota bacterium
GACCTCGGGGACTACGTACAGCACAGGGACCACACCTGTCACGCTCAGCGGGACCGCCTCGGATGCGGTCGGCGTTACCCAAGTCACCTGGTCCAGTGACCGGGGAGGAAGCGGAACCTGTACCGGAACCGCGAGCTGGACCTGTAGCGGTATCACGCTTCTAAGCGGCAGCAATGTTCTGACCATCCGGGCCAGGGATGCCGCCAACAATGCAGGCACCGATACCCTGACGGTTACGTACTATGTTCCGCCCGTGGCGGATTTTTCGGGGGACGTGACCTCTGGCGATCCCCCCCTCACAGTCACGTTCACGGACCTTTCGACGGGAAACATTACGTCCAGACTGTGGAACTTCGGAGATGGCCAGACCAGCACGGGAACGAATCCCACTCATATCTATACCGTTCCCGGTATTTACACGGTTAGGCTGACTGTTACCGGTCCGGGCGGAGAGCACACCAAGACCGTGACGAATTATCTGACGGTTAACCTCCCTCCACCCGAAAATTTGAGGTTTTCCTCTGGCTCTTGACCACCAGCCCCGGGTCGTCGGAGTTCGTGCTCCGGCGACCCGGCTTTTGCAGTAGCCCGCGCTGCGGCAAGAACGCGAACACCGCCTCACCGCCACGCCGTGGTCAAAACCATTTCACCGCCTCCGGCCGACCGGCACACATCACTCCAGCCGTTCTGTCGCAGGGGATGAGTATCCGGATGCGTCGAATGGCCTTCTTCTGAATGGGAAAGAAGAAAATCGAAAGGAGCGCTGAAGGGTCCGGTCAGTCCGAGAGATAGTATTCGACCGTCGACACGACTCTGACGTTCTTGATGTGTTTTGTGGAGGTGTCGCGATCAGTGATGGAGAATTGTCCTTGGGACGCCGTCTTGATCCTTCCGAGTCTGCTGTTTGAGTCCGTCGCAAACTTCATGGCCACCTCTCGCGCGTTCCGGGTGGCCTCTTCAATCATCTCCGGCTTGATGCGGTTCAGGTTTGTGAAAAGAAATTCGGTGCGGTTCTGATAGTCCTGTCCTGAAATGGCGATTCCCTGTTTGCCCAGGTCGACGACCTTCGTCATCGTTTCCCTCACCAGAGAGACCTTCTCCGTGTATACGGTGATCGTAGCCGCTGCGGTAAACCTGAACCTGACCCGCTCGGTATCCCCGTAACTCTGGGCCTGGCGATCCATGATGGCGGGTTGCGACACGGATATTTCGCTTTCGGAGAAGCCGGCCGCCTTGAGGAACTCGATAACCAGCCCCGCTTTCCTCTGGATTTCGGAATACAGATGGTTCAGATCGTTGCTGGCCTCATTGAAGGTGATGGGCCAGATGGCCACGTTTGCACCGACTTCACGTTCGGCAAGGCCTTTCACGGTAACGGTCCGTTCCATGGACTTGACCCGCACCGCGCCATTAGCGATCAGATATCCAAGAAATACCAGTCCGAGGAAGATAAATAAGCCCAGGATGGTCGCTTCTGCTGTCTTCTTGTCATTCATGGTTCTTGCCCCAGTCAGATCTACTTGAGAAAGAGGGCCTGTCTCGGTCCCGATGCTGGGGCGTCCAGGCTCAGGCGTCTGAGAACAACCAATTCATAGCTTCGTCTCGATCTTTGAACACGGCATGAGAGACCGGATGTCCCTTATTCTCGCTGATCATTTCGTACATGCGCGCAATCCCGTAATCGACCACCCTGGGGGCAACAAGGGCGGTCCTGCCCTCCTTTCGCAGCGGCGCATATTTCTTCGCCACGGCAATGACTTCTTCAATGTTCTCCCGTTTCGCCGCCGTGAGGTCTGTCTCCGAGAAGTCCCACATAAGCCTGGATGTGAAATCAGACTTGTAGAATTCTTCTAGGGCACCAATTAGTTGACCGGCCGTCAACTCGCCGCAAACCGTAAGTATCGTGAGGTCCTTGTCGTTGAAGGTCTCCCTCGTGATTTGAGCCATTGCGCTCCCCCCTCCCCTCGATGGCTTCGATCCGGTGACTTCGACTGTATGCATTTTACCCGCTTCCGCGCGTACAGGGAAATCCGGACGTCTTCTGAATCGCATCGGTGATTCTCAATACTCCCCCAGGACTGGAGCGAACGCCGGGAAACCCTCAACCCTGCGGTATTCCAATACTGTGGCTGAGAATGACGCGCACGATCGGCGGTGCCGAGGCCGAAGTTTTCAGCTCAGCTCCGGACTTTTCCACGGCCAGCTCAAGGCCGAGCTCTTACGCGAAGTCGGCGGGCGCGGTCATCGGTCAGACTCAGCCGTGGGGGGGGTCCGGTTTCTGTTCCGATGCATTCCCAGACCGCTCGCCACGAAAACGCGAGAGTTCCGCCAGGAACCAATCCCTGCTCGCGACCGCGTCCGAACCCTTGCACTTCACCAGATACGGTTTTCCGGTCATGCTGCTTTGGCTTGCAGCCCGCTCCACAAAGGATTCTGCCGTGACGACGAGTCCTCTCCCGAGAAGATAATTGTATTTGTTCCGGAGATGGTCTAAAGCCTCGACCGGCGAATACCATGTACCGTTGCGATTGAACATGCAATCAGAAAAACCCAGATGCGCAAACAGGTGTTCAATCTCGGCGTCCGCGTCACTCGTGGGCGCGGCGGTGACAGGGCCTCCGGCCACGGTCAAGAACAAGGCGACGATCAGGGCACGGCTCCGCATCCTCCAGCCAGGCCAACCGTCCTGGCGGGACAAAGTATGGCCATCACGTTTGGTTGGAATATTTCTTGTTTGCGGGGTCATGAGATTTACCCGGAAAAGGGCCTTCGTGATTACGGATCAAAGTATATCAGCATCATTCGTCGCGGAGTCCGAAACGTCAGCCTTTCGTTGCAGAACTCCTCCCCATGCTGGGTGATATGATAGAACGCTGGCGTGTTTTCGATGAAGAGCATCATGTTCATAGCGAACCCTGTGGCCGGCCTGGGCAAGGGACGGCGCATCCTGCCGCGTCTTCGCCGGATTCTTGAGGATGCTGGCCTTTGCTGGGAACTGGAGGAAACCACGGCACCGAACGAGGCGGCAAGCCTCGCAAGAGAGTCCGTTGGGAGGTTTGATGCGGTGGTCGGCATCGGGGGGGACGGCACGCTGAACGAGATCCTGCAGGCGCTGGCTCATACGGAAACCCCCTTGGGAATCATCCCCGCTGGCTCGGGTAACGATTACGTTCGCTCCCTGGATTATCCGCGAGGACTCCCCGCTGTCGTGGACCGAATCGCAGGGGGCAAGGTGCGTACGGTGGACGTGGGCTATCTGAACGGCCGCTACTTCCTGAACGTCATGGGGATCGGTTTTGATGCGGTCGTGAATCAGAAAAGAAACAGCACAAGATGGATAAGGGGATTTCCGGCTTATATTCTGGCCCTGTTCAGGACATTGGGGACCTATACCTCTGTCCGGGTAGACCTGCATCTGGATGGGAAGCCCTCGGCCACGGAGGCCTTTCTGGTTTCCATCGGAAACGGAACGACCTGCGGCGGCGGATTCAGGTTGACCCCTCATGCCCGCTTGGATGACGGGCTTCTGGATGTCTGCATCCTGAGGCCGGTAAGGGTGCCTGCATTGCTCTGGCATCTGCCCAAGGCCTTTACCGGAACCATCGAGAAGTCAGGCTATGCGTCACTTAAAAGGGCCACGGAGGTCCGTCTCACCACCACTCAAAGACTCCCGGCCCACGTGGACGGCGAACCGCAGACGCTGGAAGAAGGCACTCACCGGATTGGTATTGTCCCCTCGGCCCTGAAAGTCGTCTAGAGGATCCCCGTGCAACAAAGCCTGCGAGCGGCGCCTTCCATCGCAAGGGATCTCAATGAATGATGCGGGTTGACCGATAGGTTACTAGGAGACAACTCAGAGGGTCCGGCCGCGCTTCCGGGGGATCGGACGCTTGTGGACTCAGTCGGGCAAATAGGCAGCCAGGGGCGAAAATGGATACGAACAGGCGCATATACAAAAGAGTTCCCGTATCAGGAACAGCAGACCTGACCTTTCAGGAGGGAGGCGGCTCTGTGTCGATGAAGACCATCGTCTCCAACGTCTCTCTCTCCGGGCTGGGCATCTATTCGGACAGGCCGATCGCGGACGACACCGATCTGTCGATCGAACTCAACTTCCTCTCCTCGGATGAGGTCATGAGGCACACGGTCGTGAAGGGACATATCGTTTATACGAGAAAAGTGGAGCCCTTCTTCTTTTCCGGAATAGAATTTACAGAACAAATTGCTTCTGAGAAACAAGCAGACCTGTATAACTATATCGAGCAAGCACTTCGGTGGTATTAGGCCCGCGTTAAGTCTCAAAGCATCTGCGCATCAATCGTCCTGCCTAACCCGCCCCATTCGCCGGTGACATCGATGGCCGGGCTTCCGTTTCGAGAGTGGCTCCTTATCGCTCGCGCATCTTCGCGGGCCTTTAAATGGACTTCCTGAAGGGGACAGACCGGAGGCCGTGCGGTCTCACGCCCTCAGGGAACCTGGACCGATAGGCCCTGGAAAGACCCCGCATCCCGAGGGCGCAGTTACCACAATAATGCCTTTAATCAAAAGGGTCCCCGGATTCAGCGCTCCGGGTCACTCCCGTGTCAACCAATCTGCCGCTCGCGCGTTATACCAATATCACGGCATCAGTCGTGAAAGAACGAGACGGGAGGTTTCTCATGAAAACATTGGTTTCAGCATCTCTTGCCCTTCTATTGGTCTGCGCAGGCACGGGCATCGCCGCCGCGGATCCGGAAGAGCCGGGTCAGGCGATTCAAAACAGTACCGGCGGAACAGACGCCCGGATGGAACAGCGGATGGAGCGGTGGACGTACCGGACCCAGAACCGGTTTGAACGGGAAGGTGAAGGCTTGAAGGACGGATTGGGCCAAGGCGAAGGCAGCTCCGATGCCCGCATGGAAAGGAACACGTACCGGACGAAAAATCGCTACCAGTGGCGCGGAGAGAGGACGAACGACAGCATGGGAGGAAGGTCGCAGGCGCGAAGCCAGAGCCGGGGGCGACGCTGAACCATCGTCACGGGATGCGCCATGACTTTCTCGACTGATACAATGGCGGTAGGTCCTTTTCGGGGTCACTGCGGAGATTCTCATCCATACGGGGACTATGGAGTCCGAAACCATTCAGGAACCGCTGGACCGATTCCTGGTGTCTGTTGAGAGAAAGGCGTTTGTCATGGCACGTATGGCGACCCGTGATACCGACGAGGCGCTCGATATCGTGCAGGACGCCATGCAGGCCCTTGTTGAGAAGTACGCGGGAAGACCGGAGGCCGAGTGGCCGCCGGTCTTCTACCGGATTCTTAACAACCGGATCCGCGACTGGCATCGCCGTCAGAAGATTCGGAATCTATGGCGGGGCTGGCTGAAGCCCTGGAGCGAATCGAACGACCGTAACGATGATCCCTTGGAACAGATTCAAGACCCGGGAGTCGTGGATCCTGGCGAAGGAATGGACCGGAAGGCCTCCATGGCCAGGCTGGAGGTCGCGCTGGCAAACCTGCCGCTCCGTCAGCGCGAAGCCTTTTTGCTTCGTGCCTGGAACGGGCTGGACGTGGCCAGTACCGCCGTGGCCATGGGGTGTTCCGTCGGAAGCGTCAAGACTCATTACTCCAGGGCCATCCACACCCTGCGGCAATTTCTTGAGGAGTATAGGCCGTGAACACGACGAGGGAACCTGAAGATCGGTGGGTCAGGGAGGCCGCGGAGCATCTGGACGGGCAGGCGGCTGAACTGGATAGCACCATTATGGCCCGCCTCCGGCAGGGCCGGAAGGCCGCCCTGGGGTCTTTGCACAACCGGCCGTCGTCCACCATCCCGTGGTTACGCCCCCTCGCGGCAGGGCTGAGTACCGTCGCCCTGCTCATTATGGTTACAGCCTTGTTAATGCAGCGGGTTTCGGTGACAGAGACGCACCGTCTTTCCGCCCTGGAAGACGTCGAGATCTTTTCATCAGGCGAGGACCTGGAGTTGTTCGAAAATCTTGAATTCTACTCATGGTTGTCCGAAGCGGAGTTCCCGGAGAAGACGTGACGGGATGAGGGTCTGATGAATGAAATTCTCGGGTATCGATCATATCTCCTGGTCTCCCTGTTGCTTGCCGGACTTCTTCTCATCAGTCCTGCGCAGGGGGACGAGGTCAGGCCGGAAGAAGAGCCAGACCCCCCGTCAGCAGAACTTCTTGAATTCCTGGCGGACTGGGAAACCGCGGATGGAGGTTGGCTGGACCCCATGGAGTTCATGGAGGAAACCAGCGAGGATCACTCCGCCCGGGAGGGGGTGTACGAATATGATTAGCCACTTCCTACCCTGGACAGCCGCCGTATGCCTCGCCCTTGTGGTCTGGGCAACGCCCGAGCCGGTATCAGCGGCCGTGTCCTGGGAACAGCTAAGCGCGGAGGAACAGGCTCTGTTGAAGCCTTTTGGGACCCAGTGGAATGACCTGACTCCCGAGAAACAGGAACAGCTTCAACGTGCGGCCCGGCGCTGGGAGCGTCTCACGCCGGAAGAAAGACATTCGGTTCGCCAGAAACTGGAGCAGTGGAAGCAGCTGACCCCGGACCAGCAGGGCCGCATCCGTGAAAGGTTCCAGAAGTTTCGCAACCTGACGCCGGAAGAGAGAGCCCAGCTCCGGAAGACCCGCGAGTGGTACCAGCAGCTATCTCCTGAACGGAAACAGGAACTCATGCGGCGGTGGCAGGGTATGAGCTCCGAGGATCAGGGCTCTTTTGGTGAACGTGGGACAGAGCGTGGTCCTTCTGGGGTGAGTCCAATGGATCGAAACGGTTTTGGTGAACAGCCCATGCAGCAGAACGGTTTCGGTGGAGGTTCAATGCAACAGCGGGGAGGCCGAGGCCGCCGGTAGCGCCGCACCACGGCCAATGTTGAGGCTGACCGGCTCCGTGCCCGCGCACACGATTGCCGTTGAGGAAAATCGAGGAATATGGCGCAACCGGTTGGGGTGCTGGCGAATTAGCACGGGCATTGTCCCATATGGGGAGTTGGCCAAAGACGTCAAGGGCTTTAAAATCAATCAATATTTTGGTACCAGCGGACCGTCACGGAAAGAATCGTTCCAGGCACCAAGATTGCTTGTTCCCCTATGGCTTCGGGCTGGAAGAGGGCTATGTTCAGAGCGGAGAATGCTTGGAAGCGGATTTCTGGTTTGGAGGATTCGAAGTGCATCTATAGAAGTAAAACGCGGATTTATATTTAGGAACGAGCCACCGAAAGGGCAAACTTCAGGCAACTGAAGGACGCAAAGCCACCTATCCTGCCAGGGCAGGACAGAGGGGCTGTCGAAGAGGCGCAGGACAAGGCCTACCTTTCGGGGTGGGCCTTATGATTTTCCGGGCACAACGTGTCGATAGAAGAGGACCGGGAGGTGAGGGGTTGAACGGAAAGCAAAACCTGGAAGGGCGGCTAAAACAAAGAATCTTCAGGTCGCGTCAAAAACTCAAGGGTGTTGAGGAAGAGAGCCGGAACCTGCGGGCCCAACTGGAAAGGGCCCGGGCAGAGAACTCTTTGCTGGCAGCGATTATCTCCGGTCTCGGGGAGGCGTTGTGCGTGGAAGGACGCGACTTGAGGGTCAGATTTCAGAACGAACCGGACAGAGCGGTTATCGGGGATCCGCGGGGCCGCCCATGGGCCGTGGATCGAACCCTTGCAGACGGGACGAAGCCTTGCGTGGGAAACAGGATTCCCACGACGCAGGGATTGCGTCGTGGTGAGGTCACCACGACTCCGCTGCTCGATGGCCGGGACGAGATTGTGGGAGGAGTCAAACGGGTACGGGATATATCCGGGCGGAAACAGGCGGAGGAGCTTCCTCATTCACGGCAATTTCTGGCTTCCCTGATAAGGGGCATCACAGATCCCCTGGCGGTCTTTAACAGGGAATTGCAGATCGTTCACGCGAACGACGCATGGGCCCTTTGGGCAAACAGGGTTCCGGACGAGGTTCTGGGACAACAATGCGCGGACCTTTGGGAGGGACGATGTACCGGATGTACGGCCTGCGCCGTGGAAAAGACCTTCCACTCCCATGACCCCTGCGCGGCCGAACGAAGAGTCCCGCAAGAATCCGGTGTGGACCGGTGGCTTCAGGTCTACACGTATCCGATTTTTGGGAAAGACGGTTCCGTGACCCATGTGGTGGAATGCGGCCGCGATGTCACGGACCGCAAGCGGACCGAAAAGGAGCACCAGGTCGCCCTGCGCAGGCTGAAGCGTCTGGCTCGAACGGACGCTTTGACCGGACTGAACAACCGGAGGGTTCTCATGGAACGGCTTGATCTCGAATTGGCGAGATGGGAAAGGTCGCACAACGAATTATCGGTCATTCTCTGCGACATCGATCGGTTCAAGTTCATCAACGACACGCTCGGGCATGGCATAGGTGACGAGATTCTTGCGAACGTGGGCGACCTCCTGCAAACAGGTATCCGCAGGACCGATTGCGTCGGCCGTTACGGCGGGGATGAGTTTCTGATCATCCTTCCGGACACGGGACTCAAGGGAGCGATGGACCTTGCGGAACAGATACGCCAGAGGGTCAGGGGGCGAACCTTCCACGTGGGGGGGACTCTGGATGTCGGGATAACGTTCAGCCTGGGGGTCGCGAGTCCTTTAACCCTGGCGTGCACTTCCGCAAGCCTGATGAGAGCTGCGGATGAGGCCCTTTACGATGCCAAGAGAGGGGGCCGAGACCGTGTGTGCGAATACCACCTCACCCGCGTCTGCAGATAGCAGCGTGCGTTTCCTGTTCCTGAGAACCCGGGGCACGGGCAGGCGTGAAGGCGGTACTGCTCTCACTTCGCAGGTTTCCATCGCCGTGCACACCCCGTTCACCTGACCGGGTGCATCGGAGGTCAGGCCAGGTGATCCCCCCCGGCCTCCCCTGTTTTCCCTGTGCCCTTCTTGTCACCAGATGCTCAGCATCTGGTGGGCCCCGCGCTGAAACTCGTAGTCAACGGTCCTGACCTCGGCCGTCCGGTCGCATTCATAAAGATACCCGCATAGGGCCTCCAGGTAGGGCGAGGGCCCTCCGCCCAGGGCCACGAGCGGGAAGATCCGGACCTCTTTGGCTACGCGAAGCATCTCCGCGATCGCGCGGAAATGAAACTCGGCCGACAATTGCTCGGAATAGAGAAAGAGGAAGTGCGAACAGAGGGCCAGGTCAAAAGCCTCGTTCCCAAAAGGCAGGTCCGGAAGCTCGCCCGGAACATACCGGCCGTCCTCATGGCCCCGGGGAAAGTCGGCCAGAAACCGGTTCATGGATTCCATGCGGAGTTGCCCAAGGTGTTCCGGCGAAGAGAACCGGTCCCAGACGTAATCTCCGGAATTCGTCCGGAGTTCCTGCAGGATGGTCGGATAGGTCCGGTCGATTTGCTCCCGGATTTGTTCAGCGGAGAAGGCGTAGACCGGGTCAATGGAGATAACCCTCCTCCCCAAGTCCTTCATTTCCGCATTGAAACTTGCCGGGCCGTCAGCACACCCGAGAATCCGCGAATCCAGATCGTTCTCTGAAAGCTCGAACATGGTGACGTACTCCTCCATGGACCTGCCCCACGGAACCACGGTGTCGAGGGTGAAGGCCATGCCGCCTATGCCTGACAGGCGCCCGGCCCGATGATTTCAGCCGGATGTCTTCTTGCTCTGTCGAAAGAGGAGCCCGAATCCATAGCGTGTGAACGATTCATTGTAGTCGATCAGGCTTTCTCCGTAACCCGTAAAGAGCTGGCCAAAAAAGTAAAGGTCCTGTACAGGAGTCGGTACGCTGAGGTCGACCTGAAGCGCCCCCTTGTCCTTCGGAAAGTTATGCCGGGCCAAAAGCGACACCTGCCAGCGCTCAAGGAAGGTATAGGTCAGACTGAGTTCTCCGTAGCCATAGAAATCCTCGATGTCCGGATTCTCGTCTCCGTGGGTGTCCGCCGGGTCGGTCTTCACCTCCTCCTCGAACCGGTACCAGACCTTGAGGCGGGTCTCCAGGTTCCTGTAGATGACGGTGGGAGCTACATACAGCCTGTTCCAGCTTCGGGAGGTGGGTTCGCGGGCCCCGTTGGATTCGTGCTCGACCCCGATGTCCCCACCCCAGCGCAGGCCCGTGGTGTCCGATCTGGGCAACCGGCGGTAGAAGATTTCCGGGTTGTAGTTGGTCTCCCGGAAGGGTCGCGAATCGTCGCCATCCAGCCACCGCCAGAAAGACTTTTGCGTATACGCAAAATAGAACCCCTTCCAGACCTCCTGCTTGAAGCTGAACTGAAACTTGATTTCGCTGTCCTCGGTCTTCGTAGCCTCATTCTGCCAGGTGCCGAGGAGGATGTAATTGTCCTTGTGCAGGCTGAAGCCCTTGCTCAGGCGTTCAAAGATGGTGCTGCTGGCAGGTTCCGCCTTGGGCTCATCGGCGACGGGCGGGCCTTCCGAGGGTTCATCCTCACTGCCTGTTGCGCGCAGGGGCGTCAACAGCAGGAAAACGGACACCGCGATAATTGCCCATATCAGGCGAATGTCAGAACGGTTTACCCCACTCATCGATGAAGACCGGCCCTGGCCTCTCCCCTCACATCTCCTCCAGAGTTCTCATCTCCTCAAAGCACAAGCCTGCCCCGGTTCGCCTGCAGGACCCGCTTTCCAAGTCCCGGGGTGAGCCGACCTGTTCTGCGCTAGAACGTCTTGACCAGCTTGAGCGAGTATTCGGCATCTTTCACTGAATCGTCATCGTAGACCACGTAGATATCCAAACCCTTGCGCGGCTTATAGGCATAGGCCGCGCGATAGTACTGGACATCCTCGGTATAGATATAACGTGCCGCCAGCACATTTTCAGGCGTGATGTTCCATGAGGCGGTGGATACGACCTGGTCGGTTGTTCCGAAGCTGTTGGTCCGTTCTGCCGACACTTTCAGGTAGACAGAGGTAAAGGGCCGCCACCAGGCGTAAGCGGCATAGTATTCATAATCGTCCCCGCCGAGATCCCCCCAATCATATTGAAGGCCGCCGGCAAACCGGGTGCTGCGCGTATTCAGATCCAGGCTGGCGCTGTAATAACGGTCCTGGTTGAAGTCGTCCTCGAAGACACCGCGTTCGTCCGTCACGGGGCGATACGGCCCCTCTTCGTAAAACAGGCCGGTCCGGATATCAGGGTTCCATTCCACACTCGCCGAGGCGAACACCTTGTGGCTTTGCTTCCGTCCCCCTGTGGTCGCCCGATATTTGGCGCCCACATATCCCTGGATGACCTGCCACAGCGGGTGGGCCATTTCCCGGTAATAGCCCGTATGGACCGATCCGCCGTGCGTTCCGGGCAAATCACTGTCGAGAAGGGCATTGGCCGGAAAGTACTCCCGATCATACCGGTCCCCCGCTACCGTGACATAGGTGTAATCGGTTTTCCATCCCACGGACCCCGCGTAATGGGCCCCGTCCCCGCTGGGTGCCTCGGTACCGATTACATCCTGGGTGTGCGTAAAGGCCGCATCAAGGGAATAATTGAGACCGAACGACTGGCGGCCGGTGAACTGCGCGACCGCGAGCCCATTGTTGAATTCATCCCGGCTCGTTCCGACGATCGTTCCAATGATCGAATTCGTACTATCCAGCTCAAACAGCGTCCGCCCCGCGACGTCATAGCGGTCATCCGGAGCCCACGTGGTCAGCAGGCCGAACTGGGTGCGGCCGAGGCGGCCGAAGCCCTTACCTCCCACATTGAAGTCGGGCATGCGTACGGAATAGAAATATTGGTTGTCATCGTCCTCGGAGCTGAAGTAGGAC
>QJVM01000015.1 GCA_003235715.1 Nitrospirota bacterium
TCGGGCCCGCGTTCCTCGAGGATCGTGTATTCCGGGCCAGACTGGTACCGCCGGTGGCTGAGTTCCTGAAGCTGCGTCTTCGGGTCGTCCAGGCCCTGTTCGCAGACGTTGCCATGAAACTCCTCGGAAAAGAGCCTCTCAAGAACTCTACGGGCGGCTTCCAGGCCGCCATCCAGATACACGGCCGCCAGAAGGGCCTCCAGCGCGTCGGCCAGCAGCGAGGTTCGTTTCCGACCTCCCGACTGTTCCTCTCCCCTGCCCAGGCGAAGGTACTGCCCCAATCCAATCCGGGAGGCCACCCTCGCCAGCGTACGGTCACGGACCAGGGCGGCCTTTCGTCTGGAGAGATGTCCCTCGCTCTGGTCCGGACACCTCCGGAATAGTTCTTCGCTTACGAGCAGGCCCAGAACTGCGTCCCCAAGGAACTCCAGTCGTTCATTGAACGCAGGCGCCCCCTCTGGATACTCGTGGGAATAGGTCCGGTGGGTCAGCGCTTCTAGAGACAGGTGCCGGGACGCAAACGTATAACCAATGGCCTGCTCGAGACTATCCGGTGAACTTTCTGAAGACGATGCAGGCATTGGTTCCCCCAAAGCCAAAGGAATTGGAAAGCGAAACCTTCACGTCCCGTTCTCTGGGGGTATGGGGCGCGTAATCCAGGTCACATTCCGGATCGGGGTGGTCCAGGTTGATGGTCGGGGGAATCTTTCCGTCCCGTATCGCGAGCACGCTGAAGACTCCCTCGATCCCGCCAGCAGCTCCAAGCAGGTGACCCGTCATGGATTTTGTGGAGCTGACCACGAGCCGCCGAGCGTGTTCCTTGAATACCGACTTGATGGCCAGCGTCTCGAGTTCGTCCCCGTATTTCGTGGACGTGCCGTGAGCATTAATGTAGTCCACCGCTTCGGGCGAAAGGCCTGCTCCCTTGAGGGCCATGCGAATACACCGGGCCGCGCCGTCACCGCCCGGGTCCGGAGAGGTGATGTGATAGGCGTCGGAGGTGAGTCCGTATCCGATGATCTCGGCATAGATTCGGGCCCCCCTGGCCCGGGCATGGTCCAGACTTTCCAGAACCATTACGCCGGCGCCTTCGCCCATGACGAAACCGTCCCGGTCGCGGTCAAAGGGTCGACTGGCCTTTTCCGGCTCGTCGTTTCGCGTGGAAAGGGCCTTCATGGCATTGAAGCCGCCGACCCCCAGGGGGGTGATACAGGACTCGGTCCCCCCGGTGATCATGGCGTCCGCATCCCCGCGTTCGATAATCCTGAAGGAATCCCCAATGGCGTGACTGCCCGTGGCGCAAGCCGTTACGTGGGCGAGGTTGGGACCCTTGACCCCGAAACGGATGGAAATATGCCCTGAGGCCAGATTGATGAGCACACTCGGAATGAAGAAGGGGCTGATTCTTCGCGGACCCTTCTCTGTAAAAACGGAATGGACTCTCTCAATGATCGGCAGTCCCCCCATTCCGGCGCCTACAGCCACGCCGACCCGGTCTGCCGATTCTTCATCGACCTTCAGACCTGAATCCGTCATCGCCATATCGGCGGCAGCAATGGCGAACTGGATGAACCGGTCAACCTTCTTCACCTCCTTGGGCTCAATGAAAGCCTCCGGATCAAAGCCGTCGACCTCCCCGGCAATCTGGGTGGGAAAGGCCGACGCGTCAAATTGAGTAATGCGCCGCACACCGGACTGCCCGGCCAGAAGGCTGGTCCAAGACGGTTCGACCCCGATCCCCAGGGGGGTGACGAGGCCCAAGCCGGTGACGACGACCCTGCGTAATTCCGGCATGGTCTCAGGATTTCTTGTTGGCGATATACGTGACCGCGTCCTTGACCTTCGTGATCTTTTCCGCGTCTTCGTCCGGAATCTCGATCCCGAACTCTTCCTCAAAAGCCATTACCAATTCCACCGTATCCAGAGAGTCCGCTCCAAGGTCCTCAACAAAAGAGGCCTCGTCCGTAACCTTGGACGCATCCACGCCCAACTGCTTGACAATGATTTCCTTTACCTTTTCTTCCATGGACATTTTCACCATCCTCCCAGTTTGAACTTGAGTTCAACGTTATGCCTTAACAGGATTCAACCGCATGAAAAATTTAAGAAAGTTACGATAAGACCCAACCAAAAGTCAAAGATTTTCTGTCCAGAGAGGCAAGGCCCGATACAGCTTCCGCCCGGGCCGGATCCCCGGCTCACATGTACATCCCGCCGTTTACGTGGATCGTCTGACCCGTGATATATCCGGACGCCGGGAGGCACAGAAAGGTCACGGCATTCATCACGTCCTCGGCCGTCCCCAGCCGGGCCATGGGAATGGACCTCTGCAATTCCTCCTTGACCTTGTCGGAGAGCACATCGGTCATGGCCGTCTGGATGAAACCGGGAGCAACGGCGTTGACGGTTATGTTGCGGGACGCATATTCCCGCGCCACCGTCTTGGTGAGGCCCACAATTCCGGCCTTGGAGGCGGCATAGTTGGCCTGGCCTGCATTCCCCATGAAGGCCACCACCGACGCAATGTTGACCACCCGCCCATAACGCCTTTTGGCCATTATCTTGACGGCCTCTCTCGAGCACAGGAAGGTTCCTTTCAGATTGATGCGCAGTACCGCATCCCAGTCTTCATCCTTCATCCTCATGATAAGTCCGTCCCTGGTAATTCCTGCGTTGTTAACCAGAATATCCAGTTGGCCAAATTCCGAGGCGATGGAAGCAAAGGCCGAAGTAACGTCTTCGCCCTGGGATACGTCAAACTTGAGCGCCTTGGACGGTCCGCCAAGAGCCGAGCACTCCCCTGCCGTGGCCTCGGCCTTCTGGAGGTCCACGTCCGAGACCACCACGCGGGCTCCCCCCTTGGCCAGTTCAAGCGCAATCGACCGGCCGATTCCCTGCGCCCCACCGGTCACCAGGGCCACTTGGTCTTTGAATAACATCACGTCCTCCTTTTGCCGCCCGAACTTCAGGCGTAAATTTCCTTCAGGGTTTTCTCGAGGGAGTCCCGGTCCTGAACGCCGAACACGGCCGCAGCAGGAAGGATGCGCCTCGCGAGGCCCGCAAGAACCTTCCCGGGCCCCACTTCAACGTAAGACTCCACGCCCGCCCGAGCCATGAAGCGGACCGAGTCCTCTGGGAACAAAGGCCCGGATGTCTGCCGAAGGAGCGCCTGCCTCACAGAAGCCGTGTAGGCCAGGGGAAGGGTCGCCACATTCCCGAGGATGGGGAACTGCGGACCCCGAACCTCCATGCCTTCCAGCCTTTTCGCAAGCTGGCGCGAGGCCGGGTCCGTGAGCCGACAATGAGACGCAAACATACCATTTTGGACGCGTAGAGGCAAGTATTTTCCCGGGTAGCGGGTCCTGCTCGGCACGCGGGCTCAGGGGGTCCATTGGAGGCCCGGTTGACGTAGCGTCACTTCAGCACACCTCCCGTTTTCAAGATGCCCCTGTAATGTCAAAATTAGACTTTAATATCAGCCAGTTATATCGTTAATTGCATTGATATGTTCTGTTTCGCGTGTTATGTTACTTCGAGGGCTTCAGAAGGGATTTTTAGGTTTACGTGGCAGACCGGCGACGGCATCCTTCGTCGTCCGGGACTTTCGTGGTGGTAGGATTAA
>QJVM01000168.1 GCA_003235715.1 Nitrospirota bacterium
AAGGCGCTCGAGCAGGAACCAAGACTCAAGGAACTTTTTGAGGAGAATGACCAGATTCGCGAACTCATCGGAATCGGCATGCGTCTTGAGGGGTTGACGCGGCACGCTTCGACACACGCTGCCGGAGTGGTCATTTCGCCCCAGCCGTTGACCGAGTATCTGCCTCTTTACAAGGCCCCCGACGAGGACACGCGGGTCACGCAATATGACATGAAGGCCGTGGAACAACTGGGGCTACTCAAGTTCGATTTTCTTGGCCTGAAAACCCTGACCGTCATAGACAAGGCCGAAAAGATGGTCAGTCTCAAGCGCGCAGAATCGGACGAGGATGGATTTCTCAACGGAGTCTTCTCAGTGAGCCGTGTTCCCCTGGATGATCGGAAGACATACGAACTTCTGTCTTCGGGGCAGACAAGCGGCGTATTCCAGCTTGAAAGTTCGGGCATGAGGGAGATTCTCGTAAAGCTTCAACCGGAGGTCTTTGAGGACGTCATTGCCCTCGTGGCCCTGTATCGCCCGGGGCCTCTGGGCAGCGGGATGGTGGACGACTTCATCAAGCGGAAGCGGGGCACCAAGAAGGTAGAGTACGAACTGGCCGAACTCGAGGAGATCCTGAAGAATACCTATGGCGTGATCCTGTACCAGGAACAAGTCATGCGGATTGCCAACAAGCTCGCCGGGTTCTCAATGGGCGAGGCGGACATCCTGAGAAAGGCCATGGGAAAGAAGGATCCCGAACTTGTGGAAAGACAAAAGGACCTCTTTCTGAAGGGATGCCGGAAGAACAATATTCCGGAGAAAAAGGCGGAAAGGATATTCGACCTTATAGCCTATTTTGCGGGCTATGGGTTCAATAAGTCGCATTCCGCGGCGTACGCGCTGGTGGCCTACCAGACGGCCTGGCTCAAGGCCCATTACCCCGTCGAATTCGTCTGCGCCCTTCTCAGCTGCGATATGAATGATACGGATAAGGTGGTTCGTTACATGAACGAATGCCGGGAGATGGGCATCTCGGTGCTTCCTCCGGATATCAATGAGAGCGGAAGGGAATTCACGGTGGTACAGGAGGACATCCGCTTTGGACTGGAGGGGATCAAAGGGGTAGGGACCTCCGCTATCGAAGCTATCATCCAGACGCGGAGGGAGAAAGGGGCCTTCTCCAGTCTCATTGATTTTTGCAGCCGCGTGGATCTCAGGAAGGTAAACCGAAAAGTGATCGAGAGTCTGGTCATGGCCGGGGCCTTTGATTCGTTGGGGTACAAGAGAGCTGAACTGGTGGCCATGCTGGACCAGACCCTGGAAGACGGGGCGAGGCTGCAGAAGAGCCGAAACATGGGGCAGGTCAGTTTCTTCGAGGACGAGCCTTTGCGGGAGACGCGACCCGGCGTGGAAGAGTGGGATGATCGTGTTCTTCTCCGACACGAAAAGGATGCCCTTGGCTTTTATATCACGGGACATCCGCTGGAAAAGTATTCGGAGGAACTCAAGCGGTTCACTACGTGTCCTATCTCGGAACTGGGGCGCCTGGAGGACCGGGAGGAGGTCACGGTGGGAGGCATCATTTCGAGCTCCAAGACCATCATTACAAAGAAGGGAGACAGGATGGCCTCCTTCGTTCTGGAGGATCTTACCGGAGGCGTCGAGGTTATTGTTTTCCCTAATCTGTATGCAGAGAAGACCTCTTTGATTGAGTCGGATGCCCCCGTGCTGGTTGAAGGCCATCTGGACCGCACGGATGCCGGGTTCAAATTAGTGGCCAGAAAATTGATGCCGCTCACACACCTTCAGGCCAGCCGGGTAGAACTGCGGGTGAACGTGTCCTTGGCGTCACCAGATGAACTCAAGCGCGTGAGGCATGTGCTGGCCCGGTATGAAGGACCCTGTCCTCTCTTTTTGAGACTGAGGATTCCTGCCGCGTGGGAGACGGTCCTCGCCTCCCGGGTAGAGATTCGCCCCTCGGTCGAGATGATCCGGGAGGTAGAGGGAATTCTTGGCAAGCAGGCGGTCCATCTGGTGACGGCAGAGGCGTAACCCCGCGTCAGGTCAGGTTGAAGGATACTGTCGGCGGTTTATTGAATTTTGACCCCCGTGTCGTTTAAATTTTTCTATTATCGGAACTTCTCAAAAAATGCCCTATTTTCTCGATTTTGAACAGCCGCTGTCTGATTTGGAGAGACAGATCAGCGAACTTCGCCGTCTTTCCGCCGGAAACGGTGTCGACCTGACGAAGGAGGCGAACCGTCTCGATAAGAAACTCGAGGAGATGAGGAAGGATATTTACAGTCGCCTCACTCCCTGGCAGAAAACGCAGATTGCACGCCATCCGGAGCGGCCGTATACGCTTGATTATGTCCGCGGGATGATGGAGGGCTTTCATGAACTCCATGGAGACCGTCTTTTCGCAGACGACCCGGCCATAACCGCCGGGTTTGCCTTTCTTGATGGGCGGCCGTTGGCGGTCATCGGTCACCAGAAGGGACGGGACACGCGAAGCCGCATCAGGAGGAATTTTGGCCAGGCCCATCCTGAGGGTTACCGTAAGGCTCTTCGGGTTATGCGGCTGGCGGAAAAGTTCGGCAGACCTATCCTCACCTTGATTGACACACCCGGCGCCTTTCCGGGAATCGGTGCCGAAGAGAGAGGTCAGGCGGAGGCGATAGCCAGAAATCTCTTTGAAATGGCTCAGATACGCGTTCCCATTCTCGTAATTGTGATTGGGGAAGGGGGAAGCGGGGGGGCTTTGGCTCTGGGGGTCGGGGACAGGGTCTTCATGATGGAGCATTCTGTTTACTCGGTAATCTCGCCGGAGGGGTGTGCGGCTATTCTTTGGAAAAAGGATAAGAATGACTTTTCGGCCGAAGATTATTCCAAGGCCGCATCGGCGCTGAAGCTGACGGCCGAGGACTTGAAGCGTCTGGGGGTCATCGATGCGATTATTGAGGAACCGACGGGTGGGATGCACAATGCCCAGGATTCGGATTTTCTCAGGATTAAAGAGCTTTTAATCAATACCCTTGCCGACCTTGAAGGAATGTCCCCCGAAGAGCTTTGCGCCAGGAGGATAGAGCGGCTGTACGCGATCGGGAACATTTAAACGGTGAGTTATGAGTTATAAGGCCGGGATGTCGTACGTAATGTGTTGTAACCCTTCCTTTTATAAAGATAATTCCATAGATGTGGCTTGACTTTTGACTCTCGGATCGGTAAGTTAGAGCCGGCATTTCCCCCCTTGAGGAGCGTACATCCACGATTCGAACGAAGAGTCGCGGATGCTATGCGCAGAAAATCACCAGATTCGGGAGAGACAAGGTGCAGAAGAAGGGATATCGAGGCGGACCGGATGTTCATGAAGCCGAGCGTCAGGCGGCGGGACTTTTTTCGGAGCGTTTCCCGCTTCTGGATACAATGACCATTCACATGGTTTATCACCAGAAGGGCGACAACCCAATTCTCATGACCCGCACGCTCCATATCTATCCGGATCGGGACTATGTTTATTTCCATATTCCCTGCCTTATTCATGATTGCGATGGCGGCACTTTTGACCTGACGCCGGTCGTGGTAAGCGCGTTGAAGAACTCAGAACCTCTTGTGGAGGGCCGGCTGAATTGCAAGGGAGGGGGGAACAAGGATCTCCCCTCAGATCATGGGGTCATTCAATTCCGGATCGAGGCGTCATACAAGACACCGGAACAGCTTAGACTTGAGCGCGAGGCGGCGATTCGGGAGGAACAGGCCAAGAAGGAGGTCAAACCTCCGGTCCGAAAACAAGCTACAGTCAAGCCCGTTGCCACGGGACCGGAGCGGAAGGAGAAGACAGCGGCGAAAAGGGGACTCGTAGGAGTTAGCACAGCCGCCGCGAAGGGCCAACCCGGAAAGAAGACCATTGTCCTAAAGCCTGCGAAACCTGCCGCGAAGACCGACACGAAGCCCAAAGCCAAGGTTGTTCCCAAGAAGCCGTCGCCCACTGCGGCCACCGTCAAGAAGACGAAGCCCAAGCCTAAATCCGCCGTTCAGAAAGCTCCGAAGAAGCTCGCCGCCAAGGCGGCGAAGAAGGTCACCAAGCAGAAAGCTGTTAAGAAAGCGGTCAAGAAGGTTCAGGCCCCTAAGCCCACGGCCAAGGCGAAGGGTACGGTTCGCAAGAAGGCGGTATCCCCGAAGAAGGCGGTATCCCCGAAGAAGACGGCCGTCAAACCGAAAAACACCCGCACAAAGGCATCGACCAGCAAGAAGGGAACAGGCCGGAAGAAATAGTTTCTTGAGCGTCACCTTTATTGCTGCGGGGTCCTCAAGTAGGTGTCCGGCCCTCCGTCCGAGGTCTTATGCGGATTTGGAGGGTTTCTTTCTTCTGCTGCTGCGTGAGACAATGAACGACCGCAAAATACAATTTATATTCCAGGATTGTCCGGGTCTTTCGTGGCCGGACACCGGACCGGAGGATGCCGATGAGTTCTCATGAATCTAATGTTGCCTTGAAGGATTACAAAGTAGCTGACATCTCGCTTGCCGATTGGGGACGCAAAGAGATAGCCATTGCTGAGACGGAGATGCCGGGGCTGATGGCGCTTCGGGAGGAATATGGTGAATCGAAGCCCCTGAAAGGGGCCCGGGTTGCCGGATGCCTTCACATGACCATACAGACAGCCGTCCTGATCGAGACGCTGGCAGAACTTGGAGCCGAAGTTCGGTGGTCTTCCTGCAATATCTTTTCAACCCAGGACCACGCCGCGGCGGCTATTGCAGCTCGCGGTATTCCCGTGTTTGCCTGGAAGGGAGAAACGGAGGAGGAGTATGAATGGTGTATTGAACAGACCCTTTTCTGGCCCGATGGAAAGCCCCTGAACATGATTCTCGATGATGGAGGGGACCTGACCCTCATCGTGCACGAACGTCATCCGGAACTTTTAGGAGAGATCCGTGGAATATCTGAGGAGACGACGACAGGGGTCCACCGGCTTTACGAGATGGTCAAGGAGAACAAGCTTGGTTGTCCGGCCTTTAATGTGAATGACTCTGTAACCAAGTCGAAGTTCGACAATCTTTACGGCTGCAGGGAATCGCTTCTCGATGGCATCAAGAGGGCTACGGATGTGATGATTGCCGGGAAGATTGCGGTGGTTGCGGGTTATGGCGACGTGGGAAAGGGATGTGCCCAGTCCATGAGAGGTCAGGGGGCCAGGGTGCTGATAACGGAAATCGACCCGATTTGTGCCCTTCAGGCGGCCATGGAAGGGTATGAGGTCGTCACCATGGAGGATGCAGCCTCGATGGCGGATATTTTCGTAACGGCATCAGGGTGTCGGGATGTTATCCGCCGAGAACATATGGATGTGATGAAAGATCAGGCCATCGTATGTAACATCGGCCACTTTGATATAGAGATCGACGTGGATTCGGTATTCGGTGACCCTCGGCTGAAACGGGTGAACATCAAACCTCAAGTGGATCAGGTCATCTGGCCCAACGGGAAGGCCCTGACGATTCTGGCCGAAGGACGTCTGGTCAATCTGGGTTGCGCCACTGGACACCCCTCATTTGTCATGTCAAACAGCTTCACGAACCAGGTCATGGCCCAGATCGAGCTCTGGACCAAGGGGAACCAGTACGACAAGAAGGTATATGTTCTCCCAAAGGTCCTGGATGAGAAGGTGGCGAAACTTCACCTCAAAAAGCTGGGGGCCCGACTAACGACTCTGACAGACACCCAGGCGAAATACCTCGGGATACCTCAGGAAGGCCCGTTCAAGCCGGAATATTACCGGTATTAGCACCATTATCCGATAGCGGCGTCCCCGTCCGAGGCATTAGTCGGGTAGCGGTGCCTTTGGGCGTCGGGCCCGGAAGGGTGCCCGCCGCGGAGCCAAAATCGGCTGGGGTTCCCTTGACAAAAAGTCTCTATATATATAGACTTTCGCGGTTGTAGGCTCGTAGCTCAGGGGGAGAGCGCTACCTTGACACGGTAGAGGTCGGCGGTTCGAAACCGCCCGGGCCTACCATTTTCATGGGCCGGGAGCCAAAGGCATCATTTGCTGATGATGCCTTTTTGATGTCCGGACCAGAACAGCGGGATTCGGGATCGAGAGAGGAAAAGGTTTTGGCAAGAATACCCAGGGATGCCGTGGCGGTTCGCACCGGTGGTGGACTCGTTGACGTCAATGACGATGCGCCCGCTGATGCCGAATTTGTAACATTCTCCGACCCGGAGGGACGGCACGTATACCGACATAGCGTATCTCATGTGATGGCACACGCCATCTCGGACCTTTTTCCAGGAGTTAAGTTCGCCATTGGGCCGGCGACGGATGACGGGTTTTATTACGATATCGACACAGAAAACCGGTTTACGCCGGAAGATCTTGCGAAGATAGAAAAGCGGATGCAGCAGATTGTAAAGGCTGGCAATCGCTTCAAACGTCGGGATATTCCCCGTGAAGAGGCCATCAGAATATTCGAGGAAAAGGGAGAAAGTTACAAGACTGAACTCCTGAATGAAATGACCGATCAGACCGTGTCGATTTACGAAGAGGGCGGGTTCATGGATTTGTGCCGGGGCCCCCATCTGCCTCATACGGGCAGAATAAGGGCCTTCAAACTGCTGAGTATTGCCGGCGCCTACTGGCGCGGAGACGAAAAGAACAAGATGCTCCAGCGGATCTATGGAACCGCCTTCGATGACAAAGAAGGTTTATCCGCCTACCTTGAGTTTCTCGAAGAGGTCAAGCGTAGAGACCACCGACGTCTCGGCAAGGAACTGGATCTGTTCAGCATCAGCGAGGAGACCGGGGCGGGTCTGGTGCTCTGGCATCCCAAAGGGGCCCTGATCCGACGGGTCATGGAGGATTTCTGGCGTCAGGAGCACGAAAAGTCAGATTATCAGATCCTGTTCACACCCCACATGGCCCGACTTGACCTGTGGAAGAAAAGCGGCCACTGGGACTTCTACAGGGAAAACATGTACGCCCCGATGGACGTCGAGGGACAGGATTTTGAGATCAAGCCCATGAATTGTCCCTTCCATATATCGGTTTACAAGAGTCACATGAGAAGCTATAGGGACCTGCCGATACGCTATTGCGAACTGGGGACGGTGTACCGTTTTGAGCGCTCGGGAGTTCTCCATGGCCTTCTTCGGGTCAGGGGATTTACACAGGATGACGCCCACATCTTCTGTCGGCCCGATCAGATTGGGGAGGAGATCCTCAAGGTTCTGGACTTCACTCTGTTTATATTGAAAACATTTGGCTTCACCCAATATAATATTTATCTTTCTACCAGACCCGAGAAGTATGTCGGGGAGGTGGACCGCTGGGATGCGGCGACGGAAGCCCTTGAAAATGCCCTGAAGCATAAGGGGTTGGACTATGAGATAGACCCCGGGGAAGGCGTGTTTTACGGGCCGAAGATCGACATCAAGGTCAAGGACTCCTTGGGGAGGGCCTGGCAATGTTCCACGATTCAGGTGGACTTCAACCTGCCCGACCGCTTCGATATAGAGTTTCAGGGCAGCGACGGAGCACGACACCGCCCGATTATGGTCCATCGGGCGCTGATGGGGTCTCTTGAAAGATTCTTCGGGGTTCTTGTGGAACACTATGCCGGGGCTTTTCCTGTTTGGTTGAGTCCGGTTCAGGTCCGGGTCATGACCATTGCCGAACGGCACAGCGTATATGCTGAAGAGGTAAAGCAGACGTTGCGGGAGATGGGAATACGGGCAGAGGCGGATACCGATAATGAGAAGATCGGGTACAAAGTTCGCCAGGGGACCCTTCAGAAGATTCCATACTTGCTGACGGTGGGCGACTCTGAACTGGAAAAGAAAACGGTTAATGTCCGCAAGAGAGGCGGCCAGAACCTCGGGGAAATGACCATTGGCGAATTCGGGGCGATGGTCTGCAGGGAAATGGATAGCCGGACATAACCCTTGCGAGATGGACCTGAGACCATATATAAAATTCAGCGGCTTTGCCGGAGGAGTGATACATGCCAAAGATTAAGACCCATCGTGGTGCGGCCAAACGGTTTTCCCTTACGGGCACGGGAAAGGTGAAGATGAGCCACGCAAACAAACGACATATCATGACAGGGAAACCTGCCAAGCGGACGCGGCGTCTGCGTCAGACGACCATTTGTGACGCAGCGAACCGTAATGTGAAGAGGCTCATCCCTTACTGATTTTCGTGGATGTGAATCCTCCGGATTTACCCGGGGGTACTTTAGCCAAAAAAACCGAATGACCAGCCGTGAGTGAGGCCCCTCACCGAGATCTCAGGCACGGCGACCGGAGGACATAATGCCAAGAGCAAAAGGCGGCGTAAAAGCCAGAAAACGTCACAAGAAATATCTGAAACAGGCCAGTGGATTCATCGGTGGCAGAGGAAGGTTGTACCGGCAGGCCCGGGAGACCGTGGAAAGAGGTCTGGTTTTCGCGTACCGGGACCGCAAGGTGAATAAGCGGAACTTCAGGAGCCTGTGGATTGTGCGGATCAATGCTGCAGCGCGGTTGGCCGGATTAAGCTACAGCCAGTTCATGAACGGGCTCAAGAAGGCCAATGTGGCCCTGGATCGCAAGGTGATGGCTGACCTTGCCGTGAGCGATCCCAAGGCCTTTGGTGACCTGGTGAATGCCGCCCGGAAGGGTCTGGCAGCCTGATTGTGAATGAAGGCGGATTTAGAGGGTTTCATCGAGGAGGCCCTCCTCGAGGTTTCGAACGCATCTGACCTGAAGCGCCTTCAGGACCTCAAGGTTCGCTACCTTGGGAAGAAGGGGGAACTCACCCAACTGCTCAAGACCTTGGGCTCTCTTCCTGAAACCGAACGCCCCGCGGCAGGTAAGCGGATCAATGACGCAAAAGTCCAGATAGATACCGCGATACAGAAGGCGGCGGATAGGCTGAAGGAAGTCGAAAAGATTCAAACCATTGAAAGCCGGAGGATCGATGTCACGCTCCCCGGCTTTTTTGTCCCTCCGGGCCATCAACACCCCATCAATACCATTCTGGAAGAGATCTGCGATATCTTTGCGTCTCTGGGATTCCGTATCGAGGAAGGACCCGAGGTTGAGGATGATTATCACAACTTTGAGGCGCTCAATATTCCGAAGGAACATCCTGCCCGCGATATGCAGGATACGTTCTACGTCGAGGGTGGACTGGTCCTGAGAACCCATACCTCCCCTGTGCAGATCAGGGTCATGGAACGACAGCCGCCCCCGATCCGAATCATCGCTCCGGGTAAAGTCTACCGGTGTGATTCCGACCAGACGCATACCCCGATGTTCCATCAGGTGGAAGGATTGCTGGTCGATCGGAGGGTTTCCATGGCCGAACTGAAAGGAACATTGGAAGCTTTTGTCCATGCGATGTTTGGCCCTGAAATTCCCATTCGGCTTCGTCCGAGTTTCTTCCCTTTTACGGAACCCTCCGCAGAAATAGACATGGGTTGCGTGATCTGTCGGGGCAAGGGGTGCAGTGCCTGCAAGAGAACAGGATGGATTGAGATCCTGGGAGCGGGCATGGTGAATCCTCGTGTTTTCGAATTCTGCGGCTATGACCCGGGAGAGTTCTCGGGCTTCGCCTTTGGGCTTGGTGTAGAGCGGGTTGCCATGCTGAAATACGGAATTGATGACCTGCGACTCTTCTTTGAGAACGACGTGCGGTTTCTGGAGCAGTTCTGATGCGGATTCCCTTTGATTGGCTTGGAGATTATGTGGACATCGACGGGGGCCTCGAGGTCGTTTGCACCTCGTTGACCCAGGTCGGTCTGGAGATCGAGGGGGTGGAGGGCACAGGGGCAGATGCGGTGCTGGAGGTGAACGTTACTCCCAACCGGCCGGACTGCCTGAATCTTTTCGGCATTGCCCGTGAATTGTCAGCAGTGCACGGCTGGACCTTGAAAACTCCGGACACTTCCATCCAATTTTCAGACGAGGAGCCGGGAGTCTGCGTGGAAATTGTGGACGCAGAACTTTGCCACAGGTATGCGGCCCGGTTGGTGGAGGGGGTAAGGGTTGGACCTTCGCCACCGTGGATGGCTCGGAGACTTGAACAGGCGGGGGTCAGGCCTATAAACAATGTGGTGGATATTACCAATTATGTTCTTATGGAACTGGGCCATCCCATGCATGCTTTTGACAGGGAGCGCATCAGTGGGCATAAGATTCTTGTTGCGCCTGCCTCGGCCGGAGAGAAGTTGACCACTCTTGATGGTGTCGAAAGAAAGCTTGAAACCCACCACTTGACGATAAGGGATGATTCGGGGCCTATTGCCCTCGCGGGAGTAATGGGCGGCCTCAACACGGAGGTTCGTGATGATACCTCCAGCGTTCTTCTGGAATCTGCCTGGTTTTTTCCGGCCAGCATCCGACGAACATCAAGGGAAACCGGTCTATCGTCTGAATCTTCCTACAGATTCGAGCGGGGCACGGATATCGAGGGCCTGGTCTTGGCGCTGGACAGGGCCACACATCTACTCGTCTCCCTTGGCGGAGGGCGGGTTCTGGGTCCCCGGATTGACGCATACGCCAAGCGGTTCTCGCCCTCAGGGATCGTGCTTGAGGCAGACAGGGTGCGGAGTCTGCTGGGTTTCGAACTTCCTCTCGAAACGGTTCACGATATCCTTGAAAGGTTATCCTTCAAGGTGGAGAAAGGTGACGATACAGCACTCTCTGTCGTCCCACCGACGTTCAGAAGGGACGTGGCGCGAGATACGGACCTGGTGGAGGAGGCCGCTCGTATTCATGGTTACGATAAAATTCCTTCCAGGCTTCCCGGCGGCGCGCCTCCAGCTCCGCAAACGGGAGGAACACGAGGATTTGTCAAGGATGTCAAGGCGCTCGTAAGAACTGCCGGGTTTTCTGAGGTTGTTAATTTCAGCTTCATGAATCCCGAGTTTCTCGATACACTTGGGTTGGCGTCCGATGACGCCCGGCGGGACGTCGTCAGTCTGGTTAACCCACTTCGCAAGGAAGAGGGTGTTCTGCGGACGACGCTGATTCCTGGATTATTGGAAAATGTAAGCCTCAACATGCGCAGGGGGGCCTCAGGCGTTCGATTGTTTGAAGTGTCGAAGGTGTTCAGGAAGAATACAGAAAGCCCATTCCCCTCAGAACGACTGAAGCTCGCTGCAGCCCTGATCCCTTCTGCGGCCAAGGACCTTTATTCGTGCAATGTCCCGGCCTTCTCTGAGCTGAAGGGAGTGCTTGATTCCCTGTTTCTGAAGCTCAAGACGAACCGGCCGAGTTTCGAACCCTCCTTGCGACAGCCCTTCCTTATATCGGGTCAGGCTGCTGAAATTACGGTGGACGGTCACCCTGTTGGGTTCATTGGTAATGTGACCGGTGAGGTTCTCGAGGCTTCAGACATAGACCGTGAAGTCACGGTTTGCGAAATCGACCTTGATAGGGTCTACCAGCTTCAGTCGAGGACCATCCATTTCAGACCGTTGTCCCGTTACCCCTTTATGGAGCGGGACATCTCCCTGACGGTCCCGTATGAGATGTCTTCTGCTTCGATTACCAAAGCCATTGATGAGCTTGGTGAACCTCTTATCGTTTTTCACCGGGTGTTTGACCTCTATTC
>QJVM01000191.1 GCA_003235715.1 Nitrospirota bacterium
GCGACTCCGATTCCGCAAAAGGGGAAGTCATGGAGGGCACCGCGGTATCGCGAACATCATGGACCATCTTGGACACGGTGACTTCGCACGCCTCAAGTTGGGCATTGGGCGGCCTCCCGGGACGCCCGTGACGGATTTTGTACTGGAGCCCTTCACCGAGCAGGAATGGCCCGTTATCCGAGAGACCTTGCACCGTGCCGTTCAGGCCATCGATTACGCCGTGAATTACGGGCTGGACGCGGCCATGAATCGTTTTAATCCTCCGCCTCCTCTCTCGGAAGCCTGACCGCACCTTGAAGCCGGTCTGGGGCCGGTGCCCCTTGCAAACGCCGGCGTATCTGGAGTAGTTTCCGTATAGGCAAGATGCGACCGGAACGCCACAGCGTCACCCACTCTTGTCTGAGTCCGGAACATGGACCCATCCTATATGCGGCCCGATCCACGCCCGTGCTCATGAAGAGATTCTGGTTCTATCTTTTGGTCATCGTCCCGATTCTGGCATTTGCCATCCACTCCGAGGCCGGGGAGACCGAGGTCCGCGTTTACAAATTGAGGTACCGCGAAGGAGCCGAGGCGGTTCGCCATTTCCAGCCGTTTCTGTCCCCTCTCGGAGCTATTTCGTATTACGCCCCGAGCCATTCCATTGTCGTGAATGATATCCCCCGGGTTCACGAACGAGTTCGGACCGAACTATCCAATTTTGACGTGGCCCTTCGACGGTACCAGATTGAAATGTATGACTTGCCCGACCGCGTTCTAGCCCAATTCAGCCGGGACGTCAGATGGCAAGCGGCCGGAGGTGGCTGGGGGGTAGGGTTCTTTGGTCCTGAAGTCAATGAGCCTTCGCTCCGGCTCAGGATAGCGAGGTGGACCGGAACGGCGCAAAGCCAGGGAGGCCGGACGTTCAAGGCTGTGGGGTTTGAAGGGCGTGCCGCAGATCTCTGGACGGGTCCGGTTTCCGGGGCGCACGAAGGAAAGGTTCGTGATTACGTACGTCGATCGGCCTCCGGCCTACAGGGAGACAACCTGGGGCGGCTGGAGACGGGTTTTTCGTGGAGGGTGACCGACCCTGAGAATCCTGTCATTGAATTTAAACCCAGAATCTTCTATCAGGCGGTGGACGCCACCGGGATTCTGGACGTGCCCGGACGAGAGGCCCGGTTCCATTTTCCCCCGGGACAATGGTTTGTTCTTTCCGTCGGTGGAAAGGGGAGCGAGGTCCTGACCCTGCTCTATGGTTCTGGAAGCGCGGGTGAAGGATTCAACCTGCTCGTACGCGTCAGCCCTGACGGATAACGTCCGCCCCTTGAACCTGTCTTCAGGCCCGGGACGAAATCTGTTTAGCCTGTTTCAGGCATTGCCGCCGGAGAGAGAAAAGAAATCCAGGTCGATCCCGTTTCTTTGGGCCGCGGATTTCCACTTAAGGTCATCAGCCAGGTCAAAGATGACCGGGTCCTCGCCCGGAACCACCAGCCATCCGTCATCGCGAATTTCGTCCTCCAACTGCCCGGGACCCCAACCGGAATAGCCGAGTGCAAAGAGAAACCGTTGCGGCCCGCGTCCTTCGCTGATGGCGGTCAGCAGGGACCGGTCTGCGGATAGGAAGAGAGAGGGACTGACGCGGAGGGTGTTCTCCTGTTCCCCCTCCACACCCGTATGAAGGATGAACCCGTTTTCCGGGGAGACCGGGCCGCCGTAATAAACTCGTGGACCCGTTCCTTCGGGAAGCGGGGCCCCGACCTGGCGGCATATGTCCACGAAAGTGATCCCGGTCATGGGCTTATTTACGATGAGCCCCATGGCCCCGTCCGACGAATGCTCGCAGATGAAAACCACGGTTCGTGCAAAACGCGGATCCATCATTCCGGGCATCGCGATCAGAAATGTCCCCTTGCAGTTCATGGCGGGCGGTCCTGTCCCCATTGTAGGGGAAGCCCGAAACACGGGTCAACGCTCGGGTATTCCGTGGGCTTGAGGGGATGTGAGGCGGTTCACCTCCCGGGCAAGGTCTTCTACGGCCATGACCCCATCGACGGAACCGCGTATCGCCGCCTCCGGCATGGTCGGATATTCGGCGGTTTCCGGGTCCTGAACCACAACGATCCCTCCCCTTTCCCTGACCTCTTGGCACCCGACGCTGCCGTCACGGTTTGCGCCCGTGAGAATAACGCCAACGACTCCAGCCCCAAAGGCCCGGGCCGCAGACCCGAAAAGCACGTCGACCGAGGGTCTTGCAAAGTTCACCCGTCCCTCGAGAGAAAGCGAGAGCGTTCCGTCTTTCTCGATCAGGAGATGGTAGTCTGGCGGGGCTACATAGACGTGGCCGGCTTCCATGCACATCTTGTCCGTAACTTCCTGAACCGGCAGGCGAGTCCGTTTCGTGAGATGCCTTGCCAGAAAGTTGCCGGTTGACGGACTCAGGTGTTGAACGACGACCACGGTGGCCCGTATCTCAGGGTCCAGACCGGAAAGAAATAGCGAGAGGGCCTCAAGGCCGCCGGCCGACGAGCCCACGACCACGAGGCTGGATATGCGCGATGATGTTTTCATGGAAATAGCGATGGGGGCAGGCGGCGGTTTCAAGGCTTTCAAGGGTGCCCGAGATCGGATGGTGAGTCGGTAGGGTGAATTGAAGAAACCACCTTTCTGAAGATGCGCTCCGGTTCGGATACCGGAGTAAACCGGCTTTCATTTTCCACGAAGGTAAGACTTTCCTTGAGACCAAGGCAGAGAAAGCCTCCGGGACACAGGCTTTCCGCAAAGAGTCCCACCACCCGATTCTGGAGGCGGCGATTGAAATAGATGAGAACGTTCCTGCACACGATAACCTGCATTTCTCCAAACACGCCGTCCGTCACCAGGTTGTGATCTGCAAAGACCATTCTTTCCTTCAGGCTGCGTTCCATGATGGCGGAATCATAGTCCGCCGTATAGTAATCCGAGAACGCGCGTTGTCCTCCAGCAGCGAGGTAGTTGGTGGTATATCCCCTCATCGAAGACAGGGGAAAGATTCCGGCGCGCGCCTGTTGCAGAACGACCGGGTTGAAGTCTGTCGCATAGATCTGCGCGCGATCGTAGAGGCCTTCCTCGATGAGCAGGATCGCCGTGGAGTAGACCTCTTCTCCCGAAGAACAGCCCGCATGCCAGACCTTGATGTGAGGATACGAGCGTAGGAGCGGAACGACCTCTTTCCTGAAGGCCCGGTAGTAGGAGGGGTCTCGAAACATCTCCGTGACATTGATGGAGAGGTCGCGAAGGAATTCCTGAAAAGCCGCTTCGTCGTAAAGCACGAGGGCCAGCAGTTCCGTAATGTTTTGCAGTCTGAGGAGGGAAACGCGTGCCAGAATTCTCCGTGTCACATGGGCCAGAGAATAGTTACGGAAGTCGTACCCGTATTTTCTGTAAATTCCCTCAAGAAAAAGCTGGATTTCAATGCTCTCCGTGTCTTCGGTTTCCGGCCGTCCTCTTGGCGAGTCACTCTGGCGGTGAAACGGCGGCGAGGTCACGGCCCAAGTGGGGCTACCCGATTGCGGCCCTCCTCCTTGGCACGGTACATCGTCCGGTCTGCAGCCTGCAGGAGTTCCTCGCGCCTGAGCGTATGCTCCGGGGAGGCGGTGGCGGTTCCGATGCTTACGGTGACATAAGCCGATACGTCTGAATTCGGATGCTCAATGGCGAGGGCTTCAACTTGACGTCTCATGGTTTCCCCTACGATGAGCGCTCCTCGCTCGTCAGTGCCCGTAAGAATGGCCACAAACTCTTCCCCGCCGTAGCGGGCGACCAGGTCCGAGGGTCGGTTCAGGGCGGCGGTGAGGCACCGGGCGACCTTGATGAGGCAGGCGTCCCCGGACTGGTGCCCGAGGAGATCGTTATAGGCTTTGAAGAAGTCGATATCCACCATGATGATCGAAAGGGGTTCCCGGTTTCGCCTGGCCCGCAACCATTCCTTTTCATAGAATTCATCGAAACGGCGTCTGTTGGGTATTCCCGTCAGACCATCCAGAGCCGACAGGGATTCCATCTTCCGGTAGGCCTCTTCCAACTGTCTATTCTGTGCCTCGATGAGTTGTTTCTGACGATAGAGTTCGAGAAAAACCTTGACCTTGCCTTTGAGAATTGCAGGTTCGACGGGCTTGAAAAGATAGTCGACCGCACCGCTTTCGTAACCCTGAAAGATGTATTTCTGTTCCTTGCTGATCGCCGTCACGAAGATGATGGGGATGTGCCTGGACCGTTCGGCCCCGCGCATCAGTTCGGCTGTTTCGAATCCGTCCATCCCGGGCATCTGAACATCCATGAGCACCAGGGCGAAATCATGGTTGAGCACCATACCCAGGGCTTCGTTGCCCGAGGACGCGGTCAGCACGTGGAGATCGGCGGACTCCAGAAGGCTTTTCAGGGCCAGGAGGTTGTCGGGTCGGTCATCGACAATGAGAAGGTTAGCGCCCTGGCTGTGACTGGATTCGTTCATGGGACAAGGAGCAGGAGATGGGCCTCTCTGAAGCGGACCCTCTGCTAAAATCTTCCTTCAAATCACCTTCCGATAGAGCCAAACCTTGAGGAGGGAAATGAGACGGTCCATGTCCACCGGTTTGGCAAGGTAATCGCTGGCGCCGCTGTCGATACATTTCTTCCGGTCTCCTTTCATGGCCTTTGCGGTGAGGGCCACGATGGGAAGCCCGGCATGAGCCGGATTTTCTCGGATCGCTTTCATGGCGTCGTATCCGTTCATTTCCGGCATCATGATGTCCATGAGGACAAGATCTGTATCCGGGTGTTCGGCCAGTTTTTGAAGTCCCTCGAGGCCCGTGCCTCCCGCGACCACCTTCATCCCCTGTTCTTCCAGGACATGGGACAGGGCAAATACGTTTCGCATATCATCGTCCACAATGAGGATCTTCCTGTCTTTCAGCGTCGATGCGGGATTGTGAACTCTCTGGAGCATGGCCTTCTTCTCTTCGGGAAGGTTGGCCTCCACGCGATGAAGGAACAGGGTCGTTTCATCGAGGAGGCGTTGTGGGGTCCTTACGCCTTTGACCACTAGGTTATCGGCAAATTTCTCCAGCTCGGCATTCTCCTCGGGCGTCAACTCCCGAGCGGTATAGGCGACCACGGGCAGGTGTTGATGTTCCATCATCTTTTTGACCCGGGCAAGGAAATCCAGTCCGGCCATGTCCTTCAGTCCGAGGTCCAGGACCATGCAGTCAAACTGCTCCTTCTCCAGGACAGCCAGGCCTTGGGCTGCTGAGTCCACCGCTGTCGTAACGACATCCCCATTGCCGATGAGGTCGAGAATACTCTTTTTCTGGACCGGGTCATCCTCCACAACGAGGAGTTTCTTCACCGGTCGACTAATCACATTTTCCAGGGCGCGGAAGGCCCGATCCAAATCCTCAAGGCTTGCGGGTTTAGTGAGAAACCCGACGGCCCCGAGTTTCAACGCTTCCCTGGTCCGCTCAGAAGCTGAAATGAAGTGAACGGGGAGGTGTCGCGTGGCCGAATTGCTCTTGAGGCGCTCCATCACCGTCCAGCCGTCGGTCTGTGGCAACATCGCATCAAGGATGACGCCGTGAGGTTTGTAGTAATCGGCGAAATGAAGCCCGGTCTCCCCGTCGCCGGCCACAAGGCACTTGAAACCGCGTTCCCGTGCGAGATTCACAAGAATCTGGCAGAAGTTCGGATCGTCCTCCACGATGAGGAGCGTCTTGTCCCCTGGCTTGATCCGTTGCCGATCATCCCTGACCACCTTCACGGCACCCATATCGGACGTTATGGACTTGGCCACCTGCTGTTTGCGAGGGGAAGGCGTGGGGGTTCGGTCTTCGGATCGGGGTTCGGCGGCTTTGCGGTCTCTGCCCTGTTCCGGGAGGTAAAGGGTAAAGGTACTTCCCTGGCCAAGGTGACTCTCCACCTGGAGTTCGCCTCCGAGCAGGCGGGCCAACTCGCGGGAGATGGAGAGGCCCAATCCGGTGCCTCCGTACTTGCGGCTGGTGGTTCCGTCAGCCTGCTCAAATGCCTCGAAGATGATTTCCTGGTACTCCGAGGCAATCCCGATACCGGTGTCCTGGACAGCAAAGGCAATGGTTTCCTCAGGACGAAGGTGACCATTTGACTTCAAGGTCGATATGGTTGCGTCAGGGCGGAAAACCCGTAGGGAAACGCCGCCGTGCTCCGTAAACTTAAAGGCGTTGGAGAGCAGGTTATTCAGGATCTGGTAGGCCCTCTGGCGGTCGGTGATGAAGGCGGTGGGTACTGCTGCTTCCTTTTCGATAGAGAAGGAAAGGGCCTTGCGGTCGGCCAAGGGTTTGAATATCCGCTCGATAGCGTCCAGCAGGTCGTCTGTCGGCACGTGCTCCAGGTGGAGTTCCGTTTTCCCGGCCTCGATCTTGGAGAGGTCGAGCACTTCATTGATCAGGGAGAGGAGGTCCGCTCCCGAAGCGTGAATCGTCTGGGCAAACTCGACCTGTTTTTGATTGAGAGTTTCTTCCTTGTTATCTCCAAGAAGCTGTGACAGGATCAGGATGCTGTTCAAAGGCGTGCGGAGTTCGTGGGACATGTTGGCCAGGAATTCGGACTTGTACTTGCTGGCCAGGTCCAGGGCTCTGGCCTTCCGTTCGATTTCCTCCTTGGCGTTCTTGAGTTCGTCGTTCTTCTTGCGGATGGCGTCTCTTTGGGCCTCCAGGGCATGATTCCGTTCTTCGAGTTCTTCGTTGATGGCTTTGAGCTCTTCCTGCTGCATCTGAAGTCTCTCCTCGGAAGCCCGGAGGGCACGGGTCTGTTGCTCAAGTTCTTCATTGGTCTGGCGGAGTTCCTCCTGCTGCACCTGCAGATGATTGGCCTGCTTGCGGGTTTGGGCCAGAAGAAGGCGCATCTGTTCACGGTTGTCGGCACTATTGAGTGCAACGGCGATATCCTCCCGGGCGTTTTCCAGGAGGCGCACCTTGACGGGGTCCATGGGTTCGAAGGAACCCAATTCAAAAACCCCGACAAGGAATCCTTCATGAAACAGAGGCACCACGAGGATATGTCGGGGGCAAAGAGTGCCCAGGGACGAACAGACATGGAAATATTCCTGTGGTATGTTTTCAACGGCAATGATTCTTTTTTCGAGGGCTGCCTGACCCACAAGGCCTTCGCCGATACGAAATTGTGCCGAGGCGGCGTCAGCTGCCGTGAGTCCGTAGCTTCCGGCGATCTTCATTGCGCTCGCCTCGGTCGGGACATAAAGCGTGCCGACCTGTATGTTCAGGGCTCGTGCCAGGTGACTGAGTACGTTAAGGGCAAGCACGTCGGTGTCTGGCTCGCCTCGCATAGCCTCGTGAAGTTCAGTGAGTTGACCATTCAACCAGGCCTGTTGTTCCCGATCCTCCCGGGACCGTCTCAGTTCCCGGGTCATATGAGCGAGCGCGTCCGCCAGTGCGTCCTTTTCGGAGCGACGGCGGACGGGCGTGTTGTAGTCGCCTCCTGCAATCCGCCCCGCCTGCTGCACAAGCGCCTGCGACGATTCGAGGATCGCGTTCAGGGAACTCGAAAGCAGGCCGATTTCGTCTCTCGACTCGTACGTTACGGGCTCCGGCAGTTCCCCGTCTGCCATGCGGTGGGCAAAATTCACCAGGCGGGACACGTGTTTAAGGATGAAGGACGTGACGAAGAGGCCAAAAGCAATGGCGAAGAGCGATCCGAAGGCCATTCCCGGAAAAGCCCAACGGGTATAGGTGCTGGCCACGTCTTCCATGAGCACATGGGTATTGCGCATTTCGAGACGCGCCGCTTCTTCCACCTCCTTGAGAAGGGTATCCAGTTCCGCTATGCCTCTCTGAATCCGTTCCGTCTCAGATTGAACCCTTTTTTGCGTATCCTTGGTCCAGCGGCTGGATTCGGCACTGGCCCTGACGAGTTCAAACAGGAAACGCAAAGGGTCCTGAAGCGAGTTCTGATGAAAGACTATGCTTCGTTCCACAAGTTCACGGAGGTTGGGCTGCCGGGCCTGGTACATCAGGCCTTCGCCCGTTTGGCCCCCGTTGAGGATGGCATTGGCATACCGGGAAAAGCGTAGAACCTGGTGCTGGTGTTCGTCCCAGAGGCTTTCGATCCGGGCGGTGTCCTGGGTCCCCACCAGTTGGTTGACGGTAGACGCGCAGTGGGCCACGGCGAGGCGCATTTCCATCGCCGCGTCAACGAGCGGCGCGGTTTCAACAATTTCACTGCCTCGCCTGACAACCTCCTCGATGCTGTGGTAGCCTCGGACACCCACAAGCAGCAACATCACGATGACGGCGTAGAATCCGATCGTAAATTTAAGGCCGATAGGCGTACGCTTGCTCTCGGGCATTGTTCTTTCCTGTTTGTCTCCAGTAACGCACGTACCCGTACCCGACCGGAGACCCAGGCGGGGCGCGGACCCGTTACAGACCCTTATCGTTCCTTATCGGGGCTGACTTGAAGGGAAATGCGGAGCGGTGAATCAGGGTTGCGGCAGACGCTTCGACAGTATCCGGGAGGCCACCTGAAGCCCCGAATGGAGGGAGGTTCCCATCCCCCCCCGAAAGAGTTGGCTGTAGGAACAGAGACCAACGATGAAAAGACCCTCCACGGGGGGGGCCGAAAGGTCTTCAAGGGACGTATCCGTCCAGGCCCAACCCGCCACTGAACCACGGGTTCGGTGCCCCCAGAACTCAAAGGTGAGGGGGGTCGCCACATCCATATACTCCACCGCATCGCCAAGTTCCGGCAGAAGGTCCGACGCCCTGGCCACCAGCCTTTCACCCAGTTCCTTCTTGAACGGATAATAATCTCCGGTGTGGGCTCGCTTTCTTCCCCGGAAGCGCTCGAATGTTTCATAAGAGGCGTTCACCCGGAGGACCACGACCTCTTTGCCAGGCGGCGCGAGACCCGGGTCGTGGACCGAGGGCCGGTGGATCCAGACCTCGTCCGAGTCGAACGTAGGCGGTTGGTCGAGCCTTTCAAACCAGGGCTCGTGTTTCCCGGAGGTCTTAGATGAATAGAGGAGGTTCGGTTCGGGCCATTCCCCGATCGGAGGAACAGGCCTGTTAAGACCGAGGGAAACGGAGAGGACCGTGCCGCTCAGGCTCCTTCTTCCAATGTTTCCACGGAACGCTTTGGGCAGGCCATCCGGCGGGAGGAGTTCATCAATGGTTTTCAGATAATCCGCATTGGAGACGACTATCGGGGCCGTCACAAGCTCTCCGTCAGTCACAAGGACGCCCTGAACCCGGCCATGGTTGATCAGAATCTGCTGAACCCTTTGGCCCGTTACGAGGCGTCCGCCGTGACCGCGGAACGCCTCCTTGAGGACAAGGGGCAGACCATGGACCCCACAGGAGGGATACCAGATCCCTGACTCGGACAGGAAGTCCCACATGCGGATCATCACCGGCCAGGACGACGACGGGGATTCAGTGCCCTGGGACGCAAACAAGCGAACCAGGCGTTCGTCCCTCAGAAATTTGCGAACGTGGGCTTCTGCCGACCCCCCTCCCAGAATCTCCGCCTCCGGCGTTTGACCGACTCGGAGGGTGCGGACCGACTTGAGCAGCCCCTCCGTAAGAAGTTCGATACCTCTTGCCTCGGCGGGAAAGAGCCGGATCAGTTCAGAGGCCAAGTGTTCCAGCGGTTGGGAGATGACAAGGTTCAATCCCTCCGTAACGAGCCGGAAATGGGAACGGGCCCATTCGGGAAGTTCTCTTGCCCCGCAGTCTTTCAGCACGGAATCGATGTAGTCGGGACCGGTGACGCCTACCGGGCCCGTGGGAAAGGAAAATCCGGACCTGAAGAATCCGCCGGCTGTGCCGCCCACGCGACGGTCCTGTTCCAGGAGAAGCGTATTGACTCCTGCCCGGGCCAGGCGGGCCGCACAGGCCAGTCCGCCCATGCCGGCCCCGATTACGATAACTTCAGCGCTTTGGGCGTTCTGCGACACGAAGGTTCCTATCGCCTTTCCAGACCGCGCTCCGAGAGACAGAGGCGGATCACGGTAGCCCCAATTTCTTCAATTGCTGGAGGTTCAAGATAAAGGCACATGTGAGACGAAGACCGGCGCCTTCTCCGCCCGGTCGGCCAAAGGGATATGAACGCAGGGAAACTTTTCCCTGGCGGGCAGGTTTTCCTGTTCCGTTCCTGGCTCCCCTCGGTTCATGGGCCGTCGTTTTCCGGCCGCTCGCTGAACGGGCGGTTCCGCCCTCGAGGCGGCTGATCAGAGATCGTCGAAATGGGTCAGGCGCCTGAATTCCCGGTACCGATTCTCAATCTCGCGGTATTCCAAAGTCCTCAGACGGTTCAGCGAGAAGTCCTCCACGTTAAAGGAGGCCATCACGCTTCCGAAAATAATGGCCCGGCGGATGTTGGCATCCTCAAAGTTCATCGTATTGGCAAGGTAACCCATAAACCCTCCGGCAAACGAATCACCGGCGCCGGTCGGATCGAAGACCGATTCGAGAGGGTAGGCGGGTGCCGAAAAGACAGAATCTTTTCCAAAGAGGAGGGCCCCATATTCCCCGCGTTTGATGATCAGGGTTCGAGGACCGAAGGAACGGATCTTGGAGGCTGCGCGCACGAGGTTTGGTTCCCCTGCGAGTTCCCGCGCTTCGCCATCGTTGATGATGAGGATATCGACCAAACCGAGGGTCCGGACCAATGCGTCCCGCTTTCCTCCGATCCAGAAGTTCATCGTGTCGCAGGCCACGAGGGCGGGCTTCTCGACCTGGCTGAGGACTTCGCGCTGAAGGTCCGGGTCAATGTTGGCCAGGAATACCACCTGACTCTTCTTCTGCTTCTCCGCGAGCCTGGGCCTGAAGGTCTGAAACACGTTCAACTGGGTATCGAGGGTATGGGCTTCGTTCAACTCATAGGTGTATTCGCCCTTCCAACGGAAGGTTTTTCCCGGAGCCCGTTCCAGCCCCGTGAGATCGATGTTGCGGCTTCTCAAGAACTGGAGATGCTGCTCGGGAAAATCCTCTCCGACTACGGCTACAAGGGATACGTCCGTGAAATAGCTGGCCGCAGTGGAGAAATAAGTGGCGGATCCTCCAAGAACGTCCTCCGCGTGCCCGAAGGGGGTTTTGACCGAATCAAAGGCGATGGATCCAACAACGAGGAGTCCCATGGTTTCTCCTTTTCTTACTCTCGTGATGCAAGGAACCGCAGATTACGAAACATCTCTCCACGGACCGGTTTCGGTGAATACCTGTACGTTCTTCCGGTTCCACTCCGGGGTTGGGCCGCACTCGAGAGGGTTCTGACTTTCTCTTCTTGTGCGAGGCTCCGTTTCCGGCCCATGGATTATATTAGTCGGACCAAGGAGCATGGTCCCGGTGGCGCCGAACTCTTCTGACGGTTCGCCCTTTCCAATCCGACGGGAACTCCCCTTTCCCGGTCCTTAGCCTTGACCGAGGACATCCCCTTTAGGAGATCAGAGCATTTCGATCCGGTAATCCAGCAGTTCTGCGTCCGGAGATTCCTGAACGAGGGCGACGACCTTCTCCAGAACGCTGTGGGCATGAGCGGCGTCATTAGAGACAACGGCTGCCGCCATCTCAGTTCTCTGCCAG
>QJVM01000009.1 GCA_003235715.1 Nitrospirota bacterium
CCATGTGGTTCGTATCGGCAGGAAGCGCCACCTATTAAATTGGTAATATGAAGTAATGCATTAAGTAATGTATGTAACTATAAATAAAAAAACGATAAAAAATTAATAGATATCTGCGTTTCTCGGTCACGGGCCGCGGTGCGAGAGTGGTTGACTTGAGGGGCAGACATCTGGTTAAATGGGCTGCCTTTAAATCTTGCCCGGAGAGGCTGGAAAGGTGGGTTGTCCTTGAAAATTAGCGATATTGTCAGGTTTGTCGAGGGCCTTCTTCCCTAAAGAGGGAAGGAGGCTTTTTTTATGTCTTCAGAGATACTTGGAAGCCTGGAAATTGCAAGGGCCATCTCCCGCATGGCACATGAGATCATAGAAAGAAATCGGGGGGTGGAGCGGCTCTGCCTGATCGGGGTCCAGCGGGGAGGGGTCTACCTGGCAGAACGCCTTGCTGAGCGCATCCAAAGCATTGAGGGCGAGAAGCCTCCTGTAGGTACTCTTGATGTTTCTCTGTATCGGGACGACCTGTCGCTGAGAAGAGAAGCGCCCCGAATCAAGGAAACTGACATTTCCTTTTCTCTGAACGAGATGCGTGTGATCCTTGCCGATGACGTTCTGTTTACGGGACGGACCATACGGGCGGCCATGGATGCGCTGATGGACATGGGGCGTCCTGCCCTGATTCAGTTGGCAACGCTTGTGGACCGGGGTCATCGGGAACTGCCTATTAAGGCCGACTACGTAGGCAAGAATATTCCCACCTCTAGAATGGACTTGGTAAAGGTTTACTATGGGGAGGAGGGAGAAACGGATCGCGCTGTCCTCTACAAGGAGGGAGAATCCATCCGGTGAAGAAGGACCTTCTTGGCATCCACGCTTTGACCGCTCAAGATATTGAACATGTTCTGGAAACCGCGTCGGGTTTCAAGGGTGTTCTGGAACGGGACATAAAGAAAGTTCCGACGTTACGGGGCAAAACCATGGTCAATCTTTTCTTCGAGCCGTCTACGAGAACGCGTATGTCGTTCGAACTTGCCGGAAAGCGCTTGAGTATGGATGTGGCGAATGTCTCCATTGCGGCTTCGAGCGTTGTCAAGGGAGAATCACTTTTGGATACCATCCGGACCATGGAAGCCTATGGGGCGGATATTGTGGTCATCCGACACTCCTCTTCCGGGGTTCCGCACATTCTTTCCGGAGGCGTGGATGCTTCGATTGTAAATGCGGGAGACGGTTTCAACGAGCATCCGACGCAGGCGCTGCTTGACCTTTTCACAATACGTCAGCATAAGGGCAGGCTTGAGGGGCTGACCGTGGCGATCGTCGGGGATATTGCCCACTCCAGGGTGGCCAAATCGAATATCTATGCCATGGGCAAGCTGGGCATGAAGATCCGTTTGATCGGCCCACCCACGCTCATCCCGTCAGGCATGAAATTATTGCCGGGGGTTGAAATATTCCACCGGATGGAAGAGGGGCTTCGTGGGGCTGACGTCATTATGCAACTCCGCATTCAAACCGAGCGCCAGGATGGCGGATATTTCCCAAGTATTCATGAGTATGCGGATCTTTACATCCTCAATAATCGGCGCCTCGCCATGGCCAAGCCGGATGCCATCGTAATGCATCCTGGCCCTTTGAATCGGGGCGTGGAAATTTCGTCAGATGTTGCTGATGGAGAAAGTTCCGTGATTCTTGACCAGGTTCAAAACGGCGTGGCGGTGCGGATGGCCGTCCTTTATCTCCTGGCGGGCGGATGGGCATCTTCCGGCACTCAGGCAGCCCAGGAAAGATTCCCGTCCTGACGGATGACAGCGTGAAGAAGAGATTTCGGATAAGGAATGGACATGCCGTGGACCCGGCATCTGGGCTCGATGGAGTTTTTGACATCCTCGTGGCGGACGGACGCATTGAGGATATTCTGCCGTCAGAGGCTGAAGTAACGACTGGTGATGAAGACGTAGACGCTTCTGGTTGTTATGTTCTTCCGGGGCTTGTCGATATCCACACTCATCTTCGGGAACCGGGTTTCGAATACAAGGAAACTATCGCCACCGGTACCCGCGCGGCTGTGAACGGCGGATTTACAGCCGTATGCTGTATGCCCAACACTCGGCCGGTAAATGATGAACCGGCCATAACCCGTTATATTCAGAAGAAGGCGGATACCGACGGTTCCTGTGGTGTCTATCCTATTGGGGCGATTACACGGGGACAGTCCGGCGAATATCTGGCGGAGATGGGAAGTCTTGTTGAGGCTGGGTGTGTGGGTTTCAGTGATGACGGGCGGCCCGTTATGAACAGCCTCATCATGCGACGTGCGCTGGAATACAGTCGCATTTTCAAGGTCCCAATCATTTCCCATGCAGAGGATACAACGTTGAGCGGTAAAGGGGTCATGAACGAGGGCCTCACGGCGGTCCAGCTTGGCCTCAGGGGGATCCCGAACGCGGCTGAAGATATCATCGTAGCTCGAGATATAGCACTTTCGGAACTCACGGGGGGCCGACTCCATGTGGCCCACGTCTCTACAGAGGGTTCTGTGCGCTTGATTCGGGATGCGAAGAGGCGGGGGGTCAACGTAACGGCCGAGACCTGTCCGCACTATTTTGCGCTAACCGAGGAGGCCGCTCTTAACTACAATACGGCGGCAAAGGTAAATCCACCGCTTCGGACTAGGCACGATGTGGATGCGGTGAGAGAGGGTTTGCAGGATGGAACCTTTGACGCTATCGTCACAGACCATGCTCCGCACCATCGCGAGGAGAAGGCTGCGGCCTTTGACGATGCGCCTCCGGGCATATCCGGTCTGGAAACGGCTCTGGGTCTTGCGCTCGGTCTTGTTCACGACGGTACGATCACTATCTCTCGACTTGTGGACCTTTTGAGCATCAATCCCTGTCGCATCATGAATATTCCGGCCCGTCTCATACGGGTTGGTGCCGAGGCAAATCTGGTCATTGTGGATCCGAGGGTCGAATGGGTGGTCGACGCGTCTCGGTTTGAATCGAGGGGAAAGAACACGCCCTTTGAGGGAAGGTTACTCAAGGGCCGGGCAGTTCGTACGGTTGTATCTGGGGAGGCTTTCGCATGCCGGTAAGAGCGACGCTGGTTCTGGAGGACGGGACGGTTTTTGAAGGGTGGAGTTTCGGGGCCGAGGGGGAAACGGTTGGGGAAGTAGTGTTCAACACCTCCATGACAGGGTACCAGGAAATTTTGACAGACCCTTCTTACAGGGGACAGATCGTGACGATGTGCTATACGCAAATTGGCAATTACGGTGTGACCTCGGAGGATATCGAGTCGGCAATAGGGCCTACGGTTGAGGGATTTATCGTTCGTGAAGGTTTCGATTATTTCAGCAACTGGCGTGCGAACAACTCACTGGCCACGTATTTGTCCTCTAACGGGGTTGTAGGGATTCAGGGTATTGATACTAGGATGTTGACCCGACATATCCGTGACCGGGGAACCCAGATGGGAGTTATCTCAACTCTGGACCGTGACCCTGAGAGCCTGAGGGCCAAGGCCCGGGCGGCGTCACCGATCGCTGAACAGGACCTGGTCGGCCGGGTGGCCAGCACCAACTCTTATAACTGGCGTGAGTACGTCTGGAAGTGGCCTTATGGGCAACGGGAAGTTGTGGGAGAGATTTCTGGACGGTATCATGTGGTGGCCTATGATTTTGGAATAAAATTCAACATTCTCCGCCTTCTTCTGGAGGCGGGATGCAGGGTAACCGTTGTTCCACCGAAGACCCGTCCTGAAGAGGTATTGGAGCTTAACCCTAACGGAGTTTTTCTTAGTAATGGCCCGGGAGATCCTCAGGCCGTACCCTATGCTGCAGAGAGTGCGGCCTACCTGATAGGCAAGAAGCCTATCTTTGGGATCTGCCTCGGTCATCAGATACTCGGGATTGCCTTGGGAGGTCGCACGTATAAGCTCAAATTTGGCCATCACGGGGGCAACCATCCCGTAAAAGACCTCGAAACAGGCGAAATTTCGATTACCGCCCAGAACCATAACTACTGCGTAGCCATGAATTCACTTGGCGACGAGGTGTTCATGACCCATCAGAACCTTTATGACAATACGGAGGAGGGCATGCGTCACAGGGAATTCCCGGTATTTTCGGTTCAATACCATCCCGAGGCCGGACCGGGACCGAACGATTCCCGTTATCTTTTCCGCAGATTCGCGGAGATGATGGAACAAGGTAATTGATCCGTTCGACGTACCGGGGCTCAACATGGCGTCAATGACCGGGTCTTACAGCATTATGGAGCAAAATAACCAACTCGTCCTTCGTACCGTTTTGTACAAGTACGGGTCAGGAAGCGCACTCAATGCGATGGTGTATAACCGGGAACTGGGGGCAATTCTGGCTTCGGGAGGAGTGACCGCTCTGGTTTATTTAGCTCTTTTTCCTTCGGGCCCGGGGGGGTGGAAGCAGTGGATCATCCCGGTAGCCTTGTTTTTCGGTTTTTACGTGGTTATCAGACGTTGGGTCTTCAGGGAACATACCACCGTTACAACCATGGACAGAACATCGGGAACGATTACCGTTGCGCGCGAAAGGGCCTTTGGTCGCACGTTGACCAAAATTCTCCGGGTGGCCGAGGTCCGGTTCATTGAAGCAGAAGAACAGCCGCCTCCCGATGAAAGCGATATACAGGAAATCGTAAAGTGGCACAAGATGGCTGAGCCCGGTGTTCACGCCACGCCCCTGCCTCTCTACAAGGTTAATTTTGTGCTGGCGGATGGTTCCCGGGTGTTGGTACATACCGATGTCGTGCTTGAACATGCGCAGGCAGTACGCCAGAGACTGGGAGAATTCCTCGGACTGGCCTGAAAGAGGACGGGGCGCATATCCCAGGTTGGAGGCCCGTAGTCAGACAATAAGTACAGGTAATGAAGTCAGAACGACACTGTAGACAACAAACGATAAAGGAAGTGACGTCGTGCCCAAGCGAACAGACTTAACAACCATACTCCTCATCGGTTCCGGGCCCATTGTGATCGGTCAGGCGTGCGAATTTGACTATTCGGGTGCCCAGGCGTGCAAGGCGCTCCGACAGGAAGGTTACAGGGTGGTTCTGGTGAACTCCAACCCGGCCACAATCATGACTGACCCGGAGATGGCGGATGCGACATATATTGAACCCCTAACTCCTGAAATCCTAGAAATGATCATTGAGAAGGAGCGCCCCCAAGCGCTGCTTCCGACGATGGGGGGGCAGACGGCGCTCAACTTGGCCGTCAAGTTGGCTGACGCTGGTATCCTCGACAAGTACGGCGTGGAATTGATCGGGGCGAATCTGCAAGCCATAAAGAAGGCCGAGGATCGGGATCTTTTCAAGAGGGCCATGGAAAAGATTGGCCTGGAGGTCCCCAGAAGTGCTGCAGTCAAGACCCTTGAGGAAGGGTTGCAGGCCGTGGAGCATACCGGGTTCCCTGCGATACTTCGGCCGGCTTTCACCCTGGGCGGTTCCGGGGGGGGCATTGCGTACAATGCAGAAGAATACGAGGAACTTCTGAAGAAGGGACTGGATCTGAGTCCGGTTAGACAGGTGCTTGTTGAGGAGTCGGTAATCGGATGGAAGGAATTCGAGCTCGAGGTCGTGCGCGATCAGCGCGATAATGTCGTTATCATCTGTTCCATTGAGAATCTTGATCCCATGGGGGTCCATACCGGGGACTCTATCACTGTGGCTCCCGCTCAAACCCTGACCGATAAGGAGTACCAGCGGATGCGGGACGCCAGCATTGCGATTATTCGCGAGATCGGTGTAGATACCGGGGGGTCCAATATCCAGTTTGCCCTGAATCCGGAGGACGGTCGTATGGTGGTGATCGAGATGAACCCCAGGGTTTCCAGAAGCTCGGCACTGGCCAGCAAGGCTACGGGGTTTCCCATCGCGAAGATCGCGGCCAAGCTTGCTGTGGGGCTGACACTGGACGAAATCCGTAACGACATCACCAAGACCACGCCGGCCTCATTTGAGCCCACCCTGGATTATGTGGTGACCAAGATCCCTCGATTTGCCTTCGAAAAGTTCCCCGACACGGATCCCACGTTGACCACCCAGATGAAATCCGTAGGGGAGGCCATGTCCATCGGAAGAACCTTCAAGGAATCGCTTCAGAAGGGTCTCCGGAGTCTTGAGCTGGATTCCTACGGCTTCGAGGAGCAGACGCTTGACCAGATTACGTCCAGGCTGAAGATTCCCGGGGCGGACCGAATCTGGTTCATTGCCGAGGCTTTTCGAAGAGGGATGAAGATGGAGGATATCCAGGAACTTACGGCCGTGGACCCGTGGTTTCTGCTGAACATCGAACAGATCATACAGATGGAACAGGAGTTGAGAACCCAATGCGTTAACCTGGAGGGTTTGTCCAATGACCTTCTCCGTATGGCTAAATCGTGGGGGTTTTCCGATCGACGGCTAGCTTCACTGACCCAATCAACGGAGAAGGCTGTTCGCGAGCGCCGACTGAATGCCGGGCTTATTCCCGTATTCAAGCGTGTGGACACGTGTGCCGCAGAATTTGAGGCCTATACGCCCTATCTCTACTCCACGTACGAGCGCGAGTGCGAGTCAGCACCGACGGATAGGAAGAAGGTCATGATCCTGGGGTCAGGTCCCAATCGGATCGGTCAGGGGATCGAGTTCGATTACTGCTGCGTTCATGCGGTATTTGCCTTCCGGGAACTCGGATATGAAACCATCATGGTCAACTGCAATCCTGAAACCGTAAGTACGGATTATGATACCTCGGACCGACTTTACTTCGAACCCCTGACGCTGGAAGATGTGCTGAGCATTGTGAGATTAGAAAAGCCGGCCGGAATCGTGGTTCAGTTTGGTGGCCAGACCCCGCTCAAACTGGCTGTTCCGCTTGAGGCGGAAGGGATTCCCATTCTGGGCACTTCGTCGGACTCCATCGACCGGGCCGAGGACCGGAGGCGTTTCAAGGACTTTCTCGACAAACTCGGTCTCAAGCAGACTGAAAACGGTACCGCCTTTACGGTTGAGGAAGCCAGGGCCATTGCCGCTCAAATAGGTTATCCGGTTATGGTTCGGCCCTCGTATGTCCTGGGCGGTCGTGCCATGGAAATCATCTACGATGAGGCCAGCCTTTCCGATTACATGACACGGGCGGCCCGTGTGTCTCCGGAACATCCGGTACTCGTGGATCGGTACCTGGAGGGTGCGATAGAGGTTGACGTGGACGCCGTGGGAGACGGCGCGGATGTAATCGTTGGGGGGGTCATGGAACATATCGAGGAGGCTGGTGTTCACTCTGGCGATTCAGCCTGTTCGCTGCCGCCTTTTTCGTTGTCTTCAGAGGTGATCGACCTGATTAAGACGCAGACCATCGCCATGGCCAGGGAATTGAACGTTATAGGGCTTATGAACGTGCAGTTTGCTGTGAAGAACAGCGAAATCTACGTCCTCGAGGTGAATCCAAGGGCTTCGCGAACCGTGCCCTTCGTGAGTAAGGCCACCGGGGTCCCTCTGGCCAAGGTGGCGGCCAAGGCGTGTGCCGGCGTGTCTCTGCGTCAGCAGGGGCTGCTTGGCGAAAGGATGCAACGACACTATGCCGTGAAGGAAGCGGTTTTCCCCTTCGATCGCTTTCGTGGTGTGGATACCATCCTTGGGCCGGAGATGAAGTCTACGGGTGAGGTAATGGGAATCGATGACGATTTCGGCCGTGCCTACTTCAAGGCGCAGGCGGCCAGCTCAAATGTTCTGCCGGTCAAGGGTAAGGTTTTTGTGAGCCTGAAGGACGGAGACAAACCGGCTATTGTATCCGTAGTGCGGAAGTTTGTGGACCTGGGCTTTCAGATCGTGGCCACCAAGGGTACGGCGGCTTTCCTCAGGGATCACAACCTGCCCGTGGAAATGGTTAACAAGGTGAAGGAAGGCCGACCTCATATTGTCGATGCCATTAAGAATGGCGAGATCAGTTATGTCATTAACACCGTTACCGGGACTCAGGCCCAGAAGGACAGTTTCTCTATCCGTGAAAGTGCCTTGCAGTATAAGGTGCCGTTTACGACCACCGTGGCGGGCAGCAAGGCGGCAGCTGATGCGCTTGAAGTGATGTTGCGGAAAGGTGTTAACGTACGATCTCTGCAGGAATATTCAGCCAGTATTGTTTCCACGGTAACCTGACGAGAAGGTCTGGTCAGGCCGTGCCTGACTTGCGGCCGGCCTGCTGGAGGAGATAGTTTCTTATAAAGAGGTCCAAGTCCCCGTCCATTACGGCCTCCACATTCCCCACTTCGGTGTCTGTCCGATGGTCCTTGACCATCTGGTAGGGCTGAAAGACGTATGACCGTATCTGGCTTCCCCAGGCAATTTCTTTCTTTTCCCCGATAAGGTCTGCCATCTCCTTCTCCTTGGTCTTTAGCTGAAGGTCATAAAGTTTGGCCTTCAGCACCTTCATGGCGTAACTCCGGTTTTTTACCTGGGAACGTTCACTCTGGCAGGCGACGATAATACCGGTGGGGACGTGTGTCAGGCGCACGGCCGAAGAGGTCTTGTTGACATGTTGTCCTCCGGCTCCGGAAGACCGGTAGGTGTCCATCTTGATATCTTCTTCCCTCAGATCAACCTCAATATCATCTTCGACAACGGGATAGACGAGAACGGCCGAAAATGAAGTGTGGCGGCGTTTATTCGCATCAAAGGGTGAAATGCGAACGAGGCGATGGACCCCTGCTTCCGCTTTCAGATACCCATAGGCATAGGCCCCTGCAATCTCCATGGTCGCGCCCTTAATCCCGGCCTCCTCCCCGGGCTGAAAGTCTGTAATGGTGACCTCGTACTCTGAACGTTCCGCCCATCTCAGGTACATGCGCATGAGCATCTGGGCCCAGTCCTGGCTTTCAGTCCCACCGGCTCCCGGATTTATGGAAAGAATGGCACTGCTCTTGTCACGAGGATCGGAAAGGATGCTCTTGAATTCGAGTTCGTCCAGGATGGTCTCGGCTGCTTGAGCCTTCTGCTCCAACTCGGGCTCGAAGACTTTCCCGTCCTCCTCCCTGGTCAGTTCCGTGAGGAGTTCAATGTCCGAAATCTTCCTTTCCAACTCCTGAAGGGGAAGGAGAACGTCTTCGATACGCGCCTTCTCTCTCATGAGCGTCTGCATCCGGTCCGGATCGTTCCAGACGCCGCTTGCGGATAATTCGCGCTCCAGTTCCAGGTGCCGGGTATTCAGCCGATCGGCTTCAAAGATACCTCCGTATATTCTGATACTTAGAACGAATCGCCCTTATCTCGACCATGCTTCTTTTCCCCTTTGAACATAATCATCATGACTGCGGCCACGATGCTGATATAGCCGAATACGTTTCCATAACGAGTGTAAAAACTCTTTTCCCCCGAGATCGTAACGGTCTCTGCGAAGGCATCCTCGTGAAAGATACCAGTTGCCTTAATAATCCGACCCCTATCATCAATAAAGCCCGAGATGCCGGTATTGGCGGCGCGAATTACAGGCATACGGTTTTCCACTGCCCGAAATACAGCCATCGAGAAATGCTGATACGGTGCAGCGGTCCGACCAAACCACGCATCATTCGTAATCGTTATGAGGGTCCTCGCGCCCTTGGCGGCAAAATTCCGGACCAACTCCGGAAATATGATTTCGTAGCAGACCAATGCACTGAAAGCAGGGCCTTCCCACCTGAACACCGTGTATTCCTTTCCTGCTTCAAAATCCCCGATGGCAGTAACTAGGCGAGCTACCGGGAGCCCAAGCGGTACATACTCGCCGAAGGGAACAAGATGAATCTTTTCGTAAGTATCCTTGGTTTTCCCTGTTTCATCTATAAGAACAGCACCGTTGGCAACCCTAACGCGACCCTCTTTTTCTCCAGCCATGACGACCGCACCCGTCAGAAGTGGAGTTTCAATCGATCCGACAAACGCCCGAAGCGCCTCCGTATGTGGAAGATCGTTATCAAAGACGAAGGGCAGAGCGGACTCTGGCCAAACGACAAGGTCTGCCCCCTCTGAAAGGACAGACCTCGTGAGTCCCATATACTTGGTTAGGATCATCTGCTGGTTCTCTGGGGCCCATTTGAGCCCCTGGTCTACATTGCCCTGAACTACGGCCACCTTCAGATTAGCCTGACTGGCTGGAGACTGTTCGAGCCGCCAGGTTCCGTACTTATAGGCGCCGGCAAGAATCAGCCCAAGAAAGAATAGGCCGGCGAAGGTGGGAAAGATCGGGAACAGGGGATTGTGACGGCGCCTGGATGAAAGCAGAATCAGGTCAGCAAGACCGCCATTTGCAGCCAGCAGCAGGAAGGTCACCCCGTAGACCGCTGTTATATCAGAAATCTGGATGATCGGAAGGACGCGAAATTGTGTATACCCCAGAGAAGCCCAGGGAAATCCTGTAAACAGGTAGGTGCGGGCAAGGTCGAGCGTTACCCACAGCACCGGCGCAACAAGTACTGCCGGATAGCGCGTTCCACTGCAGACACTAGTAAAGACAGCGGAGAAGATGGCTACATAGAACCCGAGGAACAACGCCAGTAAGAGTACCGTCGGGACGCTCAGGAACAGGGGCACATGACCATATACCCGCACAGAATTGTCCACCCAGTAAAGCGTTGTCGCATAAAAGGCCGTGCCATAAATCCATCCGGCGAGGAAGGACTCCCGCTTTCGCAGGTCCCACACCATGCAAAGCAGGGGCGTCACGGCTGCCCAGGCCAGATAAGCGAAGCCCGTCTTGGGAAAGGCGAGCCCGAGCACGATTCCCGCTGGAATCAGGCTAAGATATCGAATCTTCAGGTTTTTTCTTTTGTTCAGCATGGGTCACCATTTTACATGAAACACCCTTGAATGAAAAAGTCTGGCTCCTATCCAACTGGTTGCTGCAGGCAACTTCGGCCGGGGATATGCTTTGGCCCTCCGATTTACCGAGGGGAGGCCCCTTTCAACCGAGTCCCTGATATCCATATTGAAAATCTTGACGCATTTCTATAAAATCTCTTGTCTTAGAAATGGTGAGTGTAGTTCAGCGGTTAGAGCACTGGATTGTGGATCCAGTTGTCGGGGGTTCGAATCCCCTCACTCACCCCATTTGATTTCCGGTGCAGACCGCACATGGTCTGCTTTTTTTTGCAGGGTTGGTCTTTTTGTGCGCTCGTAGCTCAGCTGGATAGAGTATCGGTCTCCGAAGCCGAGGGTCGCGCGTTCGACTCGCGCCGAGCGCACCATTTTTTTTGTTCTTGCGGTTGACCGTGGGTCTTCCGTTGGGGTATGCTCTAACCCCAAAAATTTCGTGGGCCACTAGCTCAGCTGGCAGAGCAGCTGACTCTTAATCAGCGGGTCCGGGGTTCGACCCCCCGGTGGCCCCCCAAAAAACAGACGGGAAATCAAGGAATTAAGAAGCCTTGGTTTCCCGTTTTCTTTTCTGAAATTCTTGTGGGGACAGTGTGGGGACAGTAAGTCCATGTTTGGCCCAATTCCCCAACCAATTGACAGCGAGTTTTAGCAACCAGTTATC
>QJVM01000054.1 GCA_003235715.1 Nitrospirota bacterium
GAACGAAACCGGATACCCCTCCCGGAAGACGTGCAATGTATTGTATGTAGAAGGCCTTAGCAATAAAACCACAACATATTGTATATGTCAAGATTTTTTTCCACCCGTCAACAATCCGGACGAACAGCCTTGATTTTTTTGACATTTTGCCTGTGCATAAGCGGTGAACAGGATGTGTACAGTCTTGATTTGAAAAATCGTTCCCGGTGGGGACACACCTGGTCCGATTGACGGGGCGGAGACAGATCCTACATAGTCTTGCGCCATACAAGGGTATGGCGTGACTTCCGTCCCTTCCCCGTTTCTTATCCCTGCGAGAGTGGCGGAACTGGCAGACGCACCAGACTTAGGATCTGGCGGCTTCGGCTGTGGGGGTTCGAGTCCCCCCTCTCGCACCACCGACCTGGCCAAACTTCTTGGATCTATGGGACAAATAAAGTTCCCGCACGATGCGCCGATAAACAATACGTGATGCGAGGCAGGGGTGAGCCCCGCACTCCAAAAAAGGATGCGGAAGGCCCTGTCTGCCCTCCGTCAAAACCGGACTGGTTGCCGATGTTCAGGGGGTACCTAAGAATGAAACCTGCCTTATTTGCTCTTGTCGCGATCTGCATGCTTTCTTCGTGCGCCACCATCATGAACAGGGACATGGTTGAAGTTCCCGTATACACCACCCCCGACCACGCGACGCTCACCGTTAATGGCGCAAGGTACACCTCACCGGCGAAAGTCCTTGTCCCGCGCGGTCATGGAAATTTTCTGCTTTACATTGAGAAGGAGGGATACAAGCCCATCAATGTTGTTTTCCAGCAGTCCCGGGATGGCTGGCTGTGGGGAGACCTTATCATGGGTGGTCCCGTTGGACTGGCCGTGGATTTCATCACGGGTGACGCATATGACGTGGAACCCGCTCACGTGAACGTAACCCTCGTCGAAAAAACGTCCCCTCTCGAACCCGCGGATATGACGCGTCTTGTGTTTCTTAACCCTTCGGAACGTCCCGGCGGTCGTTCCGTTCTGCCGTAAAATGGGCTGACTTCAAACTCAAAAGGGAAACGGAGCCTCAGGCTCCGTTTTTTTATGCAGAGGGATGGCGCCAAGCCAGGATGCCGCTGGAGGGGCCGTTGACCGACCGGAGTTCTGAGTCGGTTCCGTGCGATAAGGTGAGCATGGAGCAGCAGAAGAAGAAAAGGGCTCAAACGAGCGGTCAGGGATGTCGCCTCCCCGCGGCATGTTTGTTCCGAAAAGAAAGAGGCTGCGATTGATTCGCAGCCTCGGGTTGTTCATGGTGGAGCTGATCGGGATCGAACCGACGACCTCTTGAATGCCATTCAAGCGCTCTCCCAGCTGAGCTACAGCCCCACGAAAGAGTGATAAGGATAGCACCGGAAATTGGCGCAAGTCAATGTAACTCCGGACTCCGTGTTTCGCTTATTTTCCGGTCGTTTGCCGGGCACTTCCGCGTTCCGGTATACTCCCCCGAAGAATGAAACCCTTCAGTACGACCGGTATCGGCAGCCTTCCCCATAAAGACCCTGCAAGGGCTTGTGAGCTCGTTCTTGAGTCCGTGGACATCCCGTTTTGGCCACAGCTTCCGGCCCTCGGGTTTCGGGAACTCATGATACCGCAGTACATTGAATCCTTCCCCTTTGCCCGAATCGAAGGCGAATCCGTATGGGCGACTGAAGCCGAGGAGGAAGAACTTTACCGCTACTATGCCGCTCTTGAATCCGATGAGGGCTTTCCCATCACTCGGGCACATGCCGCGGGATTTTATGCTTTCGAGGAGTTATTGGGTTCCCGTCCAAGATTTCCGGCGCTTAAGGGGCATATCACGGGGCCCCTCACCTTCACGCTGGGTTTGACGGATCGGGAAAAGAAGCCCGTGTTCTTTGATGAAGAGAGGCGTGAACTGGCGCTTTCTCTGTTAAAGGGCAAGGCCCTGTGGCAGATTCGACAGCTCCGGAAATATGCAGACCAAGTCCTCCTCTTCGTGGATGAGCCGATCCTCTCCGCTCTCGGGACCTCCGCCTACCTCGGGGTTCCTGACGAGGAGGCGGCCCGACTCCTCCGGGAGACCATGGAGACGATCCGGTCAGCCGGGGCGCTCTCGGCCATCCATTGCTGCAGCAAGGCCCATTGGCCCCTGGTTGTGGCCTCGGGCGTGGACATCCTCAACTTCGATGCCTATGACTACGCTGATTCGCTGACGCTCTATCCTGAGGAGGTCAGGCAATTTGTCCAGCAGGGGGGAATCGTGGCCTGGGGTGTGGTTCCCACCACGGAAGCCATAAAGACTACAGACCTTGGGGAGGTTACGGATCGACTGCGTCGGGCCCTGGCCATCCTTGAAGGCCTGGGCGTCGAACCGGGGCGGATCCGGCGGCAAAGCCTCCTGACCCCTTCCTGTGGTGCCGGTTCGCTCTCTGAACCGGAGGCTGAAAAGGTCTTTGGCCTGCTGAAGGAGTTGGGCTCCAGGGCGCAAGGCCTTTAGGTCCGAGGAGCCTCCTGGAACTTATATGGCCGGGAATACTCGAGGAACCTTCATCGTTCTGGAGGGCATCGAAGGAGCCGGAAAAACAACCCAGATTCCGCTGCTTCGCGATTTCCTCGTTTCGCGTGGGCGTCGCGTGGTCACGACCCTGGAACCCGGCGGGACTGATGTCGGGCGGCATATCCGGGAAGTGATCCTCGACCCTCGTCACAAGGCCATGACATCCACGGCGGAACTCCTGCTGTACCACGCTGCCCGGGCCCAGCATGTGGAGGAAGTCGTCCGGCCTCAACTGGAAAACGGCGCCTGGATTCTCTGCGACCGGTTTTCCGATTCCACCCTGGCCTACCAGGGCTATGGCCGGGGCCTCGACCGAAAACTTCTGCATCAGCTCGACGAGATTTCTACAGGTGGCCTTGTCCCCGACTTGGCCATTATCCTGGACCTGGAAGTGGAAGCCGGTCTCAGACGAAACGTCCAGGCTGGAAAACATGACCGCATGGAGCTCGAGTCGGTGGAGTTCCACCGAAGGGTACGCGAGGGGTTTCACAAGCTGGCGGATGAAAAACCCTATGCCGTGCTCGTCTCGGGGGCAGGCGAAGCCCTCGAAGTTCACACCCGCATTCGGGCAGTCGTTCAGGAGCGCCTGTGTCCCTAAGGCAAATCCTCGGCCAGGAAAAGGCGGTGCGTATCCTCAAAGGCATCCTTGAACGGAAGGCCGTGGCGCATTGTTATCTCTTTGCCGGCGAAGAGGGAGTCGGAAAAGACCTGGCCGCCCGGGAATTCGCCAAAGCCCTTCTCTGCGGAAGAGTGGCAGGAGACGCCTGCGACGTCTGCTCAGCATGCCGCCGTATTGATTCGGGGCAGCACCCCGATGTCCACGTCATGGGCGGAGAGGAACGTCAGATCAAGATTGACCAGGTGAGGGATCTTGGGGAGGCTCTCAGCAAAAAATCCTTTGAAGGGGGGCTGAAGGTGGCCATCGTTCGGGAGGCCGAAACGATGAATCAGGCCGCGGCCAACGCCTTCCTCAAGACCCTGGAGGAACCTCCTGCCCAGAGCATCATCATCCTGGTTTCGGCCCGGCCGGACCTTTTGCCGGACACCATCCGGTCCCGTGCGCAGATGGTTCGCTTCTATCCTCTCAGCCGGACGGACCTTATGGCAGCCTTGGCCGCGGATTCCGCTCTCGACCAACAGGAACTTCGTGCCAGCCTGGCTCAGGGAAGACTCGCCAGAGCCTTGGAACCAACGTTGTGCCAGTCCCGAGACACCTTTCTGGAAGGCCTCCGGCAGGCCCTGCGTGATACCGCCGATGCGGACCAGCTTTGGAAAGACCGGGATGACATAGACGAGTGGTTCGATATGGCCATCCTTTGGTTAAGGGACTGTATTGCCTTGAAGGCCTCGGGTTCAGCGTCGCAGATTGTGAACGTAGACCAGGCCTCCCTGATTGAACAGATGTCAGGGCAGGCCTCTCTGAGGGACCTGTCCCGGGTACTCTCGCACCTGTTTCAGACCCGGGACCTCCTTCGCTTCAATCTGAACAAGCACCTCACCTTCCAGCACACGCTCATGCATCTGAAATCCGTTTTGAGCTAAAATATCGCTTGTCATTCTTTCAATAATAACAGCCGCTTACGCGTTACTCCGCCGAGCAGATTGCGCCTGGGCGCGTTCTGAATCGGATCGTGACCCGGCGGCAGGAAACATGATTTACTGCACACGCTTAAGAACCACGGGCAAGAAAGCCCTGTATCGCGCCGAAGATCCGGAACTCCGGCCGGGCGAAACAGTAATCGCCGAGGTCGACACCGGTCTGGACACCGCCGTGATCCTGTACCGTAAGGAGGACCAGGAAGAAGGCAGCGATTCCATTCCCTCTATCCGCCGGCGAGCCACGCCGGAAGATCTCCGGCAGATGGACGAAAACAGGAGAACAGAGGCCGAGGGCCGGTTCTTCTGCATAGACCGCATCCGAACCCGGGACCTTCCCATGAAGCTGGTTTCCACGTCCCTGACCTTTGACCGGAAGAAATTCTCCTTCTATTTCACTGCCGAAAAGAGAGTGGATTTTCGGGACCTCGTTAAGGATCTGGCATCCAAGTTCAGAACCCGTATTGAACTCAGGCAGATAGGCATCCGCGATGAAGCCAAGCTCGTCGGAGGCATTGGATGCTGTGGTCGCGAGGTCTGCTGCAAACTTTTCCTGACCCAGTTCGCGCCCATCTCTATCAAGATGGCCAAAGGTCAGGACATTGCCCTCAACCCCACCAAAATATCCGGACTCTGCGGTCGTCTCATGTGTTGTCTGAACTACGAATACGTGGAACCGGCAAAGAAGGGGCGACGGAAGGACGCCGGGCCCCCGATGGAATCGGTCACCACGCTGAATGAGGAAACAGATCTACCTCCGGACATCGAAACCCGGACGGTGGAGGTCCAGACTGAGGAACGGCTGCCGGAGATGGAGACGCCCGTTTCGGGTCCCGCTGAAGAGTCCGCCGAACAGGCCCAACCGGTACCCAAAAAGCCGGCGGGCGAACCATCCGAACCCCCTGGTCGCCGAAGCAAACGCCGGCGCGGACGCCGAGGCAAGGGACAGAAAGCCCGAACCACAGACCAGCAGGCGTCGGGGCCATCGGGAGCAGGTGCGCCCCCGACAGGAACGGAAGCCCCTCCCGCTCCGGCCGGGCAACAGGGGCCGGCGCCGCAGTCGGGTCAGCGTCGGCGCCCTAAGCGTCGACGAAAAAAGAAGCCTACACAGGAGCAGAAGTAGTGACTGAAAAATACTACGTCACCACGCCCATATACTACGTGAACGATATTCCCCATATCGGACACGCTTACACGACCATTGCCGCGGACATCCTCGCGCGCTTTCACCGGCTGCTCGGCCATGACGTCTTTTTCCTGACAGGAACGGATGAGCACGGCCAGAAGGTCGAAGAAGCTGCCAGAAAGAAGAACCGGACGCCGAACGAGCATGCGGACCTGCTGGTGGATAATTTTCGTCGGCTCTGGAGCAAACTCGATATCACCCACAGCGCCTTCATCCGGACGACCGATGAGGAACACGTCAGAACGGTTCAGGGTCTCCTTCAGATGCTGTGGGATCGGGGAGAAATCGAGAAGCGGGGATGGACGGGCTGGTACTGCACCCCGGACGAGCGATTCTGGAACGAACGGGACCTTTCTCAGGGCAAATGCCCGGACTGTGGTCGCCCTGTGGAACAGGTGGAGGAGGAGAACTACTTCTTCCTCATGTCCAAGTACCAGAAGCGGCTCATCGAACATATCGAGACGAACCCGGAATTTATCCTCCCGGAATCGCGCCGCAACGAAGTGCTCGGCTTCCTCAGGACCCAGGAACTTGGCGATCTCTGCATCTCACGCCCCAAGAGCCGTCTTTCGTGGGGAGTCACGATTCCGTTCGACGAGAATTTCGTGACCTATGTCTGGTTCGATGCCCTGCTCAATTACTTCTCGGCCACGCGATATCTCTCACCCAACCGGGACCGGACCCTCTCAGGGAACACGGCACCCTATTACGCCCCGGACGGCCCGTTCTGGTGGCCTGCGGACAACCACCTCATCGGCAAAGACATCCTGACCACCCATGCCGTGTACTGGTCAACCATGCTCATGGCCATGGGACTTCCGCTTCCCCGGAACATCTTTGCCCACGGATGGTGGACGGTGGAAGGTCAGAAGATGTCCAAGAGCCTCGGGAATGTCGTGGATCCCAACGAGATGGTGGACCGCTTCGGCATCGACGCCTTTCGGTTCTTCCTGTTCCGGGAGGTGCCCTTTGGTCTGGACGGCGATTTCTCGATTCACGCGCTCATCGGTCGGGTGAACAACGACCTGGCCAATGACTTCGGAAACCTGGCGAGCCGGGTGCTGAACATGCTCAGCCGTTACCGGGACGGGCAGGTTCCGTCCTCAGGGGCTGAGGGTCCCCGTGAAGAGGAGATCCGGCGGGTGGCCACCGGTCTGGCCGATCGCATGGAAGAGGACCTCAAGGTCCTGAGATTCCAGAAAGCCATAGAGGACGCGTGGGAACTGGTGGCCTTGTGTAACAAGTATATCGAGGATACGGCTCCGTGGAAGCTGGCAAAGGACGAAGCCGACCGGGACCAACTCGATACCGTGCTATATACTTCGGCCGAAGCCCTCCGTTTTCTGTGTATGCATCTCAACGCCTTCCTGCCCGTAAGCACCGAGCGGCTTTGGACCCAGATTGGCCAGCCCGGCCGCTTGGGGGAGATAGATCTCCGAAAAGAGGCTATTTGGGGGCGCCTCCGTCCCGGAACCATGACCGAGAAGGGGGAGGTCCTCTTCCCGCGAATCGACGCTTCAGTTGAAAGGAAACCCATGGAGAAACAGGATTCCCCAACGAAGACACCGGAAGACAGCACCGGAGCCAACCTTATCGAGATAAGCGACTTTGTCCGGGTCGAGCTGAAGACCGGGAAAGTCCTCTTTGCAGAACGGGTTCCAAAGTCCAAGAAGCTTCTTCGGATAGAGGTGGATACCGGGGAAAAGCGCCAGGTTGTGGCCGGTATCGCCGAACACTACGAACCCGAAGCCCTCGTGGGCAAAACCATCGTCGTCGTGGCGAACCTGAAACCGGCTAAACTCATGGGGATCGAGTCCCAGGGAATGATCCTGGCCGCCTCTGATCCCGAAGGGAATCTGGCCGTCCTCACAACGGAAAGACCCATGGGTCCCGGCGCCCGAATCCGGTGATTCCTTAAGTTACAGTTATACGTCCCTCCCGTCGAAGATTAAAGGGGGAAATCCCCCATGAAAGTCGCTTCGACGAATGCCGGATCAGCACGCCATAGCAGCCGCGTCAGCCCCTGACGCCGACCGTCTTTCACGGTTCGTCACCGAGCTGGGCATTGCCCGGCGCAACATCAATTCATATCCCGACACCCACCCGCTCATCGGAACGTCCATCGAGAAGACGCTGGACATGTTGGGCCGGGTCCTCGACATCCAGTCAGAGGTTTCCCTGGGCATCGTCAAGGACAGCCTCATGCTGGGAGACGACTACCTGGACCGCAAGAATCCTGTGTTTCGCGATTTTGCCCACTCGCTGTTTCAAAGAGGCATTGCCGTCCTGACCCTCCGCCGAGGACTCCCTTCGGAGGAACTTCTCCGTTTCTGCCACCTGCTGGGGGAGCGGCCGGAGGAAATCCGGGAGAGCGGGGGGATCGAAAGCCGGGTCGCGGCCCTGGACTTGCCTCACATCGGGATACAGGCGATGGACTACGCCTCCCTGAGTACGGTTGAAGAAGGTCTTGAGGGAGCGAATGCACCCCTGGGCGTGAACAGCCTATGGGAACGTTTCATCCACGGACTTCTGGGAGACAGGCTGGACCGCGAGGGGGACAGGATATCCAATATCAAGTTTCTCGAACCGGAGATGGTGGCCGACCTGCTGAACCGAACCTTCACCTCGGAGCTCCTGCCTTCCGAGAACGTCGAAGGCCGCATCCATATCGATGTGGATCGGATGAAACAGGCATTTGAGAATCTCCGGAATGATGAGACCGGCATCACGGGCAAAGAACACTATACCGAAGTTCTGGCCGCCTATATGAACGGCGTGGAGCAGGGAAGCAGCAGCCCGGATACGGAACAGGCCGCGGTGGACCTTCTGGCCCGCCTGATCGCACGACTTCGGCCGGACCTCCGAAAACAGTTCCTCCCCGGATTGACATCATCGCTGGAGCACGGGGGAAAAACGGCCGAGCGTCTCTTATCAAGGTTGTCTCCCGGACTCATCGCGCAGATTCTGGAAGACCTGAACGCCGAACCCGCCGGCACGCCTCCCCAGGTGCTTTCCGTCCTGGCCCGGCTGGCGGGCGAGCGGCGTCACGGTTCCTCCTCCACCGCGAACACAGCCCTGGATGAACGGACCGATGGAAGTGACCTGTTGCTGACTCTCTTTCGTGAAGAAAGGCGTGAAGAATACGTCCCGGGAGAATATCAGCACACTCTGAATCGCATCATGGACATCCCGCCTGTCGGAGCGGCGCAACCCGCAGAAGACACCACCCTGGCGCTCCGGACCCTGCTGACCTCCCAGTCTGCAGAGGCTCAGACCGCCCTGATCACTTTGGAATTGATCAAGAACAGGGACCTGTTCGAAGACCGGGCCGAACTCCAGGCCCAGCTGCATGAACTGGTGGACTACCTGCTTGAAACCGGTGATTTCCAGCACCTGCTGAAGATTTACCATCAGCTCGTATCAACAGATGAGTACGATCAGTCAGAGAAGAAGGGCAACACCAATTTTTTCTCGCGAAAGGATTTCGTCGCCTCCGTGCTCGAAGGGCTCGCCTATTGGGGCAAGGAGAAGTACCCTGAAATCAGCCGGCTTATCCACGCCGTGGGGGAGCCGTTTGTTCAGCCCATGCTGACCCGCCTCGCCGTCGAGTCCAATATGTCGGTTCGGCGTTTCCTGATCGATGCCGTCTCGGAGGCCGGCTCTTTAGCCGCTCCGTCGGTCCTGCCCCTCTTGAAGGACTCGCGATGGTTCTTTGTCCGGAATCTGGTGATCATCCTTCGAAACATCGGAGGCCCTTCCGTCCTGCCGCATGTGAAGGCCGTGTGTCGCCACCAAAACCCGAAGGTTCGGGCCGAAGGTCTGAAGACCCTCCTCCATTTTGGGGACAAGGACGCCGAAGGCATTCTCTTGCAGGACTTTGAAAGCAAGGATCCTGCAGTCCGCCTGAACGCCATCCAGTTGGCTTCCTTTGCCCGGGGGTTGGAGGTGGCGGAGAGGCTTGTAGAAATCGTCCGGAAGGGCCCCATGGGCGCACAGGCCCTTGCCGTGAAGAAAGCCGCTGTTCGCTCGCTACAGGATATGGCACAGCCCGAAGTCCTTCCTCAATTGCGAAGGATTCTGGGATCCTGGAGCCTCTTCCACTCGGACAAACTCAAGGAACTCAAATCCGAGATTCTCCGAAGCCTGTCCCGGTATCCGTCCGATGCTGCCACGCCGGTTTTGGAGGACTTTATGAAATCGGCAAACGGTGAACTGTTACGGGTGGCCCAGGCCACGCTCGGACAGCTAAAGCGAAGGACTGTGCATGGCTGAAGTGAATAGAACCAGGGAATTGATCCGGGATTTTGCCCGGCAGATGGTGAGCGCAACATCCAATACCGCTCTCTACTCGGCGCAGCACGGACAGGCTCAACGGTATACCGCCGAGGCCTGCCGGACCCTCACCGAAGCGTTGACCCTCGAGGAGGAGATCAGTCTTAAGGTCGTGGAAGACGAGGTGGTGCTGGAGGACCTCCCTTTGGGCGGCAGCCTCTATACCCATCGTTTCGGCCACTTGCTGCAAACACGGGAGATCGGATCCCTCCGCATGACCCGCGGGGTCACCGAAGAGGAACTCCGTCACCTCGTTTTCACTCTCTCCCTTCAGAAGGACCATCGGGACAGACCGCGCTCCAGCGACCATATCCATGTTGGGCGCATCGAAATCAGGGTCAAGGATGAAGACCACCGGGACAACGGGGACGCATATCTGGCTCTGGCCGACCTGGCCACTTTCGAGCGAGAGAGACTCCTTGAGATCTACGAACGGGTTCGGCGCCACCAGAAACTGAGCGTTGCCGGCGTCTATGACGTTGTTTCCAACTTCGTGAAGAACTTCTCCGAGCAGATGCAGACCGGTGTGGCGCTCGCCCCCCTTCGCGCCCTGGACGAGTACACGTTTACACACTCCACCAATGTCTGCCTCCTCACCCTGTCCCAGGCCATGGCGCTCGGAATCGAGGGGCGCCCTCTGCACGACATTGGCGTAGCCGCCATGCTTCATGATATCGGCAAGCTGTTCATCCCCGAGGAAGTCCTGACCAAAGCCGGGAAGCTGGACGAGGAAGAATGGCGCCTCATGCGCCTCCATCCGGTTAAAGGGGCGCGACACCTCCTGGATACGCCGGGGGTCCCCCGCCTTGCGGTGGTGGTCGCTTACGAGCATCACATGCGGTACGATTTCAGCGGGTATCCCCAGGCGCCCGAGGGCTGGGTGCAGAACCTGTGCAGCCAGATGGTGGCCCTCTCCGACTTCTTCGATGCGCTGAGAACGAAGCGTTCCTATCGGGAGGCGGTGGAGGCCGATCGCATCATCGGGATGATGGAGGAACAGGTGGGCCGGGACATCAATCCGCAGCTGGCAGCCGTATTCTTCGAGCAAATCCGAAGGCTTCCGGGGGAGGGAGTTCCCGGAGAGGAGCCTGTTGACCCCGGGTTACCTCTCGCCCTATAATTCTCTCTCTTTCAATGCCGAGATAGCTCAGCTGGTAGAGCAGCTGATTCGTAATCAGCAGGTCGTCGGTTCGAATCCGATTCTCGGCTCCATAAGAATCAAGGACTTACGGTAACCCCGTGGGTCCTTTTTGTTTATACGGGACGCCTTACGATAAAGGGCTGGACCAAGAACCACTATCGGCGTAGCATGTTCGGTATCACACCATTAGATCCCATGAAAGGAGGACACGGCAAGGTATCTTTATAGATGAATCTGTATTCGTACCTCGGGACGTACACGTCTTGACGTTGAACCATCTTCCAGGGGAGGGGCAAAGGAGGATGAGAAATGAGAAACAAAGTATCTCCCACCATCTGGTTCGCCTTCGGCCTCTTGATCTTCTTGTGGCCTGCCGCATTCGCCATCGCACTTGAATTCCAGCCCTCTGAATACAACTTTGGGGAAGCGGAAGTTGGCACGTCGAGTACGACGATCGTTTCTCTGTCATCCAGTGCGGATACGGTGTGGGAGGGCGTCGATAGCGCCTTATTTACTCCGCTCAGCAGTCCCGACTTTTCGGTCTATCCCCCCGTCCCCCTGCCCCTGAGGTTTGACGCAGCGCACATCGAGGCTCTCACGAAGAGAGGCGATGTGATCTATTTCAAGGCCAATGACAACTCAGGACCCGAACTTTGGAGGAGCGACGGAACCCCGGAGGGGACCTTCATGGTCAAGGACATCCGTCCCAACGATTACTTCTCTTCGGTCTACGGGAATTGGGGGCATATTGAAGAAATAACCAATGTCGATGGAACCCTCTTCTTTGTCGCAAATGACTCCATTTTCGGCCCCGAACTGTGGAAGAGCGACGGGACGGAAGCCGGAACCATGTTGGTGAAGGACACCTATCCAGGGGATTATTCGAATACGCGCCCCTCTGGGCTGACAGCCTCCAACGGTTCCCTCTATTTCATAGGCGATAGCGGGACCCTCGGCACGGAACTATGGAGGAGCAACGGGACAGAAGAGGAAACCTTCATTATCCTCGACATCACGGAACCGGAGGGTGCTCGGGTGTCCAGCCTGAACGATGTAGGCGGTACACTCTATTTTCAAGCCTCTCGCCTCGGGCAGAGGGAACTCTGGAGGAGCAATGGCACCGCGGAAGGGACCGAAAGGGTTACGGATCAGCAATTTTATTCGATTTACACTACAGGGATGGTTCAGGCGAACGGAACCATTTTCTTCACGGCTACCGATTCCCTCTACGAATCGGGCCAGGAGCTATGGAAAACGGATGCGGACGGGACTGTCATGGTAAAGGACATCTTCCCGGGAACATCAGAATACGGCAGTGCAAACCAATCCCGCCCCTTTGGACTTATCCCTTTTAGCAATGCGGTCTTCTTTCACGCCGACGACGGCATGAACGGCCGTGAACTATGGACGAGCGACGGAACCGAACCGGGAACGTACCTGTTTAAAGACATCAACGCCGGCGCAGGCAACGGCGCCTGCGGCTGGATCCCGTTTGCCGTTGTCATGAATGAGGCCCTGTATTTTTCTGGCAATGACGGGACCAACGGATGTGAGCTTTGGAAGAGCGACGGCACCCCAGAAGGTACGTTCATGTTAAAGGAGATCGCTCCGGGACCGGACTTCTCAACCCCCCACAACTTTCATGTGGCCGACGGAATTCTCTACTTCCTCGCCACAGACCCCGATCACGGTATAGAACTCTGGAGGTCTGACGGCAACAGCGACGGAACCTTCATGGTGAAAGATATTCGACCGGGTTCCCGGGACTCTCGCATCGGACCCCTGTCCAGTATCGGTGGCACCCTATATTTCACGGCCGACGACGGCGTCAACGGCCAGGAGCTGTGGAGAAGTAACGGGACCGAAGCGACCACGACCATGGTCACGGAAATCCTTCCGGGTTTCGGGCCTTCACTCAACCTAGAGGTCACCTACACACCATCCTCCCTCGGACCGGCTGAGGCCCATCTCGTTCTCGCGGGCACGTCCTTTCTATTCCTGCATTTATTCGGATCAGGGGTCACGGTGGAACCGCCCCCGGGGGAACAGATCTCGGAAATACTGGAATTTTTTCAAGCTTCGGTTGAGACAGGAACTTTGTCAGGGGACGGGCCCGGCAATTCCGGGGAAGGACGCCTGAATGCCCTGACAAATATGATCGAGGCGGCAGACGATCTTATTGAAGGGGGGCTTCTTTCTGAGGCCTGCGGGCAACTGCAGGACGTCTATAACCGCTGTGACGGGTTGTCACCTCCGCCGGATTTTGTCTCGGGAGTTGCAGCTGTAGAATTGGCCAATATGATCGGAACTCTCATGAATAACCTGGGTTGCGAGTAACAAGACACACCAATGAGTGTTTTGGAGCAGGCATGAGTCGGCTTTGCATGAGTGGATTCAGGATATCCATGCAAGAACGACTTCCTGCTCCCCGGAATACATACTCGAGATAATCGGGATAATTTGGAAGTGTATACCTGATTGTATTGTAGACAGACCAAACTATCCGTAAGTATCCGTAAAACGGACGGGGGCGTAAGGGAAGAAAGACCCATATTTCGCAAGATATTCGTAACAATTCATAACTATACTTAAAGCCTGAGAAAAGAATTCGTAATCAGTCCCGCCGGTGGCGGGATTCGAATCCGATTCTCGGCTCCATAATAATCAAAGACTTACGGGACTGCCGTGAGTCCTTTTTTCTTGGATTGTGCAGTAATGGTCCAGTTGGTTTTCGAACAACCCACAAAATTACCATTGCCACGCATCGAATGCCCTTCCCAGTGCATATCGCCAGCTTCCTTGAGCAATGCCTGTTTTTCTCCTGGTTCTTCAAATATTACTTCCCAGGCAGGAACGTAAGAGCAATCGAAAAGCTCTTCTGGTTGGGCGCACCCGTCTTAGCCATCAGACTCAGCCCTGTCTTACGGGACAACTACGGGCGCAGAGGCTTCCTCTGTTAGATTTTGTGAGGCATAGAGAAAAGGCAGGGCCGATGGACCCTGCCTTCCTGACGTTACCCTAATTTGCTAGTGGCCTAATTACGTCTGCTTCGTGTACATAATAGCTTTCTTACTTACGGGGTCATACCATAACCCAGAAGTGAATCTGACCCACCGTCTCTCCATATTTCTAGTCAGACCATCATTTTGTGTTCGGATTTGGTAGTAGACGGTCGCTTGGTTACCTTCTTGGTGTATGCCCCATATAATTGTTAGCCTTGCAGACCCTTGGTAGAGTTCCAATAAGTACGGAGCGATAGCTTCAACACTGAGGATCTTATCCGTAACGGCATGAGCATTCTCCGGAACTTTGTTTAGCAAATCATACTCTGAGTAATCATCCGCCAAGGCAACACCCGTGGCAGACAACAACGAGAGAACGATAGCACAAATAATAAGACCGTACTTCATAGGAATTCCCTCCATTATTGAGATTTGCGGCAACTTAGAAACTATACCCGACTGTGCAGCAAATTGTGCACCCAATAGGGTCCAACAGGGGTAAACAGGGGAGAACCGTGATTTCTGGCACGGAGAATTTATCGAATGGAATTAAACCTGAGCGAATAGGAAAGAAGGCAGGGAGACCTGTTGGTCCCGTCGTCGTGCAGTCATTCGTCGTTTGTTATACTGCTGGTGGATAAGGGGTCTTCCGACGATGGCGGCGACCCCATCCTTGGACTTGGCAAAGGATTCTGTCACCTCGATGCCCCCATGGTTTGCTGAAATCCTGCCGCACCTTGCGGGCGCATTCACCCTGCTCTGCGCTCTCGTGGCTTCCGGCCACGCCATTCTGCACAAGGAAGACACCCGTTCGGCGGTGGGCTGGGTGGGGATCATCTGGCTGGTTCCCCTTCTCGGGGTCCTTCTCTACCTTCTCTTCGGCATCAACAGAATCAAGAGAAAGGCCCGGGCCTTGCGCGTCGATGCTCGGGAAGCCGGGCCATCGACCGGGACGGTCCAGAAGGTTGTCCCCAGGGATCGTCTTGCTGGGGAATACGGTTCACCTCCGGAAGAAGCCTTCAGATCCATGGCGCGCCTCGTACGCAATATCACGGGCAACGATCTCCTTCCCGGCAACAGGGTCAAGCCTCTGGTCAACGGCGACGCCGCTTATCCCGAGATGATCGAAGCAATCCAGCGGGCTGAGAAATCCGTATACCTTTCGACGTACATCTTCGACCATGACCGTGCCGGGGGGCTTTTCGTGCAGGCCCTGGGCGACGCTGTTCGCAGAGGCGTCGAGGTCAGAGTGCTGATCGACGACATGGGGGCGCGGTATTCCTGGCCGCCCGTAAGCAACAAGCTTCGGCGTGAGGGGGTGCGCGTCGCGAGGTTCCTGCCCACCTGGGTCCCGTGGCGAATGGCCTTCATGAACTTGCGCAATCACCGAAAAATTCTGGTCGTGGACCAATATGTCGGCTTCACGGGGGGCATGAACATCCGGGCGGGGCACATGGTCGCTACCGGCCCCCGCCGACCCGTTCGCGACCTCCACTTCAGGGTGGAAGGCCCCGTGCTCGCGCACCTTTTCCGGGCATTTACCTCGGACTGGTTCTTCACGACCGGCGAACAGCTGGAGGCCGAGGGGGTGGAAGCGCCAGTGAGGCAGATGGGGCCCGTGCTGGCGAGAGGCATTCCGGACGGGCCGGACGAGGACTATGAAAAGCTCCTCTGGACTGTGTACGGCGCCCTGACCGCTGCCCATTCCTCGGTCCGGATCGTGACCCCCTATTTCCTTCCCAACACCACCCTGCTCATGGCTCTCAGGACGGCCGCGATTCGCGAGGTAACCGTGGACATCGTGGTTCCCGAACGGCCAAACCTGCCCTTCGTAGGTTGGGCCGCCAATGCCTCTTTCCCCCAGTTGCTCGCTCACGGGTGTCGCGTCTGGCTTTCGCCACCACCTTTCGATCATACGAAACTCATGATCGTTGACGACTACTGGACGCTCATCGGTTCCGGAAACTGGGATCCGAGGAGCATGGAGCTGAATTTCGAGTTCAACCTCGAGTGTTACGATCGGGAGCTTGCAACGGACCTGGCGGCCATGGCTGACGACCGTATGCGAAGCTCCCGCCGCATCTCCCTTGACGATCTCCACTTGCGGCCCTTTCCTGTAAAGCTCCGCGACGGCGTCGTACGACTGTTTTCGCCTTATCTCTAGACTCCACCCTGCTAGGAAGAGGGCGTTTCCTTTGTCGCCGAACCCGGCCTTCTCGGGGACAACGGTCCCCCGTTTGTCGTAGTCGCCCCAGAAGCGATGCTCCCCGGGGAGCGGCAAAATGAAATCTCCCGGTTTCTGGAAGCTCCCGGAGAGGCTGTTCTCCCCATCGGCGTCAGATGCGCACAACACGGGCAACGCAAGCCTCTCCAGTCCCAGAAGAAGAGGGTGTATGTCCACACTGCGGCTGTCTGTAGCCATTCCAGGCCGTGGAATTCGGATGTAAATATGATCTTGATTCCGGCGCTGATTAATGCGAGCCTGTGGGCAAGAAGATAAAGGGGGGCCTGAATGAAAATAATGACATTTACCGTGTTCATCCTTACCGGTTTGATTTTTCCGCTTGTGGCCAATGGCGCAAATTACAGTGTTTCGTGGCAAGGAACACAGAGGGAGTTTCATCACGGGGACGTTTCAGGCAAGGTCCCGCTCCAACAGTTTTCTGGTACAAGTAATCTGTATGCCGTAGGGCCGGTTGCCGGGTTGGATGGCGAGATTACCGTAATTGACAGCAACTTTTACATTTCACGTATCAGACACGGCGAAATCAAAACAGATAGCGATCTAACCACTGTCGCGGGTTTCCTCGTTTGGTCGGAAGCCCCTGAATGGAAACCACCCATAACGCTCGGTGAAAGTGCGGATACTCATCCACAGCTCGAGAACCTGATAGAGACCTTGGCGGTAAAAGAAGGGATCGATACGAGCAAACCCTTCCCTTTTATCGTCGAGGGGATGGTCCAATCGGTCGCTTACCATATACTTGCGCCAAGAACATCTGATTCCGCGGGGTCCGACCCAAGGCATAGTTCAAAGAAAGTGTCGTTGACCAATGCGCCCGTAAAGATCCTCGGCTTTTTTTCGAAGGAGCACGGAGGCGTTTTCACACATATGGGAAGTAGAGCGCATCTTCATGTCCTCGAGAATAATGGTCACACAGGTCATGTCGAAAAGATATCCGTCGGTCCAGAAGTCTTGGTCTTGTTTCCCCAATAACCGCTCACCGGATAGCCAAGTCTCACCGGATAACGTGTACGATTCTTCGGGGTGGGAATACGCTGGGTGTTCTTGTTCAGGGAAACCTGCTTCCCACCCACGCCCATGCCCACATTTAAGGCCATGCGTTATTTAGAAACCGAAAGGGGGCTCGGTTTTTCTGTTCGGACTGCGCAGGAGATTCTGGACCTCATTCGAGCACACAGAGGGACATAAAGTGGAAGTGCCCCGCCGTCAGCGTCGACATTATGGAACAAGCCCAATCCACGCGAACAAACACGAAGGCGGTGAGGACCCCGCCTCTCATTTGTAACCGTCCAGGCCTTTGCGAGTTCGGCCTTCCAAGAGGCTACATTGGTTGTGTGATCGTGAAAGCCCCTCGAATGTCACCGGCCTCGAAGCCACGCGCCTTGTCCTCCGGGTATGATTCTCTAAGCTGGGTTTCCGCATCCGGGTCCAGGTCCTTACCATGACATTTGGTACATATATCGATGGTCGGAATGGCCTTCATATAGCGAAAGCGTTTTGTTCCATCTTCCGTAACCTCCTCGGCGTGCTCCATCTTCGTGATATCCTCACCAGCAAGTTTTCGCTTCTCGAACAATAATAGAGTTTCCCGTTCCCAGGCATCAGGTGCATTGTTGGGGTTTCGCAGTTTCAAAGAGGTCCGCCCGACTTTCCAACCGTGCTTCTCTGATTGCTGCCGGGCAATCTCGGGTGCCGTTACCTTGCACACTTTGATCGCATTCACCGGACCACCTGACTTCATGGCCTCCTGGAGTGCCCCCTTCAGCGTCTGCATGAAATCCATGACGACGGCACGGCTTTTTTCAACACGAGAGTCCTGAGTTGTTGCCATTGACATACTTGCCAGACCGATTACCAGGAATATGGTCAGCGTTGGTCTCACCTTCATCTTCCACCTCCTTAAAGGGCTCTGTTCTCTTAGCCAAACCGGTTCTATGACTTATCGTAACCAAGGGCAATGACCTTGTCCAATCGTCCCTTTGCCGTTTGCATTCTATCCTATTCATTTCTTTAAGCCCCTGGACAACGTGTGGGGCCGCTCGAAGGTCAGGGTTATTTTAAACCTTGCCTTTCTGGGTCAAGCTTTTCTTCTTTCCGGAGGCCCTCTCTTAACACCTCCCGGAGGGGGAAGTTGCCCGTACGATGCGACCATCCCTAAATCGCCTGCGGAGCAACCGGTGATTTCTGTTCGGGCAAAGGTTCCCCCAGGGGATTCACGAGGGTTGTTTCCTTGCCCCTGATGGGCAGTAATTTGATCAAGTAGTAAGAGGGGACAGGGGGCCCTTACGGAAAATGGATCGGTTGTCGGAGTCGAAATTGGTCGACATCAGTAAACAACGGACAACCAAGAAGTGGAGGGAATTCTTCATGAAGTGGGGGCGCTGCACCGAAGTACGAAAGAGCTGAAGGAGTCAGGTCCGCCTTCACCAGGCTCTCCTTCTGGTGTTACTTCTTCAACCAGTTAATCAATTCGATCGTAATGAGGAACTGCGAGTCCTCGTCCGCCTTTACCTGCTGGTAGAATTCGCAGTCCCTGCAGTCCTTATACTTCTTGGCGAAACTTCCCACCACTTCTCCGCCGCACATCGTGCCCGCCACGACCCAGCAGACCCGACCTGCATTCTTTCCGCCGTGGACCCCGTCCAGCTTGTCGTAAGTCGAAGCCGGACAGACGCCCAGTTCCGAGGTTCTTTCGCCTCCGGGTTCTCGTCCGCATTTCTTTATCTGCCAGCAGTTCTTCTTCACAGGGTGATCATTCCCTTTCTGGTGCGCGCCGTCGGGTCATCTCAGACCGTACTTGTTCATCTTTCTCCAGAGCGTCGTCCGGGCAATGCCGAGTTCGCTGCACACGGCCCCAAGGTTCCGGGAATGCTTCTCGATGCTCTTTCGTATCAATTCACCCTCCCAGTCCTCGAGGGTGGAAGGAGTCGCTGAGTCCGTTGCGGTCCTGCCCAGATCGAACATCCTGCTCGTAAGCGTCATGGAGATATCGTCAGGCTCCACCCGATCTCCCGAGGCCATGGCGGCCGCGCTCGAAACCGAGTTCAGAAGCTCCCGAACATTCCCGGGGAAATCGTAATCCAGGAGAAGGGCCATCGCCTCCGGTGCGAGTTCCAGGCCCGGCCGTTTGTATTCTTGGCGTACTTTCTCAAGCGCGTACTGTACCAGCAGAGGAATATCCTCCCGATGTTTACGGAGGGGCGGTATCTCGATATGGGATACCCGGATTCGGTAGAAAAGGTCCTCCCGGAAGGCTCCTTGCGATATGGCCTGGACGAGATCCGTGTTTGTAGCGGTCATGATTCGCACATTGAATGGGATGGCCTTGTTGCTTCCCACGGGGCGAACGCTCTGGTCCTGGAGACAGTCCAGAAGCTTCGCCTGCATGCTGACGGGCATACTGCCGATCTCATCCAGCAGAAGGGTTCCCCCGCTGGCTTCAAGAAACAGGCCCTTGCGTTCCAGCAGAGCCCCCGTAAAGGCTCCTTTGACATGGCCGAAGAGCTCACTCTCCAGAAGATTCTCTGGAACACCCGCACAGTTGATGGACACGAAGGGTCCCCCGCTGCGTGAACCCGATTTGTGTATGGTGCGGGCAACAAGGTTTTTTCCCGTACCTGTTTCCCCTGTAATAAGCACCGGCAAATCCACGCGGGCCAGCCGGGCCATGACGTCCCTCAGCGTTTCCATGGCCCGACTGCTTCCAATGAGCGGGGAACCGCCAAGATCCACCTTATCGATCCGGTCGATCGTTCTTCGTAATTCGATATGATTCAGCGTTTTCTGAACCCGGTGCAGGATCTCCTCGTTCTTGAAGGGCTTGGATATGTAGTCAAACGCCCCCATCCGCATGGCAATGACCGCGGATTCGACCGTACCGTAACCGGTCATCACGATCACTTCCGTCATGGGTAACCGTTCCCTCACAAAGAAGAGGACGTCCAGACCCGTACCCGGGGACATTTTCAAATCCGTGATAACGATATCGAATGCGTTCTCATTAAGGTATCGAATCGCATCCTGCCCGTTCTCGGCCTCGACCACGTGATAGCCTTCCTTGTGTAGCAGTATGGCAAGGCTCCGTCGCATGCCGTCCTGATCGTCGATGACCAGGATTTTCGCCTTACCCGTCATAATCTGCTCACGCAGCCGTTCCGGATTGCGGCTCCGGTTCGCGCCACTCCTTTTCGTAAGTTTCGGTGTGGACCGGAAAACTCAGCTGAACCTCCGTCCCGGCACCGGGCGAACTTCCTACCGAGAAATACCCATGATGGGCCTTCATCATATTGTGAACAATATTTAACCCCAGTCCCATCCCCCGGTCTTTTGTGGAAAAGAAGGGTTCAAAGATCTGGGGCAGGAGTTCTTTTGCGATTCCATTGCCCGTATCCGTAATCCGGATATTCATTTCCGCGTCCCCGGGCTTGTACTCTGTCGTGATATGGATGGTTCCTCCGCCCGTAATGGCCTCGAGGGCGTTCTTCAGTACATTGAGCAGTATCTGTTTCACCCGCCCGGCGTCCATATAGAAATCGGGAACCCCGGGGGCGAGTTCCTCACGGATACGAATCCGGGCGCCAACCCCTGGGTTCATCGAAAACACCGACAGCGTCTCCCGTATAACGGCATTGATATTCGCCAATTCCAGTCGGAGCCCGACCGGTTTCGAGTAGCAGATGAAATCCTCCACAAGCTTGTCCAGCCGGTCTATTTCATTATCCACTATGGTCGCCAGTTCACTATTCTCCTCGTCAAGATGGCTGTACCGACGAAGAACGCCGATAGAATTGCTGATCGCCCCGAGAGGATTTCGTATTTCATGAGCGAGTGAGGCCGCCATCTTCCCTATGGATGCGAGTTTTTCAGATTCCTTCAGGTATTTCTGGGTTTCTTTCAGGCGGTCGAAGGCCGTGGTAAGCTGACGATTCTTCTCCTCGATTTCCGCTAACAGGCCACGCAACTCCCTTCTGGAGGTATACAGCTTCTGGGTGGTTTTGGTGAAACCATAAGCCAGGCCAACAAGCAGGCCGGAGAAGACGACCACCTTGATCACATGCCAGTACCACCAGATGGGGTCCCAAAGTCTGGAAAAAGCAAAAAGGATCTCACTCTCGGAAAAAAGAAGCGACGATGCCGAAAAGGCAAGAAATACAACGTCATTCGTGGCAAAGAAGCGGTTCAGAAAATACAGGCCGGAAACGATAAAAAGGATTCCGGAAACAATATTGAGCCCGTAAATGAACTCGCTGAACGTACCCTTGGCATCCAGTACGGACGTTCCTAATGGCATTTCGAACACAAGGACGTTCGGAAGAAAAGGGCTCAGACGATTCGATAAATAGGCAAACACGAGAATCGCGGCAACGCCCAACAAGGCGTGCATGCGCCGGGACCACACCGAGGCGCCTGGAACCTTCTCGTCACTTTGAACGAGGATGGCCGCAAAGAAAAAGGCCGCACCAAAAAAAGCGCTCCACGAGTGAAACCAGACAAAGGTGTTGTGATCGTAATCCGCGAGAGCGTGAAATATATCCAGAATTCCCATGTACAGGAAGGCCAGAACAATGCAGAGACCGCTGAGCTTCCCGGATCCGGAATATTCAGAATATAGGATGAAGGAAATAATGATGGAAATCAGCCCGCAGAAGATTTCCAGGTTCGCATGCTTGGGGACATCAATGAAAAAGTGCCCTTCGTCAAAGAACAGATTATCGAGCAGTGGAACGGCGGCAACCCCAACGAGGATGACAGCGGTAACGGCCACAAGTCCCCGCCTCGCTCTTTCCACGCTCCGAGGATCCGGCCCTTCCAGCCTGAAACTGAGGTACTTGAGCAGAGGGCGCGGGTGGATGAGTTGCCCGAACATGAGGCCTTCCCGACCTCCTCAATACCGGGCTTCCACCCCTAAGGGTTACTGCTGGATGGGCCCGATTTCTTTATGCTTTTTGGAAGGAAACCGACACGCGGTCGGTTCCTTCTTCTTATAAGGATCATACGTCCAGGGACACTATTATTCAACGCCTTTTTTCAAAGTATCCGAGTCCGCAGTTTCTTTGATATCGTCCAGTTCCCGGGTGGCCTTCTTGAAGTTCGTAAGGGCCGACCCGACGCCTTTTCCGAGTTCCGGCAGCCGGGAGGCACCGAACAGAACCACGATAATCATCAGAATAATCGACAACTCCCATATCCCCAGTCCGAACATCACAACCTCCTTTCCCATCGACTCTTCAGGGTCTCAACTCCGGCCCCCGTCCCGGTCTCAGTCGTTCCATTTACGGAACGAGGTAATCGGGATGTACACCGGAACCTTATTGTCCTGAAAGTCGTGGACCGCAAGAATTTCCTCGTCGGTAACATAATAGGGTTTCACGTATACAAAAGTGGATGAGCGCCTCTCAACCACTTCTCCCTCCTTGAACCCGCTTTCAGGAAGGACATACAGAGAGATGAAGAATTTTATGTGCATAAACCTTTTCAAAAGGTTCCGGTTATAGGGCAGGGCTCGGTCTATGGTCACGACCTTGGATATATCCAGGGGGTTGCCGTCCACTTTATATACCTGTTCGACGCGAGATACCGGGTCCTCATCAACCGGCACCTCCGTCATGGCCGTCTCTCCTGTCTGGATAAAGGCCTTGACATAGGGATGGGACACGTAGATAGGCTCGTCTGCCACACTGTCAATCCGTACCGTTGCAATATATTGCTGGCTCGTTTCTATGTCTGGGGCCTCCCGAACGTCCCTGATTTCCGCTGAAATCCAATAAAACGCCTGTTCCCTCAACCGCTCGAGCTTCGCATCCCGTTCCGCGATCACGGCCTCCTGTTTCGTAGCAACATAGTAATCCAGGCCAGCCGCCGCTCCGGCCAGACAGAGGATTCCAAGGCCAGCCTTGATCCACTTCCCCCATCCTTTCTGTTTCATGCTATCTGGACTCCTTTATCTTGGAACCGGTTCGGAAGACGGTTAGGATTCCTGACCTGGTCCGGCCCCTATTCCCCGAATATCACTTCAGCCTGCGATCTCAGCGCTGTCATCTCGTCGAATGACGGTCCCAGCAGATCCGAACTTTCCCGACCTGCAAGAAATCTCCTCAATGTCTCGTTATACGCCAGGACAAAACGCTGGTTCAGGTCCTTGAGGCGCGTGACCTTTTCGTACGGCAAATCCTCCGTGATCTGCCTGCTGTGAATGCGTGTGCCTGCCTCGTTCCACCACGCTTTGGCGCGATAGAGAAAGTCCCGATTCATATCATATGGCACATCGAGGGTACCGCTGGTATATAACCCGAGTTCAGGCACGGGGATGTCCCTCCCCGGTCCACACCCGGTAGCACTTTCACCATTCAGGACGATAACCCGCAGCGAATGCATACTGTGCTCAAGGTCGTCAAACCAGTTTCCTCGCAGGTATAGCATGAGGGCATCGGTTGAAAATTTGTCGTATTCCGTCTCAAGGAATGTCCTGGCCCGATCGTTCGAAGCCGGGTCTGAATGGTTGCTATCTTTTCCATGCCAGACCGATTGGACTTCCTGCCATCGAACAAACGTTTCCTGGAAGAAGCTTCTGAGCGCATGATCCGCGACATAGGGGTCCGTCATATCGTTCGTTGTTCCCTGGGATGCGCGATCAGCGGCAAGGGCGCATCCGCCGATTAGCAGGGAAACCAAGAGAAGCGCGTCAAGACTGCGTACAATTCCGCGGCGCTCCATAGGGACAATCGGGCCTTCCGCCACCGAAGAGGCCGAGCCGCGAACTGTGACCATGTTCATCGTCTGAGTCCCCCTACATCCCTTCCCTCAGAATCCACTGGGCGCTGCCAGGGGAAACCCAGTAGAAACGTTCCGGGTCCATGGGCAGACTGGCCCCATCGACCGGGTGCGAAAATATTTTCAGATTAACCTCACCATCCATGTTGCGGTACATCCGAGGCAGGTTTTCGGGAATTCTGACAGTGAACGTCCGAATCGAATTCGGGGGGTCTTGTCCAGCTCCCGCCTCAGGCGTAACCGCTAGGGGGATCCATTGTCCGATCTTCTCGGACTGAACGGAGAATTCGTTCTTGAATGACTCCGGGGCCAGATTCATCTCCGTTTCATTCTCGAACATGAGTTCCACCCGGTACGTGTCCTTGCCCATGTACTGGACCCGTTCCAGATTAAACCGGATGCCCGGTCGGGCCAGTTCCGCCATACCGGACCAAGCTCTAACAGGGATAAGTGCCAAGAGGACCCATCCCCATAACCCACATCGTATGATTCCGATCGCATTCATCGTGCCCGTCCAATTGAAACTATGGGTACTCCCGGACACCATCCCGCATCCAGGGCTACGGCCCCACCTTCACGTCAACGACCGCGCTATCCTCCTTACCGCCACTGTCCATCCGGATGTGCACCTCCCAGTCGCCCGGCATTGAGAAGTTCAGCCCCTTGACCTGAAAGTTTCCTTCACCCATTGGGGTGATCTCTGGCATCTCCATGGTAACGTGCTCATGCATGGGCATCCACGGCACGATCTCAATCTTCAAGGACTCGCGACCCGGCTTACGGGAACCTTGTTCGTGAATCTTTAGCATCAGGTCGTTCATCCCCACGGTCACAGGGTTTTTCGCAAATTCCACTTCCAGTTCATAATGGCCCTGTTCCGTGGCTATCGGATAGGCCAAGGCTACTGTGCCCGCCCAACCAGATAGAAGAAATACAAAAGACACAACGATGAGCCCATATTTCATAACTCCCTCCTTTCAATGGGGCGGCATGGGGATCATTTCAGGAACCTGGTTGTCCGCAAAATCCACCTGTGCAAGAATGTCCGCGTCGGTTATGAAGAATGGTTTCAGATAGATATAGACGTCCGTGTACCGCTCAAGCACTTCCTCCTCATTGAATACACTCTCAGGCAGAACGTACAAGGAGATGTGGAAACGGACATGCATATAGCCATACATGTTGTATTCGGTGTAGGGGATGTCCTCTCCAATGGTCGTCATCATGTGATACAAGTGCTGTCCCGGCTGAAGCTCGTATATCTGCTGGATATTCTGATCGTCCAGATCCCGGACGGGCACCTCTGTCCAGAACGTGCCCGTCTGCACATAAGTGGTTACCCGGGGATGAGTGGTATAGATCACTTCATCCGAAACGTTGTCGACCTTGATTATGGCCTCGTAATCTTCCAGTACGGCGCCGCTGTTGGACGCATCGTGAATGTCCGGAAAGATCATAAAGAAAGCCAGTTCTTCGAGCTTTTCCTTCTTTTCCTGTACTGCCTTGAGAATGGCCGCCTGTTTATAACCCACGTAGTAGTCCGTCCCCGCGAGAACCGTTGCCACTGCGGCGAGAACGACCAACATCTTCTTACGCCGGTTCAGAAAGTCCAGTAGCCGTTTCATTAGTCTTGAGTTGTGGTATCCCCACCCGCATCAATTTGAAGGACACGGGCAGCAGTCTCCGTCCTCCACCTTTACCAAAGTACCGTCCTGCAGATGGAGGACACGGTCCGCAATCCCGGCCATTTCCAGATCATGCGTTGAAAAGACAATGGTCAGTCCTTTTTCCCGGGTCAGGTTACGGAATGTTTGAATCACAAAAAGCCTGTTCTCGCGGTCAAGATTGGCGGTGGGTTCGTCGGCCAGGATAACGAGAGGCCGGGTAATGAGGGCACGGGCAATCGCAACGCGCTGAATCTCACCCCCGCTTAACTGGTTCGGCATATGGTACAGGCGGTGTCCGAGACCCAGGGAGCGTATAATTTCGATCCCCTCTTCCTTCAGTTTGCCGTTACGGTCTGCGGGTTTGAAGAAGTTAAACGGCAGCAGCGTATTTTCCAGAACATTCAGCATCCTGAGTGGCCGCGCGTCCTGAAAGATATAGCTGAACTTCTCGCGTCGGAACCTCACGAGGCGTTCCTCGGATAGCGTATCGATTCGCTCGCCCTGGAGACATACATCGCCATGAGTTGGCCGGTCGAGCGATCCAATAATGTTGAGCAGCGTGGTCTTTCCCGATCCGCTTGGGCCGACCAGTGCCACGAGTTCGCCCGCGTTCATGGCCAGGGAAATGTTTTCGATCGCCGTAACCTCCCCTGAGGCCAACCGGAACACCTTGGCGACGTCCCGGAGTTCCAGCAGTGGTTTCTCCATTGTTGCCTGCATGCCTATACCTCCCATTGAGAGCGGAAACTTTCCGTAATCTTGATACCCGAAAGCCTGTATGTCGGGTAATAGCTCGCCGACAGGCTGCATACCATGCCGATGGTCACAGCCCCGAGAAGATATGCGGGGTTCAATATGACGGAGGAACCCAGCTTAAGCAGAAACCGATCGAGTATCCAGGTACATCCCATCCCGACAAAGAACCCGAATGTGCCGGCCACAAATCCCACGAGAAGATATTCATAGATGAAGATGAGAAGGAGTTGTCTTCGTGAAGCGCCAACCGATTTCAGAAGCCCGATTTCCCGAACCCGTGAGTAGAGCGCTGTGGTTACGATATTGAATATCGAAAAAACGCTGACAATGATCGTAGCCAACACAATGGCAAGCAGGAAGCGGAACGTCTTCTTCAACAACACGAACTTCAGGGTTGTAAACTGCTGCGGGGAAATTGCCTTGATATTGGGGATGCTCGTATTGAGCATCCCAATCACGCTCTTCATAAGGTCCGGATTGCGGTCGAGCCCCACGCTTTGAACATTGACAAGAGATACACGCCCGCCCAGGCTGAAAAGTTCCTGGGCCGTCTCCAGATCGACAAAGAGCATATGATCCTCGGATGAATTGTAGTTTTCCAACACCCCGGCGATACGAATCGACCGTCCGGCCACGGAGACCAGATCATCCGGTGACAGGCCGTTCACACGTGCGAAGGTACCACCCGCGACCGCCTCGTTACGGCCCGGATCGGCCCAGCGACCCACGGAGAGACTCCATGACGGGCGCGCGGTCCGTTCCGCGTCGAGGTTCAATCCCGCAACAAGCGCGGGGCTCGTCCGGCCATCCTTTACGATGTCTGTCGTTTCGTACAACCGCGGAGAGATCACGAGTTTCTGTTCCTCCCCTTCCACGCGCGCAAGAATGGTTTGCTGAATCGCTTCAACCAGTTTCCCGTCGAGGGTTTCTCCGAGCACCACACCAACCTGGTCAATCCGTTCCTGTTTCACATTCTTAGGCTGTATGGACAGGGTAAAGCCAAACTTGGATGCCAGATTGGAAAGTGTGGAATCTGCATTGTCTAGCGTGAGCATGATCGTGCTCAAAATGGCAACCGGAATCAGCACGGCAATAAACAGGTACGCACTTCGACCCTGTCGCCGGGTTAGGTCTTTCAGGGCAATACGCAAAAGTTCCATATTCAGGTCTCCCACTGAGTCCGGAAGGTTTCGGTGATCTTGATTCGCGTCAGTTTAAGCGCCGGAACAAATACCGCCAGTACGCTGCACAGTATTCCGAGGGCAAGGGCACGCCAGAGCAGATGGGAATCCACCCGTAGAATGGCTCCGATATCCAGAAATGCATTCAGTACAATGGCCATTCCGATACCGACAAGATACCCCACGGCCCCGGAGGTGAACCCGAGGGCAAAATGTTCGTACAGAAATATCCGGAGCACCTGGCACCGTGAGGCTCCGATGGCTTTGAGGAGGCCGATTTCCCGTGTGCGGGCGTAGAGAGAGCCGGTCACTACGTTGAAGATGGAAAGAACGGCGACAAAGATCGTGGCCGTGACGACTGCGAGCAGGAAGTTATATAGCATATTGAAGAATTCAAACTGCACACCCGCAATGTCCAGCTGGGATGTGGCCGTTATGCCGGTGATCGTCTTGTTCAGTTCCACCATAGCGTCTCCCACCGGGCAGTTCGGGCACATGGCCCGCACGCTTAGCAGGGAAACGTAGCCGGCCTTGTCAAACATTCGTTGAGCCGCCCTGATCGGAATAAACAGCATGTAGTCGTCCGCTGAATTGGTTTCCTGCAGGACACCCATCACTTTGAAGGGGGTCCCGTTTACAGTCACCGTGTCGCCTGCGCCAATACCCCTCGCCTGCGACAGTACACCACCGATGAAGGCCTCATTTTCGCCGGCCTGGCGGATGCGTGTCGCGTCCGTCGGCCATTCTCCACTGGCCAGGTCCCACCAGAAACGCACAAAATACTCCTTGTAGAAATCAACCCCGGTCACAATGACCGGGTTTCCATCCAGACTGGTCTTTCCATACAATCGGGGCGCCCAGGTTGGCGGTTCAATGTTGATCTCGCCGATTCCAGGGCGGGCCACAAGACCCCCCTTCCGCTCCCAGCCCGCCTTGATGGCCTTGTCGTAGCTTCGTTCGATTTCCGGAATAATGTGTTCGGGTATGTATTTGCCAAACACGACTTCCGATGTCGTCAGGGTGTCCGATGTGATGTCATCCGCACTCCGTTCCGTAATGACCGGGCGAACCGTCAACGTGTGTCCCGTTTTGGAAATCACCTCAAGAATCGTTGTGTTGGCAGAGGTGCTCACAATCGACAGTGACGTGAGCAAGGCCACGGCGATCACGATGGCAAGCACCAGCATCAGGTTTTTCCGGGGTCGCCGGACCAGGTCCAGCAGGGACAGCACAAGAATTTTCATCCGGTACACACCTCCCCCATCAGGGCCTGGACCGGGTCCTGTACGTCGGTCCGCACCTGTCCGTCCTTCATCACCACCACGGTATCGGCCTTGTCGATCCAGGACAGGCTGTGGCTGACCACGATGATGGTCTTCCGGTACTCCGTGTTGATATGGCGGAATATATCGATCACTTCCTGTTCCGTCCGAATATCCAGTTCGCCGGTGGGTTCATCCGCCAGGAGAATCTCCGGGTCGTTCACTAGAGCCCGCGCAATGGCCACGCGACGCTGTTCTCCCCCCGAAAGTTCCGAGGGATACGCGTTCACCTTATGGCTCATTTCCAGATCAGAAAGCAGCGAGAGTGCCTTGTCCCTGAGGGCGGTTACGTCAATCGTCCCGTTCCGCCGGAAGATCACGGGCATCACGATGTTATTCAGCACGTCAAGAGTCGGAAGAAGACTGAACGACTGGAACACAAAACCGATCGTCCGGTTACGGAACGCCGACAATTCCCGATCCTTGAGTTTCCAGATATCCACGCCATCGGTAACGACCGTTCCCTCTGTGGGACGCGTAAGCCCGCCAATCGTGCTGACCAGCGTCGTCTTCCCGGAGCCGGAATGCCCCACGAAGACCACGAAGCCTGAACGTTCGATGTCCAGGTCAATCCCTCGCAACGCATCCACCCGCTGGTTGGACAGCGTATAAATCTTTCTCAAGCCGCGTATCTTTATATAGGCATCCATATCACAGTCCCTGTTTCATGGTTTCGTGAGGATCAATGCGAACCGCAATCAGTGCCGGGTAGGTCGCGCCGCTGATGCCCATCACCAGAGCCATCAATACGGCTCCCCCGGCCATCACCCCGATAAAATCAAGCGGGGGAAGCATGAACGGGATGTTCAGAAGTTTCAGGTAAAACACAATGGAACGCTGAAACAGCTTCAGCAGCACCCCTCCCAGAAACATGCCTACCACTCCGCTGATCAGGCTGATCAGGGTGGATTCGTAAAGTATCAGCTTGAAGATGGACGTCTTCGTGGCGCCAATGGCCCGGATGATCCCGATTTCCCGTTTCCGTTCATTGACCACGGCCGAGAATATGGCGTTGATCATCAGAATGTTCGAGAGGATCAGGATCCCAATCAGGGCAACTACTCCTGAAAAGACCGCCACAGTGGTCTGCCGCGCCGAGGTCTGGATATTGCCTGTCGTGACTACCTTAAGTTCCGGGTTATCGCGGAGAACCGAAAAGGTAATGAAGGGAATCTTGGCGCCCACGGACAGCTGAACGAGCCCACCGGAGATCTTGCCGTCAATTTCCTTCAGAGGTTGAACCGAGGGGTCCGTCTGGGAAATGCGGGACATTTCGTAGGCCTTGTTGACGTGAAAGAAGATGGCATTATCGTAGAGGCCGATACCCGTACGCTCGAGTCGGCCCCATACCTTCAGGGGCACGCCGTAAAACTTTACAGAGTCTCCTGTTTCCCACTGGGTCATGGCACCCACAACAGCCCCATCAGCAGGAAACGGTTCACTGGACTTCTTTTCTACCCATGGCATCACTGTGAAGTCGTCTTCCGGGTTGAATCCGATCAGGAAGGAGTTTCCCAGCACGCAACATTCTCCGGTCGCACTGGTCATGAAGATCTGGCCGGACACCCGCTTGACCCCCTTCAACCGGCGGATCCGGTCAATCACACCTGCGTCCATATAGAATGCGGACGGTTCTCCGGTAAGCAGGGCGGATTTCAGGTTTACAAGTGATTCCTTGGGAATGACGAGAAGGTCGGCTCCAAGCTTCGATAACCCCTTGTCCAGGCTGTAGTGAATACCGGTAATCAGTATGGAGCTGGCAAAGAGCGCCCCGATAACAATGCTGACGCCGATCAGGATGATATAGAAGCGAAGCTGTTTTACCTGCAGATTCTGGTATGCCAGCTTGAACAGCGAAATGACCATGTATGAATCCTCCCCGCCGATCGTCTATCAATCCTTCGCCAATCTTCCGCGTACCGGCCTTGAAACGTGTCTGCACCCGTCATCCCGTCCGAATACGATGGGTGAAAAAGATTCCTTTTATGGAGGGAAGTCCCTCCATAAAAGGATGCCCAGAGGGCGTGACAGCCGGTACGATGCGAACACTACGTCGTCGGACATCGTGATATGGCCAGTTCCTTCTTGTTCCTGGGCACAATAACCGAATCGTGATGACCCAAGGCACTTGGGAGATAGCCGTAAAACTTGTCGTCGGCAACCCGGACCACATAGGTGCCGGTCTTGGTCTTTTGGTAGCCGCTGTAAACGCCGAACAGCCACTTTCCGTCGCCAGTTACTGCAATGGTATGCGTATCCGGTCCGATGACATGCTCATTGACGATCTTCCAGCTCTTGGTATCCACCACCGCTATGCTGTTATCTGTCGGGGGCGGCCACCACAGCGTCACGTACATCTTGCTTTCATCCGGTGTAAACGCCATATGGAACGGGTTGGGGTATGCGCCCCTCCACTTGGGGTCGCCCACGCCGGCGATCCGACGCCAGTTGGTGGGGTCAGACTGGTCGCTGCAGTCAAACACGGCCATCATATTCTCACGGCTATTGTTCATAAGAACGAAGTAATTGCCGCTGGGGCTATACCCCGCCTGATGGGCCGGAGTGGGAACGTTCTTGAACTTGGCCTGCCATTCGCCGTCACCCACCTTGGTCAGCGGCACCTGGAAGCCCTGCGCCCGGTGCTTGTCGGATCCGACACAAATGGCCCTGGGTTCCCACGTCCTCGTATCAAACACGACGCCGGCACCCAGCAGTCGGAGCGCAGCAATAGCGTAGTTCTCGTGACCCGGATCCCAACCCAGAGAATCCAGCGCCACTAGGTTTTTCAACCGGGGACCCGGTACTTTCCCCTGCTCGGCGAAGAGTTCTCCACCCGGCACGAGTTCCCAGTCAATCTTGGTCCCCTTGGTCCCTTTGAGATCAAAGGGTGCCTTCAGGTGCCGGATCGTCAACGTACCCCCATCGACCCACGCCCTGGAAAGCTCCATGTTGTTGGGTTCCCAGTCGAACAGTACGGCCTTTTCCACACTGGACGGGTTGGTTCCCTTTCCGCGTCGGAAAATGCCCATGATGTCCTTCTGACCGTCACAGACGCAGAACCGCTCATTGTCCGGGGCAACGGTGACATGCACGCCAAGACCGAGTCCTGTGGTTTCCGCCACATCCTCCTGGATCTCCATCTTGCTGCCGTCATACTTCACGCGCCAGATGTTGAATCCCTCGGCCGGTTGCTTGACGGGCGTCGTAACGCCATAGATGTAGAGGTTCTTTCCTCCCTGGGAATCCACGATGTATTCGAATTCCTTGTAGGGGTCCGGTGATGCGAATGCCGCAAGGTGGTGCGGGATGGGTGTGGCGTTACCGCCGGATATGCCGAAATTGAGCCATGCCAGGCATTCGCCCGTGGACATATCGTAGGCGCCAACCACGCCGGCAAATTTTCCGGGACATAGGTGAATGTACTTCCCAAACTGCTTGTACACATCCTGCAATGTCGGTTCACCAAACAATGCTGCCTCTGCCTCACGCCCCAGTTTTACCGGGGATCTGAGTCCAAGCCCGGACCCGACACCCGCCAACGCCGCGGCACCGGCGGCACCCGCCTTTATGAGGCCTCTTCGGGTTACTTTCATCCTCTTACCTCCTCTCGTTAGTCCGGGCAATGAACGTTGTCAAAGCCCGTCTTGCATTCCGTCACGCACATCGGGTCCGGTCTTCGCCCTGCTTGCCTCCCCTTTCTTTGCGATTTGATTCTGTCCTTTGATGTGTCTGTTCTTTGATACGGAAAGGAGCAAGTTCTGGGCCCATTCACAGCGGACTAAAAACCTTTGGAATTTATGAGATATTTCGTTCGCATCGGGCTCACATTTTTCAGAGTGAAACAAGGCTTGTTTCACTCTGAAAAACATGCGGCGCAGAATGGGGTTAGAGGGCAGGTCTTCTACGGGCCGGCATGAACCTGTGCGGCGCCGGAGAAAATCGGGTAGGCCTCAGTCTTGGCGGGGCACAAGTCAGCGCGAAAGAAGGCCTTTCAGGTTGTGGGAGACGTATCCATGCCCAGGACGAGCGGAGCGTCAAGATGCATGGCCGAAATGGGTTCTTGCGTGGGTGTCAGGGCGGGTCTCAAAGCCAGAACCGTGCTTTAAACCCAGGTTCGCTTCGAATCCGTTTCCCGACTCCACAAGATCAAGGACCTACGGGATACCCAGGTCCTTGTTCTACCCGGCATATTTCTCTGACATGCCTCTGAAATACTGACGTCCGCCCATATTTCGAGGGGACCGTTCATAATTATTCCGGTGTCTTGAAAACGAAAGGCCGATTACTCGCGCGCATATAGGCGGTACCAAGAAAAAGAGTATAGTCATAGATAGCCCATTCGGACACCCTGTTACCACGGCGGGTCCTTACCGACCAATAGTATTCTGTGTCCGGCTTCAGCGGTTCCTCAATCTTATGTTCGGCCATCTTCAGCCCCTGGCGGTAATATACCTCCCTCCCCACGGAACGCTTCGTTCCTTCCCAGAAGGACTCCACTTTAATGCCTTCATATACGATAAAGTCGTACAGCACACCGGGCTCGGGTGAAGCCTCCCATCGAAACGTGGGCTGAAGACTCTCAACCGCTTTGGGCATATTGGGATTACCAGGTTCCGGGTAAACGGGTCTGACCCCATGAAAGGACGTGCACCCGGCAAGAACGAAAGAGAGTACTATGAACACAAGGTGATTGCGTTTCATCGCCTTTCCTCCACTTTCATGAGTTCTCTAATTGCATCCTTCTTCATATACGGCAACTTAAGCTTGAGAGCGTCAGGGTTCCGATATAGGTGGTTTTGTTCTTTGACGCCTTAAAGGTAGCGAAAACACGGCCCCCCAGAATCCCGGAATTGTGCCATTCAAAACTGGCAACCGTGTAACGCCGTGATGGAAGATGCCAAATGAACGTGCCATCGCCCTTCAGGGGCACATAGATCGCATCTGATGAATTCTCGGGCAAAAGAACGAGCCCGAATTTGCTCTCGCCAAGCAGAGACAATATTTTCTCCTTGCCTCCCTCTATGACCTTTACTCGCCCAAACACGATTCCCTCGTCGGGAGGCAGCGACTCCAGTTTGGAAAAGTCGATGGCAGAGGAAGCACACCCTGCGAGAGGTAACATTACGAGTATAAGGATGGGTTTCAGGAACGTTGACATATTATCCCGATAAGCGGGGGGGTAGGTTGAGGGTTCCGTGAGCGCGTCCTTCAGGTTTCGTGGCTTGTCTGTTGAAAAAGCATTTCAATCAGGAGCTTCCTCTGCTAACGCAAGGTAAAGGTCTGCTTCGCCAGCATGCGTGATGGAATCTGAGGGTCGTACAGTTCCAGCTGGAACGTACCGGCCGGCCAACCGTCTTCCAATTCGAGCCAGACATAGTTGTAACGGGTATGCGGACGGAGCCGTTCGGTTTCGGAGAACACCAGGTCAACACGGTCCGGATCACGCCACATTGCGAGGACGTATTCCCTCCCGGCCATGTTTCCAGAATTATCGAATATGGCATACACCCGTTTCGTTCCCTTCGGCATCACATTGACATCGCCGGTTACAAGTCCTTCGGGGGTGCATTGATCGGTAAACGTCAGCGGGACAAAGGGCTGGGACCGGGTATTTCCTGCCGCCGCATCATAGAGGTCCATAAGCGTTTCCGTGATGGCGCCGCGAGCCAGCGTCAGCCCACGTGGGATCTTCAGGTAGCGTTCCAATTGAGATGCAATTTCTGTCTCTGAAAAGGCCTCGGATAATTCCTGGGCCAGCGCTTCTATGTCGCGCCTTGGCACGGAAGCCAGTTCTTCCCAGCGGCCCTCGGAAACAAGCGTTGCAAGCAGATCGAGAGTTGTCCGCTCCTCCAATGCGCTCGTGTCTGATGCATCCACCGCGGGTTCTCCCGGATATTTCTTTGACACGGTATTCCGGGGTGCTGGCCTTTCCGCTATGGCTTTGGGCTGACGAGTGGAGGTCGACGAAAGAGGAGGTACCGTTCTTCCAACACGAGCGGCACGCTCTTTCAGCGAAGCGCTGTGTCCGCCATGGAAGGCAGGCGGGTTACGGTGGCCGGCGGGCAGAGTCCGATAGGCCGCCGGTTCGGAAATCTTCAGATTTGGATATCCATCGTCAGAACCCGTTACCCGGACCAGCCACGAAGTACCCCAGAAATGTACGACGAAGAAAGCCGTCAGAAGCAGTACGCCGAACGGTATAAATTCTGCTCGCAGGGACCGCCGGAATGTACCCCCGCCCCTATGGTGGTACGGTTCATAGGCGTGACGCCGTGACCATGTCCGGTTCATATTCGGATCCCATATCCAAAAAGTTGACCCCACCACCCCCCCGGGGGAGTTATGGACTCTTACTGTGCCAAAAGGTCTGAAAGCCCCTGGAAAAATAGTCCTCCACTGTGACGACAATCCAGCCATAATATCCGGACAATGGATTGAGTCCGGTTGTGTCGATCGGCGCGGTCGTCGCGTCCGGTGCAAGATCATTGTTGACATACTCGAAATGCAAATCATCATTGGCCGTGAAGACGTAAAATCCCGCCGAATCTACCCTGATATCGTCAGGGTTGGTCCACGAGACGCTGGCCAGGTGGACCAGGTCGTTCAGATTATGACTGGTAGGGTCCATCAATAGAGGAAACAAGGAATCATCCAAAACGGTCGGCCGGTACGGCGCTTTCGGGAGAGTTGCACCACCGAGGTCAAGGTCTTCATAGGTTTCAATCTTGTCGCAAAGATTTAAATTTCCGGAAATAGCATCAGCCTCCTGTGTGCACAGATATAAGCTGTAAGCTCCATTTTCTGGCATCGAGTCAATATCAGAGTCGGTCAAGGGGTACCAGCTGTCACCTTCATCGTATAAATCGATGACAGGCTCGGGATGTCGATGAATCATGAGAACGCCGTCGCTTGGTAGGCCGGGGCCCTTCAGTATCGCTGAGCGAACGCCGTTGTCATAGGCATGGAAAAACGTGTCCGAAATATCGACGTTCAGGTTGGAGCCAAAAGTGACCGTACCGTCCAACCCTACGTCCATAGTACTGTTAGCGTTCACGGCAAACGTCGTCCATTTCTGATCCCCGTGCCACCGGCAATCAGAGCTGGCGCCAACTCCTGAACAGGCAAACGTCGTTTCCAAGCGGAGAGGGGTATCCGAAGCAATGATGCCATACATGGCTATAACGTAGCCTCGGTCGTAGCCCGGTGGAATTCGAATCGGCGGTAAATCCCAGCTGATCGTTCCCTGCAGGATCAGCATCAGACCGTTGGGAGGGGGTCCCCCGCTTCCGGATGCCCATAGGGATACAAGCTCATCCACCGTTCCACCCTGGTCCAAAAACAAGGAGCCCGTGGCGTAGTTTGAGAAAAAGGACGCGAGTTCAGCCTCGGTCGGTGTGCCCTGGTACAGGTCGACCAGTACTTGCAGACCGGCATTAATCACAGCAAGATCAGTTAAGCCGGGCAACATGTTGTTCAAGTCCGTATAGGGCAACTTTGCAGAGGAATCGTCTGATGTGATCGTAATGTCGTCGGTAAAATGAGTGCCAGTCAAGCGGTTCGTCACCGTCACCGTGGTGTCCGTCATATCTATCTGGAGGACATCCAGAACGCAATCCATTCCGGTACCGTCAGCAACAAAGGGGGTCGTTAAGGGATTAACGTTAGAGGATACTCCTATGGCGTCCAGCACCGGCAGAATGCTCGCCATCACAAAATTCGTGGATTTATCAAGAAGATTGCTACTGACCAATTCCGAATCTGGAATCACGGGCAAGTACCAATTTGTTATATCCGGGGCCTTTTCAAGCGTGAGGCGCAGGATATAGTCCGTAAGAGGGGTAACGTTGGCTGTTCCGCCGTGCAATGCAACTGAATAGATTCCGACAAACTTCTGATGTACGATCCCCTCTGCGTAAAGCAGGTACGGTGACGCTATACCATCGACCGTCACGCTGAACGACCCATCGGCTCCGGTTGGCGAGGAGGCCTTAACTCCATTGGCGCCTATTACATGGACTATGCCCACCAGGGGGGCGCCTGCGGCCGCGATGCCCGTTAACGTTACGGTCCCGACGTCTCCGGACCCTCCTCCGCTTCCACCCCCCGCGTTGCAGCCAACAAGCCCAATCAGAGTTAGCAAAGCCACAGAAGCACAAGATCTGGCGACTTTTTTCATGGGAGCCCCTCCTCTGACCAATCCCATTGGTCCCTGAATCACCTCATAGGCTGTACCCTCCCCCTTTTAAACGCCTTCGACGAGCGCTTTCTAGAGTTTCTGGTTCTCTTTTACCGAACTTTATACCTTCGATCAAGGGGGCAATTTCCGAGCCATATCCGCACTCCCCAGCCTTTCGGGGCATATGAACTGAATTCTCTTATGGGTCTGGTTCGCCAGGTACGAGGCGCCGGGTGGCCGGGTCTCTCGGAGTGTTCATGGGTGCCGGGGAATGACGCAGGGTCTGGCAACGGGAGGCCCGCCTGCCGGACCTTACGAGTGAGCACCGGAACGGCCAAAGCTGTGTGCCAGCGCGGGATTCGTTACGCTGCAGGGAGGAGTCTTCGAAAGGAAGGCGTGCACGGCGTCAGCCTTTACGGGTCAGTCACGATCCTCAGGCTTCGAAACGATTCCGATTCTCGGCTTCAGAAACTCAATGCCCAATGGTTGTGACCGGGCCCTGTTCTTTCGTATGGGGAGCCTCTATCGGCCCCCGCGCGAAGTCGAGTCCAGGAGGGGAAGGTCAAAAGACCCGACCTGATATTATATTTGAACCTTGTTCGGGCCTAGACGTCCGCATTGACGCCCGCAAAAAGGCAGGGTTGTCGCCCTGCCTTACAGGCGAGGAATATCTTTACTCGTCGAGTATTCCCCAGCCGTTCGCGGAGTGTTTGAACGTTATCGTCCCCTGTTCGATCTCGTCTATCTTTTGGCCGGCAAAGTCACAGGTT
>QJVM01000268.1 GCA_003235715.1 Nitrospirota bacterium
TGCTATGCCCAGGAGGGTTTTCGGGCGGGAATAGTGTCGCCGGTAGAACTCCGCGAACAACTGCTCCAGGCGCTGCCGCGTCATCCCTCGGGTAACAAAGAGGAAATTCATGCAGTCCATCCTTTCCCAGTCCTCGTTGAATTCGCCGAGTTCGTGAATGCGTTCATAGAGAGGCGCCCCAGGAAACGGGGTAAACTTCGTCACGTTGAAGTCGTTCAGGGGCAGGGAGAAGACATAATCCATGCTCCGCCGGATGCTCGTTTCGGTTTCTCCGGGCAGACCCATCATGAGCAGTCCCTTTACCCGGATACCCGCGTCCCGTATCACGCGGACCTTGGAGGCAAGCATGTCGAGATCGGGGTTCTTGCGGTGTTGGGCCAGGAGTTCCTTGTCGCCGGTTTCAATACCCATGCTGATCATCCAGCACCCGGCCTTCTTCATGAGGGTCAGCAGTTCCCTGTCCACGTGCTCCGCACGGACCACACAGTTGAACCCCATACCGAGAGGCCGGTCGATCATCATGGTGCAGAAATCCACGACCCTCCGACGGTTGAAGGTGAACTGGTCGTCATAGAACAGAATGTGTTTCAACCCGTACCGGTCCTTCAGATAGCGAAGGTGCTCATACATATACTCCGCCGAGTTGTAACGGAAACTCTTGCCAAAAACCGAGCGGTCACAGTAACTGCAGGCATAGGGGCATCCGCGACTGGCGATGCAACTCGAATGGGGCGTGGTTGGATAATTGAAGATGGGCAACTTATAGGCGTGGGGGAAGTTCTTCAGCTTTTCATAGGCCGGAAAAGGCAGGGTATCGAGGTCGATCGGATCCTCCCGCCTTCCAGTAAATATGACCGCCCCGTCTGCCTCCCGGTAGACGAGACCCTCGATTGCGGAAAGGTTCTCTCCCTCTGCCTCCACGTACTCCAGCACCGTTCGCTCTCCCTCCCCCACGACGACAACATCGATCACGCTGAACGCCTCGAGGACCTTCTCCCGCAGAGCCGACCCATGGGCCCCTCCCACAAGAACACGGATCCCCGGCAACACGTCCTTGGCCATGGTCGCCATCCGGACCCCGTCCAGAAAATTGGAAGTGATACAACTGAACCCGATGGTGGCGGGGCGCTCGGCCAGCAGGTATTGGCGAATGCGCTCGTCCGCATGGGGTTCGGCAAAGCCATCCACGACCTCCACCCGGTAGCCGTGCCTTTCCAGATAGGCGGCAATGGAGAGGATCCCGTTGGGCGGAACGATGCTGGCCAACCGGGCAATATCCCTGGCCGCCTTGTCCGAGCTATAGCCCAGGGGCTCTACCAGGAGGATCTTTTTGGGATCAAGAGAGGCCACAGGCAACGGGCAGGGAGATTCTCCTGCCCCGGGGCAGGAATTTCGCTTTCAACCCCTGCATGAACTATTTCGTATCCTTGGTGAAAAAGTTCAGCAAAAAGGATTCGTCACGGGGAGAGAGGTCAAACTTGATACAGGCCTTCTCCACCAGTTCGATAAGCGCCGCTCCTGGATCCTCGCACCTTGCCTCTGAAACCCATAGAATGGCCTTTCTCAGGTCTTCGCCTTCGGGAAGTACGGCCGACATGATTTCTCCTTTCCCTTCAGAATTCCGCGTGACGGGGCGTTCTCGGAAACGGGATGACGTCACGTATGTTCTGCATGCCCGTGATGTATTGAACGGCCCGCTCGAAACCTAGACCGAAGCCGGCGTGCGGAACCGAACCGTATCTCCGCAGATCCAGGTACCACCAGTAGGAAGCCTTATCCAGACCCAGGTGCTCAATACCCCGTTCAAGCCGTTCGAGATTGTCCTCTCGCTGACTGCCCCCCATGATCTCACCGACTCCCGGGACCAGAACATCCATGGCCCGCACGGTCCTTCCGTCCTCATTCTGCTTCATATAGAACGGTTTGATGACCCTCGGGTAGTCCGTGACGATGACGGGTCCCCGGAGCAATTCCTCGGTCAGAAAGCGCTCGTGCTCGGACTGCAGGTCCAGACCCCAGGTAAGCGGGAATTCAAAGGACTTCCCGGACGCCTGCAGACGCTCAATCGCCTCGGTGTAAGAGATGCGCTGAAACGAGGAATCGAGGACTCCCCGCAGGCGGTCAACCAGCCCCTTGTCCACCCACTGGTCAAAGAAGGCCATATCGTCGGCGCCTTCCTCGAGGACCTGACGGATGAGATGCCTGAGGAAGTCCTCGGCCAGGTCCATGTCATCGTGGATGTCCGCAAACGCCATCTCCGGCTCAACCATCCAGAATTCGGAAAGGTGACGGGACGTATTTGAATTCTCGGCCCTGAACGTCGGACCAAAGGTATAGACGTCCCCAAGCGCCGAGCAGACCGCCTCAGCCTCGAGCTGGCCGCTTACAGTCAGGCCGGCGGGTTTTCCGAAAAATTCTCCAGGTTCCCTCTCGGCCCCCTGGTCAGCGGGCTCCGGCTCCGAACGGACCGTAATCCCGAACATCTCGCCAGCCCCTTCGCAGTCGCTCGTCGTAATGATGGGCGTCTGCACGTATAAGAAGCCCCGGCTCTGAAAGAAATCATGAACGGTTCGGGCCAGAATGTTTCTGATACGCAGGACAGCCCCGAAGGTATTGGTTCTTGGGCGAAGATGGGCGATTTCTCGAAGATACTCAAAAGAATGACGTTTCTTCTGGAGCGGATAGTCCTCGGGCGCGGGACCGACGACCTCGAGCGACTCGGCGCGGACTTCGTACTTCTGTCCTTTTCCTGGGGAATCGACGATCGTCCCCGTGACCCAGACACTGGCCCCCGTGGCAATGCCGTCCAGCAGGGCGAAGGACGGAGACTCGGGCTCGACGACGACCTGGAGACTGGAAAAGCACGAACCGTCATTAACCTCAACAAAGCCGACCCCCTTACCCTGCCTCACCGTCCGGACCCACCCGCCAAAGGAAACCATTCCTCCGGCCTCTTTTTTGGCCAGAAGAGTTCTGATACGGTCACGGCGCATTGCGTTGGCTCTCAGACCCGGTTACAGGGTCGCTGGGATATCCGCTCCCAGGTCTCGTCATCGATATGGTCAAGAAGTTCCTCGATCCGGTATCTGCAGCTGCATCCCGTGCAGCGGAAATCCGTCGTCCTTCATCCAATAATGAGAAGGAGGGGGCAGGAGCAGGTCGGGCATTGCATAATGTCAAAAGGACCGGGAAGGCTGGAGATGGGTTCATTCTACCGCATGCCCCATCTCGAAAAAAACCGAACCGGAGGTCAGGGGGGAGCACAGGCTTTCTGCATCCTGCCGGACATCAAAAGGGGCCGGCCCCATTCCCGAGCCGGCCCCTCCCTGTTCAATACGCTCAAAACCTAACCTGGAGCCCCGGAGCTTTGCGACTCCTGCACAACCGCTTTCACTTCCCGAAGAATCGCCTCGTAATCCGGCTCCTGCGCGATTTCGGGGACAAGCTGAATGTACCGCACCGTAGCCTTCCGATCGAGGACAAACACCGCCCGGGCCAGAAGATGCAGATCCTTGATAAAAACGC
>QJVM01000004.1 GCA_003235715.1 Nitrospirota bacterium
GAAGAGCTTGACGGGGGCTTTGACATTCTTGAGTTGCACCTCAGCGATCAACGCGGAGGAGAGAGAGGGGTGGTTCTTGATCTCGTCGAAGACCTTTTCCGAAATCAGAACCCCCCCAGGTGAGGAGAGGGCCTCGATGCGTGCGGCGACATTCACTCCGTCTCCGAAGACACCGTCCTTGTCCCGTACGATGTCCCCGGTATGGACGCCGATCCTCACGGGGATCTCAGGGTCTCGGCGAAGCTCCATTTGGATTTCCACGGCGCATTCCACCGCCTCCACCGCGCTTCCGAAGACGCTCAACGTCCCGTCGCCGTAGTGTTGAACGATCTCTCCGAAATGTCCTGGAACCACAGAAGTGACCACATCCCGGTACCGATCCCGGAGGGCCTTGGCACCCGCTTCATCGTCCTGCATCAAGGCGGTGTAGCCCACCATGTCCGCGAACATGATGGCAGCGAGCCGACGCGTCCGGTCCTCACTCATCTTGGACTGGGGTAGGTGTGGAGAGCATGGGAGCCGGGGGGGTTCATGATTCCAAGCCACCTCGAGGTCAGGATCGAGCTGCAGGGCAAACGCTGGATTCTCACCTCGGTATCGACCATCCGGGGGTTTCTCGACCTCAGGCTATGAGAGAGGCTTCCCCGGAAGATGAACAGTAGGCGGAGGGAGTAGCAAGGTTTCCGTGGCCCGGGTGTAGCGTTAATGCAGAAATGTCCGGCCTGATTAATTTAGAAATGTCCTCTTTCGGTGTTTATTCGATCCAGGTGGATTGGATGACCTGCACCGGGGGAGGAGATGCTGAACTTGAGCGTCAGGGATCGTGACCGACTGCATGTGTTGCGGGGTCTGGAAGAGGGATCGGTGAAGCCCTCGGATGCTGCTCATCGCCTCGGACTTTCAGGCCGCCAGATCCGACGACTTCGCCAGCGGTTCAGAGAAGAGGGAGACCAAGCCGTGGTCCATCGAGGGCGCGGACAACCCTCCAACAACCGGATGGATGACCGCATCCGAGCCCGAGCTCTGGAGCGAGCCACGGAGCCGGTCTTCCATGACTTCGGGCCTACGCTCCTGGCAGAGCATCTCTCCCGGGATCCTGAGATCGGACCCCTCAAGGGCCCAACCCTTCGGACCTGGCTCATCGCGGAAGGGCGTTGGAAGGTCAAAAAGCAGGGACAGACACACCGCAAGGCTCGGCCCAGGAAATCCGCCCTAGGGGAAATGATCCAGTTGGATGGATCGGACCACGCCTGGCTTGAGGATCGCTATCCCGGTCGCTTCACGCTGCTCAAAGCAGCCGACGATGCCACGAACCGGATCCAGATGGCCCGCTTCGTTCCCTTAGAGACCGGCGCAGCCCACCGACAGTTGCTCCTGGACTATCTCGCCCGCTATGGACGGCCCCTGGCCTTCTACACCGACAAGGCCGCCTGTTTTGGCCAAATCACCCGTTCCTACACGCCGGACGTGCCCTTGGAGGACCGAGACCCTAAGGCCACGGAGTCTATTATCGGTTCTGCGCTCAAGGCCCTGAACGTCGAGCTCATCTTGGCCAACTCGCCTCAGGCCAAGGGCCGCATCGAACGGGATTTCGGAACGTCGCAGGACCGGTTGATCAAGGAGATGCGGGTGGAGGGCATTACCACGATCGAGGAGGCGAACGGCTTCCTAGAGGACGTCTACATCCCCTTCTGGAACGAACGCTTTGCCGTTGAGGCCGCCGACCCATCCAACCTCCATCGGCCCTTGCCTGAGGACATGAACCTCAAGCAGCTGTTTTCCAGGACCGATACGCGGAGCGTGGCCAACGACTTCACCATCCGCTACAAGCACGTCCGGTATCAGATCGCCCAGGAGGAGGCCGATGGGATCCGGCCCAAGGACCGCATCATCCTGGAGCACCGTCTCGACGGTACCCTCCGCTTCCGCCACAAAGATCGCTATCTGAACCTCACGGCCGTTGAGCAGTGTGAGCGCTTTGGGCCCAAGCACGAAGCCCGACCCAAAGGCATCACACCGCCCCGGATGTCTCGAGCCAAGCCCGGGCCAAAACCAAAACCCGTTCCGCCAAAACCCAAGCCCGACCATCCCTGGAAACGAAATCCCATCAAGGTTGGTCGGGCTTTGCACTCTTCGTCCGCCGCTTCGCGGCCGACGCCTTCTTCAACCAAACACCCCGGATGAAAAGCGGACATTTCTATTTTAACGAAACACCGGACTTTTCTACTTTAACGCGACACCGGCCGCGAAAGCTCCCTTGCCCCTGGGTTGTGCGGCAGACATCTTCCTCCAACCCTCCCTGGGCCATTGCTCGGTCCCCGCTGGCCCCGATCCCCGACCGGACGGAGTGTTCGTGTGAAATTCAATTCCAGAATCATCGGTCTATCGGTTCTGCTCGGCATCTCCATGGGGCTCCTGGACTCCGCCCTGGGAGCCTTCGTATTCAAGGAAGGCTCGTTTCTGGAGGTGGCCTTCTTCTCCGTGCCTGCGGAGCGGATCGTGTTCCGGATCCTGGTTCTTTCCCTCTTCCTCCTCTTCGGGATTCTGGTTTCCCAGCACCTGTTCCAGCGGGACCTGGAAGAGCAGAAGAAAGCGGCGCATACCCTCGCAGAGAGTGAAGCCCGGTTTCGAGAGCTGGCCGAGCTTCTTCCTGAACCGGTGTTCGAATGCGACCTGGATTTCCGGGTGACCTACGCGAACCGGAAGGCCTTCGAGCTCTTCGGGTACGGGCCCAAAGACCTCCGGGCCGGCATCTCGGGCCTGGATCTCCTGGCGCCGGGGGATCGCCCTCGGGCTCGAGAGTCCATTCGGGGGCGGATCGAGGGGGATGACCCCGGGGTGGCCGAGTACACTGCCATGAAGAAGGATGGATCCACCTTCGCCATGCTGTTCCATGCCAGTCTGATCAGGGAGGGCGATCGCCCCACCGGGCTCCGAGGGGTGATCGTGGACATCACCCACCGAAAGCGAACCGAGGAAGCCATTCGGGAGAGTGAAAGGCGCTTCAGGAATATCGTGGAGTCGTCGCCCATGGGGATCTTCCTCTACGAGTTCTACGAGGACGGTCGCCTGGTCTTCTCCGGCTCCAATCCGGCTGCCGACCTCATTTTGGGCGTGGATTGCTCACAGTTCCTGGGGAAGACCATCGAGGAGGCTTTTCCCCCTCTCGCAGCCACAGAGATCCCCGAGGGATACCGTCAGGCTGCCCGCGAAGGCGTCCCCTGGAATTCGGAAGAGGTTATCTACGAGCACGGGGTGATCCGGGGCGTTTACCAGGTCTCGGCTTTCCAGACCATGCCCGGCCAGGTAGCGGTGATGTTCCTGGACATCACCGACCGAAAGACGGCGGTGGACGCCCTGCGGGATTCGGAGGAGCAATTCCGGGGAGTGGTGGAGCAACTGAACGATGCCACCTACATCCTCTTCGACGGCCGCTTCGACCTCGTGAACCCTCGATTCTGCGAGCCGACCGGGCTCACCCCCCAGGAGGCTGCAGCGCCGGATTTCAGCTTCTGGGACC
>QJVM01000180.1 GCA_003235715.1 Nitrospirota bacterium
GAACTCCCACGGCCTTGCGACCACTAGACCCTGAACCTAGCGCGTCTACCAGTTCCGCCACTTCGGCACGCCGTGTAGCGCGTAGTATAAGAACGCCCCTATCCTTTGTCAATTTGCCCTTTTGCGGCCCGCCGGCCGGCCATAAATGGGCCGGTGTATAATGGCTTTGAGATGAAGGTATTTCTGACAGGGGGAACCGGATTCGTCGGACGGGCCTTGGTCAAGCGGCTTCTCCAGGCGTATCCGGATGCCTCGGTTCGGGCGCTCGTACGAACGTCCCGTTCCCTGGATAAGCTCGGTGAATTTCCGGCGGCGAACGTGGAACCCGTTTATGGGGATCTTTTCGATCCCGAGGTCCTGGAGCAAGGGATGGCGGGTTGCGATGCCGTCATCCACCTCGTGGGGATCATCCGGGAAGTCGGTGCAGAGACGTTTGAACGGGTGCATGTGGAAGCTTCACGAAACACGGTGGATGCCGCAGTGCGGGCCAGGGTACAGCGCTTTCTGCACATGTCCGCGGAAAACACCCGTCCGGATGCGCAGGACCGCTACCATACGACCAAGTATGAAGCCGAAGAGCACCTGAAAGCCTCCTCCCTTCGTTGGACCATCATGAGACCCTCCATGCTGTTCGGGGAGGAGGATCGGAACTTCAACGAACTGGCCCGGATCATTCGGATGGCCCCATGCGTGCCCGTGGTCGGCGACGGTGAGTATGTCTGGCAGCCGGTCTGGGTGGAGGATGTGCAGGGGGCCGGAGGCCTTCACCTTCAACCAGATTCTCGACCTGATCATGAGGATCACGGGCCGGACAAGACCAAAATTCCACGTGCCCGTTTCGGTCATGGGGCCCATGGTTTCAGTCATGGCGTTGGCTCCCTCACTGGCCCCTCTCACTCCCGAACAGATGAAGATGCTTCTGGACCGGACCCCGGCCCCGCCCGAAAATTTCAGTGTGGATTTTCCTCTCCCCCTGAAACGGCTCGAAGAGGGCCTTCGGGAATATCTCTGAGAAGCCCGCCGGCCCACACCAATCCGAACTTGTCTGCTGACTCGGGGGATCCGCATCGGGCGGGAGACATCCTGGACCATTCTCTCGCTCGGAGGGGTTTCCGTCATGCGCTATACTAACAAGCGGGACTACCCCTCCCCGCCAGAGGGTTTCCCTGTAGGGAATCCGATGTTATTCGGTATGTGAACATGGCAAACAAGGACCTTTACGGAACGCTCGGTATTCAAAAAGGGGCAGGCAAGGACGAGATCAAGAAGGCCTATCGCAAACTGGCCCGCAAGTTCCATCCCGACCTGAATCCAGGCAATGCCGAGGCGGAAAAGAAATTCAAGGAGATCAATGAAGCCTACGAAATCCTGAGCGACGACGCTAAGAAGAAGAAGTACGACCAGTTCGGATGGGCCGCATTTGAACAGGGCGGCCCCGGCCCCGGGGGCTTCCAGGGAGGTTTCGGCGGCTTCGAGGGTTTTGATTTTGGCCGGGGAGGAGTCGGTGGGTTCGAAGACATCTTCTCATCCTTCTTTGGCGGCGGGATGGGAGGCACCACCCAGGCCGGGCCCAGGCAGGGCCAGGACATGGAAATGGTCATGGACATTTCCCTCGATGAGGCCGTGGAGGGAGTGGTTCGTCCGGTCACCTATCGCCGAGACGCCCCTTGCTCGTCATGTAACGGCACAGGAGCAGAACGGGGGCAGGTAACCACGTGCAACGTTTGTGGCGGGAGCGGAAAGGTACAAAGCAGTCAGGGATTCTTCCGACAGGTTCAGGTCTGCCCCACTTGCCATGGGGAGGGCCGGACAGCCTCAAAACCCTGTTCCGCCTGTCGGGGTGCGGGCAGCGTTCCGGGCACGGAAAGCATCAAGGTGAAGATTCCGGCAGGCGTGGATTCGGGCTCGCGGGTTCGCCTCCGGGGCAAGGGCGCAGCGGGCCTGCGCGGGGGTCCCTCGGGAGATCTTCTGATCCGCATTAGTGTGCGTGCCCACCCGGTTTTCCGCCGGGAAGGCCATGACCTTTACGTGGACGTGCCCGTCACGTTCTCGGAGGCGGCCCTTGGAGCGAAGATCCAGGTGCCCACCATTGGGGGACTGGCTCAGGTGACCCTTCCGGCCGGAACCGATTCGGGCACCCGACTCCGTCTCCGGGGCAAAGGGGTTGCCGGCAAGGGGGATCAGTTCGTGGTGGTGAAGATCGTTTCGCCCAAGAGTCTTTCAGAGACCGAGAGAGAGGCCCTCTCCCGGATTGGCCAGGCCTATGGGGAGAACCCCAGGGAAAAACTGTTCAGCTCGAAGTAACTCGGAAAGCGCCCGCGTACAGTCTCTGCCTCCCGATGAAATCATGGATACCTCCCGGCTGAATCATCTTAAACGGCACGTGTTCTTCGAAATTCTGGAGACCGTGGGCCGCGTGTTCATGGTGGTCCGCCATTCAGAGCAGGTCCGTATCGGGAATCGAGGATTTCTCCCTGAGGAAAAGGAGCACGGCCTGGTCCTCGTGATCAATCAACGCATGAACTTGTCGTGGACAGACGGCATCATCCGCTGCCGGCTCGTCTTTGGGCAAACCCCCGAGGACTGTATCATCCCCGAGGAATTTGTCATAGGCATCAACTCTCCCGAGGCCCAGACCCAGTTTCTCTGCCTCGCCGAGACGCCCGTACCCGAGCCTGCAGAGACAGAGGCCGGCGGGGGTAAGGAGGCCCCCGTAAAGAGGAAGAGTAAGGGCAAAACCGGAAACGTCGTTACCGTGGATTTCAGAAAGAAGAAATAAGAAAAGGATTTCAGTTCGGCTTGGGGCCCTTCTGCCGGGCGGTATAGGCCGCCTTCAACTGGCCGCAGGCCGCCGCAATATCAGCCCCCTTGCTTTTTCGTACGGGCGCGGTCAGCCCGGCTTCGACAAGGACCTGCTGAAACGCGAGAACCTGTTCATCTCCGGGCTTGCTGAACTCGCTTCCGGGATGGGGATTGAAGGGAATCAGGTTCACCTTCGACCGGATGCCCTTCAGCAGCCTTACCAACCGCCGGGCGTCCTCCAGGGTGTCGTTCACACCAGCAAACAGAACGTACTCGAAGGTAATCCGCCGCGTGGGTTTCAGGGGAAACTCGCGGCACGCACGGAGAAGTTCTTTCAGTGGCCATTTTCGGTTTACCGGCATCAACCGGCTCCGCGTCTCGTCCGTCGTCGCATTCAGGGATATGGCCAGATTCACGATGGGCCCTTCCCGTCCGAGTCTTTGAATGCCCTCAACATGTCCGCAGGTGGAGACGGTGACCTTTCTCTTGGAGAGCCCCACGTAACCCGGAGAAATCAGTCGGCCAAGAGCAGTCTGAACCTCCTCGAAATTCTGGAAGGGTTCTCCCATCCCCATGAAAACAATGTTTGTGAGATCGCTTTCCGGCCTGAGCCGTTCCCGGGCATGAAGGACCTGCTCCACGATCTCATGGGCTTGCAGGTTCCTACGGAACCCGAGGGCGCCGGTGACGCAAAACCGGCATCCCATGGCACATCCCACCTGAGACGAGACACATAGGGTGGTCCGGTCCGCGTCGAACATGAGGACGCTTTCCACCGATTCGGTGTCTGACAACCGGAAAAGAAACTTTTCCGTTCCGTCCTCTGAAACCTGCCGACCAACCTCCTCTAGAGATCGAACCCGTGCCTCCGCCGACAACCGGGCCCGCAGGTCCTTCGGCAAGTCGGTCATCCGGTCAAAGCTCCCGCAACCCGCCTGGTAAATCCATTTGTGGATCTGCCGGGCGCGATAGGCCGGCATCCCCATAGCCCTGGTGAAGGCTTCCAGTTCTTCCGTTGAGAGCGCGGTCAAGGTCGTCATGTCGTGTGTCCAGGGGCTGATGGGGCCTTAATAATATATGTAGATAGGCTGATTTTGGGCTTGCCCGGCCTGGAAATTGACGAACACCCCGTATTTTCTTATAATTCGGGTCTGAATTCGGGGCGATTAGCTCAGTGGGAGAGCACTGTCTTCACACGGCAGGGGTCACTGGTTCAAGCCCAGTATCGCCCACCATTAAAAAACAAGGGGTTACG
>QJVM01000137.1 GCA_003235715.1 Nitrospirota bacterium
GCGATCCGGGCGTTGGGTTCATCGCCAAAGGGATGGGTTGTGTGCTGGGAGATCGGCTTGATTCCCATGCCGCCGTTTTCCGGCTCGGCATGACAGCCCAGGCACAAAGCCGTGACTCCTGTGAAAGGTTTCCGGTTCTTGCCAAGGGCAGCCTTGTTTGCCTCCACGGCAAAGATGATGGAGTCCTTGGCCGCGTGGATGTCATGACATCCGGTGCAGGTCAGTCCCTCGTGGCCTCCGGCTGCGAAGGAAAGGGAGTAAAGCATGGTGACGGCAACGACGGTGAGAAGCGCTTTCCTGATCAATGTTCAACCCTCCTTTTGGATAAAGTTCCGGCCTGGATAACGCCGCCTGCACCCCCCAAACTGCTGTTCAGACGACAAACGCCTCCGCCTGGGACCCTGCGACCGTTTCCGTGAGACTCCCGTCTGTACTTGTGAACAGCAGGATGGAGGGAACGATCGATTCGCGAAGGCGTAACAATATATCAGCCCCTACCGGACGAGTCAAGAAAAACTCAGGGTCTTGGTCCGGGGGGTATTGGACCGCCTCCGGGTTTGACCTCTGGGCGGTAAATTGTTTTTAATCAAGCCCTTGGGTTCCCCGAGATCGGCCGAAGGGACGAATAGCCCCAAGGGCCGGATCCCCCGCGCTGGAGGTGCGATCGTGTCCATTCGTGAGAACAAATTCAGGGTCCTTGACGGAATTCCGCCCAGGCATATCCTGGTCAGCGTGTTTGACAAGACGGGCCTGGAGGACCTGGTCTCGGGCTTCCTTCGAATCAACCCCGAGGCAAAGTTCTACTCCACCGGGGGAACCGGGAAGAAGATCACGGAAATCCTCGGCGACCGCTCCGGAGCCAATTACGTGCCAGTGGAGGAATATACGGCAGCCCCGGAGATGGAAGGGGGACTCGTGAAGACCCTGCATCCCAAGATTCATGCGGGCCTACTCGGTGAGCGGGGCAATCCGGCGCACGAAGACTATCTCCATAACGTTTTGCGAAACCTTGGAGGCAGTGCGGGCATCTATTTCGACGTTCTGGTGGGAAACCTCTACCCCTTTTCAGAGACGGTGGCTCGCCCCGGGGCCACGGCAGAAACGGCTCGCATCAATATTGATATCGGGGGCCCCACCATGACCATGGCGGGGGCCAAGAACTGGCACAGTGTGGCCGTCCTCAGCTCTCCTGAGCAGTACGTATCGTTCATCGCGGAAGTCGAAGCGTCCGGCGGGATGATCACCGCCCGGCAACGATTTGCGCTGGCGCAGGCGGCCTTCCGGGCCATCGGGAGTTACCGGACGTCCATTGCCGATTATTTCGAAAAACTCGACTTCGATCAGGATGTGCTGCCGGGCCTGAGCCTTTAGGCGTGCCTCAGGGTTCGTCCGGCTCCTCCGGGACGGGTTCCAGTTTTACCAGTCGGACCCCCGCTTCACTCAACAGGCGGAGCGACAATTCGTCCGGATAGTCCTTCTCATAGACGATTCTGCGGATGCCTGCATTGATGATGCTCTTGGCGCAGTGAACGCAGGGCCTGACGTTGACGTAGATGGATCCGCCGTTGATGCTGACGCCGCTTCGGGCGGCCGAATTGATGCAGTTCTGTTCCGAGTGAGAGGCCAGACATTGATCGTGTCCTGTTCCCGAGGGAAGGCCTTGCCGGTCCTTGTTGCAGTAGCCGAGTTCGTCACAACTCCTTACGCCGCTTGGAGCCCCGTTGTAACCGGTGGCTACGATTCGGTTGTCCACGGTCACAATTGCTCCCACCTGTCTGCGGAGGCAGGTGGAACGGGTCGCCACCTGGGGGAGGATCCTGAAAAGGAAATATTCATCCCAGGAAGGACGTCTTCGACGAACAGGGCGCTCTGGATCCGACATGGGGGTACTATACCATGCGCCGAACGGCTTTCCCGGGCGGGTCTTTTGGCAAGGGGCCCGTTGAGATCCTCGCAGAGAGGTTCACATTGTTTTCACAACTGGCCCCTATATTGGATTAGAATCGTTCCGGTAACAGCTCCGGAGATCCGGCGTCTGCATTCGGGAATCAGAACTGGTCCATTAGACCCAAGGAGGCTGTATTCATATGGAGTCACAGAGACATACCTCGCGACTGTCTTTCCGGTGGATGGTCATCGTTGCCCTTATTGCCGTGTCGGCGGCCGGAGGATTTTTCGTTCACGACGAGTTGCAGGCCGCCCACCGGAAGGAGATTTCGCGCGACTCGCAGAAATTCCTTATCGAGACCAGCAATGCCTTTGCCGAGGTGGCTGAGATGGTTCAGCCCTCGGTGGTAAGCATCATCACGTCCAAGACGATTCATGGGGGAGTCCAGGGGATGAACCCTCTCTTCAGCGACCCGTTTTTCCGAAGATTCTTCGGAGACCGTTTCGGAGAGGAGCATGGACGCGGAATGCCGGAGCAGAGGGAACAGGGTCTCGGGTCGGGCGTCATCGTGGACGAGGCTGGCTACATTCTCACGAACAATCACGTGGTCGACAAGGCAGACGATATCAAGGTGGTACTATCGGACAAGCGTGAGTTTGACGCCAAGCTGATCGGGACAGATCCCAAGACCGACCTGGCCGTGGTCAAGATCGACGGGAAGAATCTGAACAGTCTCGAGTTGGGCGATTCCGACAGCCTCAAGGTGGGCGAGCTGGTGTTTGCCATCGGCAGTCCATTCCGTCTCAACCTGACGGTGACCATGGGTATCGTCAGTGCCAAGGGACGGGCCAATGTGGGCATCGCGGATTACGAGGATTTCATCCAGACGGACGCGGCCATAAACCCCGGTAATTCCGGGGGTGCTATGGTCAATTCCCGTGGCCAGTTGGTAGGGATCAACACGGCCATATTCAGCACAACGGGCGGCTACCAGGGTATTGGGTTTGCCATCCCGAGCAACATGGCCAGGCAGGTGATGGAACAGCTTCTCTCCTCCGGCAAGGTGGTCCGGGGCTGGCTCGGTGTTTCCATTCAGCAACTGACTCCCGAACTCGCCAGGCAATTCGGGCTCAAGGATGACCGCGGGGCCCTGGTCTCGGGCGTGATTGAAGGCAGTGCCGCGGAAAAGGCCGGGCTGGGTCGGGGTGACGTTATCGTGGAATTCAACGGCCATGAGGTGGATGACCCCACGAGTCTCCGAAACATGGTGGCCGGAACGGCGCCCGGGACGGAGGTGGAGATGCGGGTCATTCGGGAGGGTCGGGACAAGACGGTCCGGGCGAAACTGGACGAACTGGAGGGAGAGCGCCTGACAGGAGGCCCCTCTTCAACGGCGGAACAGGACAACGCCTTTCGAGGGGTCCACGTGGAGGCGGTCACGGATGCGCTGCGGGCCCGGATGCGGTTACCCGATTCCGTCTCAGGAGTGATCGTATCGGATATCGATGACGACAGCCCGTCCCGGTCGATGTTGCAGCAGGGAGACATCATTCTGGAGATCAATCGGCAGGCGGTGCCTGGAATACGGGAGTACGAGGAGATCATCTCCGGTATCGCGAAAGATGATTCGGTCCTGATCCTCGTGTACCGAAACGGCGGAACGTTCTATCTGTCCATTACCCATCGCTAGAAGAACCGCGGTCTCTATCGCGAAACGAGAGGCGGAGAGTTTCTCTCCGCCTTTTGTTTTATGCGAGATCAGGCTTCGGTGATGGAGCGCGCAAAACGGGGGACGACGAAGGAAGCCGAATGAATCTCCTGGGTGTAGTAACGGAGTTCATCGAAAGAATCCCCGGCCATGGGACGCGCTGGTTTGGAGCAGTCACCGCGTTTAGAGGACAACATGAACCCGATCTGTCCCGACGGGTAGGTGGGAATCGTGGTGAAAGCATACTGGACTGAAGGAAATATCCGTCGGCTCATGGTCATGATTCGTTTGATGAGATCCCCGTGGAGCCAGAGGGATTCGCACTGGGAGCAGGCGATGCCGTCCGGTGTCAGAGCCTGGAACAGGTCCCGGTAGAAAGGCTCATCAAAAAGCACATGGGCCGGTCCTTCCGGGTCCGAGGAATCAATGATGACCACGTCATAAAGGTTTTCCTTGTCCTTCACAAAGGCCGCGCCATCTTCCACGTGGACCTTTACGCGCGGGTCCTTGAAGCCCACGGCCGCGTAAGGCAGCCACTGTTGTGACATCTCTATGACACCTCCGTCGATTTCGCAGATATCGATCTGTTCCACGGTCTGATGACGGGCCACTTCCCGGAGGACCCCGCCGTCGCCACCGCCAATCACCAGCACACGTCGCGGATGAGGGTGGCCAAAGAGGGGGATATGGGAGATCATCTCCTGGTAGGCAAACTCATCCCGTTCCGTGATCTGTATCGCATCGTCCAAGATCATCATTCGACCAAAGGTTTCGGTTTCCACGATCTCCAGCTTCTGGTATTTTGTCCGTCCCTCGTGCAGGACTTTCCTGACCTTGAGGGACAGGGCGATGCCGGGCCACTGTTCATTGATCTCCGTGAACCAGCCGTCGACGAGTCTCCATTGAATCCCCTTTTGCATAAGTCTCCTTTCCGGTGCAAAGAGAGGGGGCCTCCTTTGCTCGAAGTCCCGGGAGTGTAACAAACCCGCGCTCTCAAGTTCACGCGTCAAAAGGGATTTCCGTGGCGCCATCGGGCGGTTTCGATTCCAATCATCGTTGTGACCGTGTATCATAAATCCGCGATTATTCCGGCGGGGGACCGCCTGTCCCGTGACCCGGTCCCGGGGAAAGGAAAGCGGATGCCTGGATGTCGCGCACGGGGAGGGCTACATTGAAGACGCTCGGACTTCAGTTCCCGGTCCAGACCCTTGACGGACAGATTCTACTGCCGTCCGGGACGCTGCTCGATGCCGATGCAATCGGAGGGCTCATGGAACAGAGCCGCAGCGAAAACTGGCCCCGCTTGCCCGTTCTTGAGTACTCGACCATCCGCAAGGATATTCTCTACTTCTTCACCCATCCGCCCTATGAGATCATCTTTTCAGGGGAGAAACGCGTGAACGATGTTCTCGGGCTCATGCAGGAAGTGTCCCTTCCCCTGCCTCTGCTGGAAATCCTGGAACGGTTCCGGGAGGCGGATTTCTACACGTACCGGCACATGCTCCTCGTATTTGCACTCTCGGCCCTGCTGGCCCGGGAAATGGTGGAGGACCCGGAGGAGAGACGGCACTCGCTCAGGGCCAGCCCGACACACGACGTGGGCAAAATCGGAGTCCCTCTCGAGGTTCTCAGAAAACCAACGACGTTGACCCCCTCCGACCGGCAGATCCTCAGGCACCACGTGATCTCGGGATTTGTGCTTGCAGGGTATTACCTTCAGGATTTTACGCTTCTCCCGGTCTGCGTGGCCCGTGACCATCATGAACGACGGGACGGTTCCGGGTACCCCCTCGGTGAGGCCATTGACGATTTGTTTCTGGAGATGGTCATCGTGGCGGATATATACGATGCGCTGCTTTCCCCCCGACCATACCGGCCGAATGCCTACGAGAAAAGGTCCGCGCTTGAGGTTCTGACGACCATGGCGGAAAAGGGAAAGGTCCGTTGGGATGTCGTGGAAACCCTCATCATCCTCAATCGTCGGCGTAAACACCCGCCCGATGGCGAACGACGGGTTTCCCGCGAGCGGCGCGGCGCCGAGCCGGCTGGAAATTCCTACAGTCTTCCCTCCCGCGACGAAGAGCGTCACTGATAGCCCGCAATCCCCCGGCCACAGCCCCGACGGTTTAACTGGCCGCTGCCATCCTGTTAGAATTCCCTCGCCATTCCTTACAATTTTCAATGGGGGTTACCCGAATGTCCGAGCTCAAGAAGATGTACAAGACCGTCATGGACGACCATTTCCCGGACGAAATGACCATCACCTTTGGCGAGCAGAAGCTCACGTATCGCAAACGGGCCTGGACGATTCCGGATGCCAAGACCGGCGAATTGATCCGGAAAGGCCTGCGATATGGTGAGAACCCGGGCCAGGAAGCCGCGCTCTATGAGTTGACGGGTGGTAACCTGGCGCTTGGCGGATGCGAGTTCATCCAGCCCGGTAACGGCCTGACGAGTGCCATCACAGAGGAGGACATGATCCAGGAAGGGAAGCATCCGGGCAAGACGAATCTTACCGACCTGGATAACGGGCTGAACATTCTGAAGTATCTGACGGAAAAACCTACCGCGGTCATCCTCAAACACAACAACCCCTGTGGGGCCGCCCAGGCCGGGAACCTGTCCGATGCGTATGATCGGGCGAACACGGCCGACCGGATTGCCGCCTTCGGGGGCGCGCTCGTGGTGAACCGGGCCATGGACCAGGCTACGGCTGAACTCGTGAGCCAGAATTATCTTGAAGTCGTTGCGGCCCCGGAGTTCGAGGAGGGAAGCGTCGAGATTCTTGCCCGTAGAAAGAATCTGCGGATTATCCGGGTTCCCGGCATCCATCGCCTCAAGAACTTTGCAACCCTCCGGTTCGCGGATTTCAAGTGCCTCATCGACGGCGGTATCATTGTTCAGCAGTCCCCGCTGAACCGGGTCCTCCGGCGGGAGGATTTTCTCCCGGCCGAGACGGTATACCAGGGCAGGACGTACCGCCCTGAACGTGAGCCCACCGAGCGGGAATACGATGACCTGCTGTTTGGCTGGTCCGTGGAACAGGGGATCACGTCGAATTCGGTGATTTATGTGAAGGACGGCGTGACCGTGGGTATCGGCACCGGCGAACAGGACCGCGTCGGTGTGGCCGAGATTGCCGTCTTCAAGGCCTATACCAAGTACGCGGATGCCCTCTGCTACAGGCGTTTTGGCGTGCCGTACAAGACGTACGAACTTGAGGCCAGCCAGGGCAAACGGGATATGGCCGGGCTGAAGGAGGTCGACGAGGAGACCCGTAAGAACAAAGGGGGGCTCATTGGATCGGTCATGATCTCAGACGCCTTCTTCCCCTTCCGGGACGGTGTGGATGTGGGTATCAAGGAGGGCGTCTCGGCCATTGCCCATGCCGGCGGATCCGAGCGGGATTTTGAATCGATTCAGGCCTGTAACGAAGCTGATCCAAAGGTGGCCATGGTGTTTACGGGGCAGCGCGCCTTCAAGCATTGATGCCGGTTTGAGAAGGAACAAGAGCACAGGCGGTACCGGAAAACGGCGATAGGTGAAAATGAGACCAGGCCGTCGGCTCGATCCTGCAAGACACCTTCTCCGGGATCGAAACGAACGGCCTGGCGGTTTCTCGGGACTTAGGCGAAGTGCTGCTGAGGCGGTGAGGCGGCTCTCGGATCCATGGGCCTTACGGGTGTGGAATGACAGACCGCTCGGGCCGATTCAATACACCGGTGGCAGGTCAGTTGTATCCCTTCCATGGGGGGGAAACTCCGCCGTGTGTAAAACGGACTGTACTCCAAATCCGAACCGCAGCTGCTGCACCGCACTTTTTCCATTCGCTACCTCCACGAGTGATTTGGGGTTCCGGCTCTGGACGAGCAACGGCAATAAAAAAGGCATCAACGCCTGCGCGCCGATGCCTCATATCTCCATCGGGAAAACACCGAATCTTGTGTTTTCCCGCCACTGGTCCCCGTGTGTTAGCCTGTGTCGTACGAACAACGCGCCCCCTTTTTTGACCATCTGGGATTTTGAGCGCCTGACACCCTTGTGGGCAACGGAGGTATTTTCCTCCCTTCGGCAAGGGATTTCAAGAGGGGAGGGAGGCGCGGCCATAACTCATTGAATTATTATTTTTTTTGAGGCTTGCCGCCCAGCGGTTTCCGTTGACAACCCGGGCCGGTGGTCCGTATCCTATGCAGCCATGCGTGAAACCGTGCGAAAGAGTGTTCTGGCCGCTCTGGAAGACCTGGGGGATGAATGGGCCCTTGGGGAGGTCCCCGCATTTGAGGTTGAAGTGCCCCGTTCGGATGCTCATGGCGACATGGCCTGTAACGTGGCCATGCAACTGGCCAGACCCCTTCGCCAATCCCCGAGGAAGATCGCAGAACGGATCACCGGCCTTCTCGGACAGTCTTCCGACCTTTATGCCGCCGTCGAGATTGCGGGACCCGGTTTTATCAATTTCCGTTTCTCGTCGGCCTTCTGGTACCACTCCCTGGGCCGGATTCTGGGGGAAGACCCCACGTTCCTCAGGCCGCAGACGGGCGGAGGCAAACGTGTGCAGGTGGAATTCGTCTCAGCCAATCCCACCGGCCCGCTCCATATCGGACACGGCCGCGGGGCGGCCCTCGGACTGGCTCTTTCGAATCTCCTGGAAGCTGCGGGATATCAGGTCGAACGAGAATTCTATGTTAACGACGCAGGACGCCAGGTCCGCCTGCTCGGACTTTCCGTATTTGCCCGTTACCAGGAATTGTTGGGAGAGCGTGTATCCATGCCGGAGGACGGCTATCACGGGGAGTATGTACGGGATATTGCCCAACGTCTGCTCGATGAAAAGGGCGAGCGGTATCGGGGGCTTGAATCCGAGGAATGTGGCCAGGAGGTTGCGGATTGGGCCTGCGGTGTGATGCTGGATGAAATTCGCATGGACCTGGAGGCGTTCGGGGTCCGTTTCGATACCTGGAAGAGCGAGAAGGAACTCTACACGAACAACGCCGTCCAGGAGGCGCTCTCGAACCTGAGGAAATCCGACCGGGTGTACACCCACGAGGCTGCGTCCTGGTTCCGTTCGAGCCTGTTCGGCGACGAGAAGGATCGCGTTGTGGTCAAGGCCAATGGCGAATTCACTTATTTCGCTTCGGATATTGCCTATCACAAGGACAAACTGGACCGGGGGTATGACGCGATTATCGACATCTGGGGGGCGGACCATCACGGGTATGTTCCCCGCGTCTCGGCCGTCCTTCAGGCCTTCGGGTACGACAAGTCCAAATTCCAGGTCCTGCTGGTGCAGATCGTCAACCTGCTTCGGGGGGGCGAACCGGTAAAGATGTCCAAGCGGGCCGGGGACTTTATCACCCTGAAAGAGGTGGTGGATGAGGTGGGTGCGGACACGACGAAGTTCATTTTCCTCACCCGCCGGTCGGACAGCCACCTGGACTTTGATATTGAAGTGGCCCGCGAACAGTCACCGGAGAACCCGGTGTATTACGTCCAGTATGCCCACGCGCGAATCAACAGCATCTTTCGCCAGGCCCCGGCCAAGGGCTTTGGAAAGATTGAAAAGGCGTCACTCCGGGAGAGCAACCTGACCCGACTGAACGAGGCGGAGGATATCGGGATGATTCGGATGCTTTGCCGTTATCCGCTTGTCTTTGAAGATGCGGCCCGGACCCATGAACCCCATCGCATTACTTTTTACCTTCAGGAACTGGCCTCCCTCTTTCATACCTACTACACCAAGCACCGCGTTCTTGTGGAAGAGGACCATGAACTGGCCCGCGCTCGTATGGCCCTGGCCTGGGCTGTGGAAGTGGTTCTGAAGGATGGTCTTTCCATTCTCGGGGTTCATGCCCCGGAACAGATGTAGTCCCCAAGTCACGAGCCGATTTCCCCGGCCGACGTAGTTACCTCTTCTGGATAAGGTAGATTCCGTCGCGGACGGAAAGCATGACCTTGCAAACGCGGTCGTCGTCCCTGACCCGATCATTGAATACGGCGATGCCCCGACTGTCCTCATCCTCAGGGTCCAGTACCTTGCCGCTCCAGAAAACGTTGTCCGCGCAGATGATCCCGCCGGCCCTGAGGAGGCGGAGCGATTCCTCGTAGTAAAGGGGATACCGGGGTTTGTCCGCGTCGATGAAGACGAAATCACAGCTTTCCGAGCCCAGCGAATTGAGGCTTTCGAGGGCGGGTCCGACGATAAGCCCTATTTTTCGGCCATGGGGGCTGTCATGGAAATATCCCTGGGCGATCTGAGCATGTTGCTTGGAGACCTCACAGGTTACCAGCGTTCCGTCCTCGGGCAGGGCCTCGGCGATCATCAGAGCCGAATAACCCGTGTACGTGCCTATTTCAAGGGCATCTCTCGCCCCCGATATCCGGACGAGCATCTGAAGGAATGTGCCCTCGACGCGACCGGTCAGCATCTGGGCATCCGGCATGTTATTCATTGTTTCCCGCTCGATCCGGTCAAGAAGGGGAGACGGCGCACTGCTATGCTGGTGCGCATACCGTTCCAGGTTCTCTGGGAAGAACAGCTTCATACCATCATGGTACTCCTCTACAGGCCATACGGGTAAGACCGGCCAGGCCCTGCGATGACCCGCAATTCAAGGGTCTGCCCGGACAAGACATTCGCGATCCAGGGCGTACCCGGGAAGTCATCTAGGGAGGATCCTTTTTCTGAAGAAGTCAGGGCTTCCATTTGACCGAGTGGAACGGGTCCAGTTCCCTGATCGTCGGCATGAAATGGCCACGCTTCTCCTTCCGGCGGCCCCAGAACCAGACGGGAATCAGGGAAAAACTCATCAGGCCGAGCCGAAGAGTACGGCACCCGTGTCCGGAGACATCCGAAGATAGGGTCCAACGGCATTCCCGACCAAAGCCCCGGCGAGGAGGCAGGTGGCTGGCAAACCATAACCCATGAAACCGCCGTCGGCGTACCCGGAACCGCCTCTCACGACCTTGACCTTTTGCCCCATCCGCACGGGTATCGTGCACGTGGCTTCGAGTTCGTAACCGGCGCCTCCAGACTTGCACAGCCCAAGCGCCGCCAAACCACATTTCCGGCAGGAGGCTTCCGCCGTGAGGCGGACCACGGCCGTTCCCTCGCCAATGGATTTTACAATACCGGTCTCGCAGACGGATTTCACGATTTCATGATAGATGTCCGAGCCGATCCGGGGTATGAGCCCCGTCATAGGTTTGGGGTCAGGGATTCCGGAAGCGCGTAGGAGAGATCTTTAGGAGAAGGAGCAGTCCGGGTATGGCGACCAAAGCGCAGGAGAGGAAGAAGAGGGGCCAACCCATCCATGTGGCAAGGTAACCGGTGGGTGCGGAGGCGATCACGCGGGGAACGCCCATCAGGCTGCTGAGCAGCGCATACTGGGTGGCGGTGAAGCGCTTGTCGGTGATGCTGGCCATGTAAGCGGCGTAGGCCGAGGTTCCCATCCCTCCGGTGATGTTCTCGAAGGCAATGACCGCAGCCAGTACCGGCACGACGGCACCGGTCCACGTCAGAACGGCGAATCCGGCGGTCGACACTCCTTGGAGAATGCCGAAGATCCAGAGGGCCCGACGGATGCCCAGTTTCAGCATAAGAACGCCCCCTCCAAGCCCTCCCAGAAGCGTGGCCCAGAACCCGAAGAGCTTGACCACGGTTCCGATCTCGGTCTTTGAGAAACCGATATCGAGATAGAAAGGCGTGGTCATGGCACTGGCCATGGAATCCCCCACTTTATAGAGAAGGATGAAAGCGAGGACCCAGAGGGCCCCCTGCCGGGAAAAATACTCGGCCAAAGGCTGGAATACCGCTTCCCGGAGCGTTCGGGGTACCCCCTCGGGCTTTGGAGGTTCCGGAGTGAGAAGCGTGGTCAGGATTCCGGGCACCAGGCAGGCGGCCATAATGAGATACACCATCCGGAAGGACATAAAGTCGGCCATGATAAGGCCTCCACCGGAGGCCAGCAGCATGCCCACCCGATAGCCGTTTACATAGAGAGAGGAACCCAGGCCGAGTTCCTCGTCTGCAAGATCTTCCCGGCGGTAGGCATCGACCACGATATCCTGGGAAGCACTGAAGAAGGTCACGAGCAGCGCCGCTGCGGCCACCATGCCCGGATGGGTCCCCGGTCGGGTCATGCCCAACGCCCCGACAGAAACCATGAGTGCAATCTGAAAGAGAAGGAGCCAGCCGCGCCGCCGCCCGAGGAAGGGGAGGGTGATGCGGTCCACCAGCGGGGCCCACAGGAACTTGACGGTGTAGGGAAGACCCACCAGGGCAAAGAGCCCGATGACGCTCAGGTCCACGCCCTCCTCCTTCATCCACGCCTGGAGCACGCTCATCGTCAGAAGGAGGGGGAGTCCGCAGGCAAAGCCCATGACCAAGGCAACGAGCATGCGCCTGCTGAACAGGGTCCGGAGGATGTCGCTTCTCATAAACAGGGAATCGAAGGGGCTTAGGTATTCCAGGACGATCGCTTCAATTCTGCTCCAGCGGCCGAAGAACGATCACTCCGGGTTTCCTTTCGACATAATCCCGGAAAGGTTCATCGAGAACCTTTCCGTGCCGGCTTGACGCGTGTCGGAGGTACTCGCTTCCGTTCCTGCGGACGAAGATCCCGACGTGCGTCACGTCCAGTCCTTCAGCCTCTGCATAAAAGCCGAGGTAATCGCCGGTTCGCATCTCCTGAATCATACCTGGTGTCAGGATGGACGATGGAATCCAGGAGACCTCCGCATCGTGGCCACGGAGTCCCTCCACCCAGGGAGCCCCTCCCGAACGGAGATTCAGGTGTTTCAGCGTATGCCGAGATACCGGGCCCGCAAGGGCCTCTGTGAGGTCCTGGATGCGCCCTGCATTATGAGTTTTCCAGTCCGAAAGGAAGTGGTTGCGGGTTCCGCGATCCACGACACCCTCCTGGTAGCGCACCTTCCGGAGAGTCCGACAGAATTCGTCGAATGAACGGGAGGTCCTCATGGCCTCCACGTAGTCCAGCAGGGTGAAGCAGTCCACGGCCTCCAGTCTCAGGACCAGACGTTCGGGTTCGCCGGCCTTGGCTTCGAGCGTATGGGGAACATACGGAGTGCCGAGAAACTCCGAGGATATCGCTTCTATCCGCTCGGGAGACGCGGGGAGTCTCGAAGTCTTTTCGAGCAGGTCCTCAATCCGCGCCTTGGACCAGGGGCGGACCGGTGTCACGCGAGCCTCGAAAGAACACGGCTGGACATGCCCGATAGTATACGGCTTGAGGATTCATCATGACAGACCAGAGTGGCGGCTGTGGAACGGGTAGGTATTCGCTTGAAACCGCCGACCGTGAACAGGAACACAGGACCCGCTGCGCAACAGTCACCCCCGTCCCTTATTGAGGACATGGAGAGACAAGGCCTTGACACCCGTTTCCCTATGCCCTGTTCGGCCGGTCTTCGTTGGCGACGGCTGGCCGACTTTGTCTATTGGGCCGCAAGCACGGAGCCGGTGAGGGTCCTCAGAAACATTTCGAGGTATTGGACCTCCTCATCCGTGATCTGTCCGTGTGCGATGTCCGGCCGTCCGAGACCTCCATGTCCACGCCCCTGGGCCACCTTCTGGTAATGCTTCAAAACGTCCCGCAGCGTGCTGAACTGGCCGGCATGCATGTAAGGGGGGCGTTCGGCCACGTTCCGCAGGGATGGGGTCTTGAAGGCCCCTTCGTAAGGGGCTTCATCCGTATCCATGAAGCGGAGTTCCGCACACTCTTCAGGCCGGGCATCGCTGTATTTCCCGAGACAGTTAAACTCGTTTTCCTGCACTTTTCGTATGGCTTCCGCGCGCCCCCGATCCGGGGCGAATCCCGAGGGCTGGGGGACCCCTACGCTATGAAATTCATTGTTCGTAAGGAGCGGTCCGTTGTGGCAGTTGATGCACTGGCCTTTCCCGATAAACACCTTCAGTCCCATGGCCTCCTCGGGGGTGAAGGTTCCCTCCATTCCTGCCTGGTCCCCGTCGAGAGCAGCCTTTACATACCGATCAAAACGGGAGGGCCCCGGCATGATGGTCCTCACGTAGGCGGCAATGGATTTGCCGAGATTGGCATAGAGCGAAGAGACGGCGTTCCGCTGTTCCTCGGTCATGCCGTCCCACAGGGCCTGGGCTTCGGCATTATCCGGAGCCGGACGTGCCGCGGCAGGAAACTCCTTGTCGGAAAACTCGGGCATGGGACCGAACAGGTCCTCGTACTCGTTCCGGTAATGCGTGTAAACGATCAGGGCGCAACGGGTGCGGCTGATGCCATGCTCCACAGAACTTTCGATCGGCCCGAGGGCCTGTGCCCAAAGACTGTCCGCACGACCGTCCCAGAAGAGCCAGGGACTGTAAGCCACGCCAGCCAGGGGCATGGAACGCCGCGTCGTAAAGTCCATCCCGTGGGCTACCGGAAGGTTGTCCGTAAAGTTTCGGTCCGGCATATGACAGGTTGAACACGCCACCTGTCCGTTGGCGCTCAGCCGTTTATCGAAGAAAAGTTTCCTGCCGAGCGAGACGGCCCGGTAGTCGTTCGAATACTTGTTGGAGGGATTCTCGGGTGCGGGAGGCAGCGACCCAAGCCAGAGCGATTTCAGGGTCTGAACTTCATCGGTGGTCCATACATGAGCGTCCGGATGGACCGCCTGCGCCCCCGCGGCAAGAGCCAGGCAAAGGATGAAGAGGCCGGCCTGCAGAATGCCCCTGATCATGGTCACCTCACGTCCACGTTGAAGGTCGCCTGGTCGTGTATCTCTCCGGCCTCGATATCAAAGGTCAGGATCCACCACCCCGGCATGCTGAATTTCATCCCTTCCACGAGATATACGCCGTCGGTGAGCTCACGGGTAATCGCCGGCTTGGTCGGCAGCCCGTGTCCGTGCTCCGGCATGTTTCCGGCCACGGTCACGTTGGCGCCCTTAACGGGATTTCCCTGGAGGTTGGTGAGCGTCAGATGCCAGCTGTGAATCCGGTTCATGGTGACCTTTCCGTCCACCGGTTCATAAGCGGCCATGAAATGTCCTGCGGCCGTCTTTCGCGACGTGGAGAGGTCTGTTCCCTCGGGGGGGCGGCTGATGCCCATGGGTTGCATCATCATGTGACCCTCTTCCCCATGCATGCCGGTTTCGGGCATGCGGACATCCGGGAACTCGAAGGTTACGGTGTCCCGGCCCACTTCGCCCTGGATGTCGATCTTGAGTTCCCAGGGGCCTTCCATGTTAGCCACGACATTTTCCGCGCTGTAAAGGCCTGCGCCCCGTTCTGTGATAACCGGCTCCTCATTGACTCCATGACCCATCATGGGCATCCACGGGACCACCTTGATGATGGCGTTCTCGACGTCCCGGTTCCCCTCCACATCCTTGTGAACGATGAGGTCCAGGGTGTTGCTGCCCACACTATAGTGACCGTCCTTTACCAGGAGTTCCACGCTGTAGTATCCCTTGTCCGTGATCTTGAACAGGCTCCCCTCGTAGTGGGGATGAAGATGAGTCGGTTTCTCCTGGGAGACGGCTCCGGCACAGGCACTTACTATGAGACACAACACCAAAGTGATGGGCTTTCTCATTAAATTCCTCCTAATCGATCTCTTAGACACTTCTATGAATACGGATGACCTCCAAAAAAACGATGAAGTGAGTGGAGTCCTGTTCTTACGGTATCTCAAGAAAATCACGTCCAGTTCACGGGGAAGTCACCTATTCCTATCACTTCGGTTCTTAATCTTCGTCGAGTGACGGACGCGAGGACACACAACCTTTACACATTCACTATAGGTTCATTATAGGGGATATCTTGGAACCCGGCATCCCGAAGCCCCACCCTTTGAAAAAACAGGGCATTCTTGCCGATAGGGAAAAATCCGTCGCGCCACGGGGCGGAGCATCGCACACAGGGAGGACGCATTATGGGCACCAACAACGTTATCTTTCTCGAAGTCCTTGAATGGTTTGACGATACCGGAAGGGCAATTGTCCACCGTATTCCCGAAACCGGCTCGGGCGAGATCAAGCTCGGAGCCCAGCTTACAGTACGGGAAAGCCAGGCGGCGGTCTTCTACTATCAGGGCAAGGCCTATGATGCCTTTGCGGCCGGCCGGCATACGCTGACCACGGCCAACATCCCCATCCTGAACAAGATCCTGAGCATCCCATGGGCCATGACCAGCCCTTTGAGGGCCGAGGTCTATTTCGTCAACATGAAATCCTTCCCCAATCTCAAGTGGGGAACCAAGGACCCCGTGGCCTTCAAGGATGCCGAGCTGGGTCTCATAAGGCTTCGGGCCTTCGGCATGTTCAATCTGCGGGTGGTTCAGCCGGTCCTCTTCATCAACAACCTTGTGGGGACACAGGGGGTTTATACGACCCAGGATATCGATGAGTATCTGAGTCGGGTGATCGTGTCCCGCTTCAACGACCACCTCGGGGAGAACCTGGATACGATCTTCAATCTTCCCGGCCGCTACGACGACCTTTCGGAAGGCCTGAAGAAAAGGCTTGCCGAGGATTTCAGCCATTACGGCCTCGCGCTTACGCATCTCTACATCAGTTCCATCACCCCGCCGCCCGAGGTCCAGCAGGCCATCGACGACAAGAGCCGCCTTGCGGTCTTCGATGATCTGAACAAGCTTCTCAAGATGAAGGCGGCCATGGCCGTGGAAAAGATATCGGAACAGCAGGGTGAGGCGGGGGCCGGTGTAGGGATGGGTCTCGGCGTCATGATGCCGGCCATGTTCTCGAATCTCTTCGGCGGGGGTCCGCCCCCGGGGAACGGAGGGGCCCCTTCCGGACCGGTGACGACCTGTCCCGACTGCAAGGGCCCGGTTCCCGCAGAGGCCCGTTTCTGCAACCACTGCGGCCACCAGATTGTGGTTCTCCAGCAGTGCCGGCAGTGCGGGAAGAATCTTCCGTCCTCGGCCCGGTTCTGCTCCCGGTGCGGAACAAAGGTGGAGGAGAAGCCGGCATCGAAGATATGCCCCCACTGCAGGACCGAGAACCTCCAGGAATCGGTCTTCTGCAACCAGTGCGGAGAGAAACTGTGACGGCGGTTTGATTGGTCCAATTGGTGATTTGCTGACGGGTTAATTGGTTGGGCCGGGTTCATTCCCGGTAGAAAACGGTCCGGCTCCATGTCGGGACTGTCTTCATCTCTCCGAACAGAGGGTGATATGGTCAACCAACCAACGAACCAACGGACGAACGAACCCACCCAGAAACGTTCTTCATGGAAAATTCCCTTCGTATCGATTATCAGTGCCCGCAGTGCGGTGCCCCCGTGGTTATCGAGGAGACGGACCGGCTTTTTACCTGTGGGTTCTGCCGCGTCCGCATCGTCTTCAACCCCGGGGAGCAGTTCCGCTACTGCCTCCCGGTAACCGGGGATACACTGGCGGATGACGTAGTCTATATTCCCTTCTGGCGGTTTAAGGGCATGTACTTCAACTGCGTGCCCTTCGAGGTCAAGGGCAAGATCATGGATGCGACCTTCCCGTCTCTGGACCTTGATTTTATGCCCCCGAACCTGGGCTATCGGACGCAGACCCATGCTCTCCGGATGGCTTCGTCCAGCCTGGGGCGGGCTTTCCTGGCCCCTCATACCCGGCACGAGGACGTTCTCGCCATGGTGGAAAGCCGGACTCATTACGTGGACGTGATGAACAAGGAGTCGGGCTCTCTCTTCAAGGCCTACGTGGGGGAGGTCACGAGCCTCATCTACACGCCCGTCTATATCCGGAACCGGGCCATTTATGACGGCATCATCAACCGGCCCCTTGGCCGCTACTCGGTGGAACGCCAGCCCGTTTTCGAGAACGCGCCCGGGGAACCGGGGTGGACGTTTCAGTTCGTGCCGGCGCTTTGTCCCGGTTGCGGGTGGGACCTGGAAGGCGAAAGAGACAGCGTGGTCCTCACCTGCCGAAATTGTGAAACCGCGTGGCGGATGGCGGATGGCGCCTTCAGTCGTGTCGAGTACGGAGTGGTCGAGGCCAGGACTCCCGGGGCCTATCTTCTCCCGTTCTGGGTCATGCGCTTCAGCTTCGAGGGGGTCACGCTCGATACCTATGCAGACCTGGTTCGGCTGGCCAACCTGCCGCGCGCGGTCCAGAAGGCCTGGGAGGTACAGGCCCTTCAATTCTGGACGCCTGCATTCCGCGTGGCCCCGTCGCCCTATAGCCGTATTTCCAGGCAGTTCACCATGTTGCAGCCGGATGTGGTCACCAGTCCGTCCCTGCCTCGCGGTGGCGTTCACCCGGTGACCCTCGGGGCTTCGGATGCGGCCCGGGGCGTGCTGGTCATTCTTGGAACTATGGCTGTGGCCAAACAACGGCTTCTTCCCCGCTTGGCAGACATTCGGCCAAAGCTCGAGGAAGCCCGTCTGACATACCTCCCCTTTGAGGTTCACGGGCAGGAACTGCAGCATCCGGGGACGGATTTCACGATTCCGCTCAATGCTTTCCGGGGGCACCCCCCGGCCTTACGATAATGTTCTGCTGCCGCCAGGGATAATACGCCCCCTCTGCGGATTTTCCGCAGGTCCGCGCTGTCTCTTCCTCCAGCCCGGAGACGGGACTTGCCGTGTCTTGAATCGGCCCAAGAGCAGGGTGTAAACTCCAAATTCGGGACAGGGGTCCCCTCCGGTGTTGTTGAGATGGGGCCTCCAATAAATGAAGACGTTCCGACGAGTGGAGGTGACCCTATGACTTCCCCGCTTCGTCAAGGCAGAAAGATGAAACTGAATTTCCTTGATACGGGAGTGCTCGCGGTCCTCCTTTTCACCCTTGGGATGCCCGTGGCCCCGTTAGAGGCTTCGTCTGCGGAGGCCGCCAGGACCCCGGTAGATTTCAAACTCCCCCACCTCGAGGACCCGGCAAAAACAACATCCCTGTCCGATTTCCGGGGCCAGGTGGTTCTCCTGAATCTCTGGGCGAGCTGGTGCACGGGGTGCCGGAAGGAAATGACCGAGTTCATCACGCTGCAGAAGGAGTTCCGCCAGAAGAAATTTGCAGTCGTCGCCGTAAACCTCGACGACCAGAAGGGGAGGGCTCTTTCCTTTCTGAAGAAGTATGCCCAAGCGGAGGGTCAGAAGATTGGGTTTCTTACCCTCTACGACAAGGACAAATCCCTTGCCGACCGCCTGAATCCCACGGCGTTCCCTGCTTCCTACCTGATCGATGTTTCCGGGAATCTGGTCAAGTCCTATGTGGGTTCCATCTCGGACAAGGATCTTCCTTTGCTCAGGCGGGAGATCGATGCGCTTCTCAAGGAGAATCGGTGAGGACGCTTCTCCTGTATCTCCTTTTAGTTTCTGTTTTGCTGGTCACGGCGTGTTCGGATGCGCTGGTCAGGGTGAAACCCTATGAGCGGGGGTACTTCGCCCAGGAGAAGATGCTGTTTTCACCCCTGCCGGCCAGTGCCGAGTTTGAGGAGCACATCTTCGCGGTCCGTGAGAGCTCCCAGGGAGGGTCTGTCTCCTTCCAGGGCGGATGCGGATGCCGATGAAAAGGGTCTTCATCGCGGCCGGACTCTTCCTGGCGGTCCTTTTTGTTTCGGCCTGGGCTGAAACGCTGGAAAACAAAATTTCGGTCTCCGTGCACGGCTACGGCGACGATGCGGACGAGGAGATCTTTTCCGGAAAGATCGATGTCTTTCGGATTTTCCGGGAGCGGCTCGGTTTTGGGGTGAGCCTCGGGATCGACGCCATCTCCGGCGCCACAAAGACGGCTTCCGCCGATGCGGTTTCGGGTGCCACCGTCGTGGCCGCGCCGGGAGACGATGATGATGAAGGTGGAGACGGAGACGATGATGGGAGCGATTACAATGCCCGTGTCTACCCGTCCTTCCGGCTGGTGTACGACGACGGAGACAACAACGTAATGGGCGGGGCCTATTTCTCCTTCGAGGACGATTACACCGGGCGGGCAGTCTTTCTCAACTATACGAGGCAGCTGAACCTCCAGAACACCAGCTTGAGCGCCGGAATCACCCAGTCCTTTGACAAGTGGGACGTCGGTGGCCTCGACGATGACGATCGGAAAGAGCGGCAGGTCTCCCTTTCCGTGACCCAGTTGCTGGGCCGCCGGACCCAGATCCAGGCGGGGTACGATCTCCTGCATTCGGAAGGACATCTCGGGAACCCCAACCGGTATATCGACTTTGCCGTGGGGGGACGTGTTCTTGAACGCCTCCCCTCGGACCGGGATGGCTATGCCCTGTCGGCGAGGCTGGTTCAGCTGCTGGCGGAGCCCACCACTGTCCACCTCTCCTACCGTTATTACGACGATGACTGGGGAATTAACTCACATACGACGAACGTGGCGTTATTTCAGGACCTGAGCGAAACCTTCACCCTCGGCGGGCGGTACCGGTACTACACCCAGGGGGCCGCGGATTTTATCAAGCCCGTTGGGCAATACGCGGCTACGGACCCGCTGATTGGGATCGATTACAAGTACACGGATTTTGACGCACATACGGTCGGCCTCATGGCCATCTACAAACCAGGCTCGGGGCTGGAAAGTCCGGGGGGCGGGTCGGGGTGGGGCAACACCACCATCACCTTCAGTGTCGATGCTTACCAGACCTCGTCGAACGACTATATTCGGGCCTGGTACGGCCAAAGCCGTCTCACGGCCTACTTCGCCTCGCTGGGCCTTGAGTACAAGTATTGACCTGTTTGAGGCGATCGGTCCTGTTCGGGCGTAACGTATCGAAGAGGGACAGAAAAGCGTCTTGTCATTTCTTCTTGCCCTGTTTTGCCTTGCCGGCTTCCTCCTGCGCCTTCATGGCCTTCCCCTGGGCCTTTAGGACCTCTGCCTGAACCGCTGGCATCGCATCCGCCATGTAGGCCCCGAACTTCTTCATGGCCGACTGGCCCACCGGGGAACCATAGAAATCAGCCAAAGCCTTCAGTTCGTCAGCGGTGAAGTGCTTGACCATGGCCTCCGTCAGCGTTTTGGTGATAACGGCCATATCGAGGTGTTTGGCCATCGATTTCTTGAATTCCTGACGGTTCTCGGGAGGAACGCTCATCGCCATCTTTTCGGTCATGTCCTTCATAGTCGTTTCTGGCGGGACCGCCTTCAGGTAGCGCTCCGCCTGCTTGGTCCGGTTCGCCGGCGTGTCCTCCAGGGCGAATACCGTGGTTGCGACGCACAACATGGCAACAACCAGCACGAATCTCATTCTCCGACTCCTTTCTCCAAAGGCAATGACGGCAAACTATCACTCCTGGATTTGGTTGTCAACAACCTCCCGGTCCCGGATGAGGCCCCTTCCTCTCCGAAGGTAGCCGGTGCGGCAATACCCACGTTTGACTTCCGATGACGCCGCACGGCATAGTGAGTGAACATTCATTCATAAGACTCGAAGACCTCTCTTGAAACGAACTGACAAAAGGGAAGCACTCATTCAGGCCGCCCTCGAACTCGTGGGCGAGCGGGGATTTCATGGTGCGCCCGTGGCCCTGATCGCCGACCGGGCCGGGGTGGCCGCGGGAACCATCTACCGCTATTTTGATAACAAGGACAGCCTGATCAAGGGCATTCACGCGGCCCTGGAGCAACAGATTCTCGACGCGGTTACGGTGGACTATCCCGAGAATCAACCGGTCCGAGACCGCTTCCTCCACGTCGGCCGAAAGCTGGTCGGGTACTTCATATCATCACCCCTGCAGTTTCGCTTCCTGGAGCAGTATTACAATTCTCCCTACGGGGTGGCTTCACGTAGGGCCAAATTGTTCGGTAAGAAGAAAAAGAACCTCATTGTCAGGCTCTTCGAGGAGGCCCTGGACCGGAAGCTGATCAAACCCCTCCCGCTGCCGATCCTCTTTGCCTTGACGTTCGGGCCCCTCATCGATATCAGCCGGGATCACATTCTCGAGTTTGTCACGCTCAACGAACGTCTTATCGAGGAAACCGTAGAGGCTTGCTGGGGGGCTATCCAGAGGCCTCGAGCCGTGGACGCACAGAGATAAAGAGTCACTAAAGCAAGCTTTAACCAATATTCATTCGGCGCCCGGAGGTCGCACCATGCAACTAAAGTCAAAAAAAATCCTTGTCATCCTTGCCGGCTTGCTCGTGACCGGTCTGTTGTCTCCAGGCTGCAACCGATCCAAGCCCGCCACTCCACCTCCACAGGCGGGTCCGCCCGAAGTCTCTGTGCTCACCATTCAGCCGGAGCGCGTCACCGTTACCACCGAGCTCAGCGGTCGGACATCGGCCTATCTCGTGGCCGAGGTGCGGCCCCAGGTGAGCGGCATCATCCAGGAACGCCGGTTTACGGAAGGCAGCAATGTTCGGGCTGGAGACGTCCTTTACCAGATTGATTCGGCCACCTATCAGGCCGCCTACGACAGTGCCAGGGCGGCCCTCAGCCGCGCCGAGGCAAACCTGATCCCGATACGCCTTAAGGAAGAGCGTTACCGAGAGTTGATTTCCATTAACGCCGTGAGCCAACAGGATTACGACGAAACGGCCGGAGACCTACGGCAGGCCGAGGCCGACATCGAGGTGGCCCGGGCGGCCCTGGAGACGGCCCGGATCAACCTGGCCTACTGCCAGGTCAAGGCGCCCATTTCGGGGCGGATTGGCAAGTCTTCTGTCACCACCGGGGCTCTGGTGACCGCCAACCAGACGTCAGCTCTGGCCACCATCCAGCAGCTGGATTCCATGTACGTGGACGTGACCCAGTCCAGTGCCGAACTCCTTCGTCTGCAGCAGACCCTCAGCAGCGGTCAACTGAAGCGGGGTGGGGCCGCCCAGGCCAAGGTCAGGCTCCTGCTCGAAGACGGAACTCCGTATCCGCGGGAGGGCACCCTCAAATTCTCCGACGTGACCGTGGACCCCGGCACCGGTTCGGTAACGCTGCGAAGTGTATTCCCCAACCCGGAACACCTGCTGTTGCCCGGGATGTTTGTCCGGGCCATCGTCCAGGAGGGGGTGAACGATCAGGCGATCCTGGTGCCCCAGCGGGGAGTAACCCGCAACCCGGCGGGACAGGCCATGGTCATGCTCGTAAATGACGAGGAAAAAGTCGAAGTCCGGGTCATCAAAACCGACCGGGCGATTGGAGATAAGTGGCTGGTCAGTGACGGCCTGAGTGCCGGGGACCGCGTCATCCTCGAAGGAACCCAGAGGGCGCGGCCGGGCACGCCGGTCAAGGCTGTCCCTTTTGGTCCGGCGCCTGAGGGTTCCGCCGAAGCCGTTCCCCAGTCTGCCGGAGCCAAAGGGTAAAGGAGGCTCCCATGCCGCGTTTCTTCATCAACCGCCCTATCTTTGCCTGGGTGATCGCCATCCTGGTCATGCTGGCAGGACTCCTGGCTATCAACACCCTGCCGGTCTCCCAGTACCCGCCCATTGCCCCACCACAGGTCAGCATCCGGGCCGTATATCCCGGCGCTTCGGCCCAGACCGTGCAGGACACGGTTACCCAGGTGATCGAGCAGAAGCTGAACGGTATCGACAACCTGATCTACATGTCGTCCTCCAGCGATTCAGCCGGAGCCGTGGCTATCAACCTCACCTTCAAGGCGGGCACCGATCCCAATATCGCCCAGGTTCAGGTTCAGAACAAGCTGCAGTTGGCCATCCCGCTTCTCCCCCAGGTGGTCCAGCGGCAGGGGATCCAGGTCGTCAAATCCACCCGGAACTTCCTTCTCATCGTCGGCCTGGTTTCGGAGGATGGCTCCATGGACCGGAACGCCCTGACCGATTATATGGTCTCCAACGTCCAGGACATTATCAGCCGGGTTCAGGGCGTGGGAGAATTGCAGCTCTTCGGTACCCAGAACGCCATGCGCATCTGGCTGGACCCCACCAAGCTCAGCAACTATCGCCTGACCTCCACCGATGTGATAGCCGCCATCCAGGCTCAGAATGCCCAGGTCTCTGCGGGCCAGTTCGGGGGCACGCCGGCGATCCAGGGGCAACAGCTGAACGCCACGATTACAGCCCGCACCCTGCTCCAGACCCCGGAGGAATTCGACAACATCATCCTTCGCACGAACAACGACGGTTCCACCGTCCGATTGAAGGATGTCGCCGAAAGCAGAATTGGCACCGAGAATTACGATATCCAGTCCTTCTACAAGGGGAAACCGGTCGGCGGTATGGCCATCCGCCTGGCCGCCGGGGCCAATGCCCTGGAAACGGGTGACCGTATCAAGGCCAAGATGGAAGAACTCTCCCGGTACTTCCCGCCCGGCATGAAGGTGGTCTACCCCTACGACACGACTCCCTTCGTGAGGATCTCCATCCACGAGGTCGTCCAGACCCTCATCGAGGCGGTGTGCCTGGTCTTTCTCATCATGTTTCTCTTCCTCCAGAACTTCAGGGCTACCCTGATCCCGACCATTGCCGTGCCGGTGGTGCTCCTGGGAACCATGGGTGTGCTCGCGGCCGGGGGCTTTTCCATCAACACGCTAACTATGTTTGCCCTCGTGATTGTCATCGGCCTCCTGGTGGACGATGCCATTGTGGTCGTGGAAAACGTGGAACGGATCATGTCCGAGGAAGGACTGTCTCCTCATGATGCGACCTTGAAGTCCATGGGACAGATCACCAGCGCCCTCTGGGGCATTGCGACCGTACTGACGGCCGTTTTCCTGCCCATGGCCTTTTTTGGAGGCTCCACCGGCGTGATCTACCGGCAGTTCTCGGTCACCATCATCTCGGCCATGATTCTTTCGGTTCTGGTGGCCATGATCCTGACGCCGGCTCTCTGCGCCACGATTCTGAAGCCTGTGGAAAAGGGACACGTATCCGGAGAAATCGGCGGGTGTGCCTGGTTCTTCCGTCCTTTCAACCGATGTTTCAACTGGGCCCGGGAGAAGTACGAGGCGATCGTCGGCCGTTCCTTCGGCCGGCCGGTACGGTACCTGGCGGTTTACTCTGCCCTGGTGGCGGCCATGGTCTTTTTCTTCCTCCGCCTGCCAACGGCCTTTCTGCCGGATGAGGACCAGGGCTTCATTGTCTGCCAGATCCAGCTGCCGGCCGGCGCAACCGTGGAACGGACCATCAAGGTCATCCGGCAACTGGAAAAACACTTCCTTGAAGATGAGAAGGATACCGTCGACGGGGTGATTGCCGTGTCCGGTTTCAGCTTTGCCGGCAGAGGCCAGAACATGGGAATTGCATTCGTGAAACTTAAAGACTGGCACGAGCGCGAGAAACCGGACCTGAAAGCCCCGGCCATTGCGGCACGGGCCATGAGGGCTTTCTCGGGGTTCCGCGACGGGCTGGCCTTTGCCTTTGTTCCGCCGGCCGTCGTGGAACTGGGTTTGGCGAACGGCTTCGACCTCCAGCTCCAGGATCGTTCAGGCCTCGGCCACGAGAAGCTGATGGAAGCACGCAACCAGCTGCTTGGCATGGCTATGAACAATCCCAAACTGGTTGCGGTACGTCCCAACGGGCAGAACGATACGCCGGAGTTCAAGCTTGATATCGATGATGTTCGGGCCGGAGCCCTCGGGGTATCGCTCGGAGATGTGAACAGTGTCCTGGCCGCGGCCTGGGGGGGCTCGTACGTCAACGACTTTATCCAGGATGGCCGGGTGAAGAAGGTTTATCTCCAGGCCGATGCCCGGTACCGGATGCTCCCGGAGGATATCAACCGCTGGTACGTCCGGAACAGAAACGGCGAGATGGTGCCCTTCTCGGCCTTTTCCAATGCACGCTGGCAGTATTCCTCTCCGAGACTGGAACGGTATAACGGTATCCCCTCTGTCGAGATCATGGGCCAGGCCGCGCCGGGGATCAGCACCGGCGAAGCCATGGACGCGATGGAAAAGATGGTAGCCGAGTTGCCGACCGGGATTGGCTTCGAATGGACCGGGCTTTCCTACGAGGAAAAGTCCGCCGGCGCCCAGGCCCCGGCCCTGTATGCCATTTCGTTGCTCGTGGTCTTTCTCGCGGTGGCCGCCCTGTATGAAAGTGTGACCATCCCCTTTGTCAATATGCTGATGCTTCCGCTCGGGCTCGTGGGTGCGGTGACCGCCGTGACTCTGAGGGGGTTGCCGAACGACATTTACCTTCAGATCGGTCTGCTGACCACCGTCGGACTTTCAACCAAGAACGCGATTCTGATCATCCAGTTCATCAAGGCCCTGATGCAGCAAGGACATGAACTGGTCGATGCCACGCGGACCGCGGTCCGGATCCGGTTGCGGCCCGTCATCATGACCTCACTGGCCTTTTTCTTCGGGACGCTGCCGCTGGCGCTGACCAAGGGGGCGGGGGCGGGGGCCCAGAACGCCATCGGGACTGCGGTGACCGGCGGGCTTCTTTCGGCAACGTTCATAGACCTGTTCTTTATTCCGTTCTTCTTTGTCCTGATATCACGTCTTTTCGGGAGGAACAAGGCCCGACTCCCGGCCATGACCCCAGACGCGCTGGCTAATCCCTCGGAGACGAACTGAGATGAAAAAGATGCATTCGATTGCGAAAGTCCTCCTCCCCGTGGGGGTGCTTCTCTTAGGGGCAGCCTGTTCGACCATGGCCCCGCAGTATTCCCGTCCGCCGGCTCCTGTCGCGTCCGATTGGCCCAGCGGTGACGCCTATGAGAAGACAAAGGTTGAGAATGGAATGCGGGCGGTCAGCGATCTCCCCTGGGAGGATTTCTTTGCCCACGAACCGCTACGGCGGGTGATCACCCAGGCCCTGGCGAACAATCGTGATCTACGTGTGGCCCTCCTGAACATTGAACGCTCGAGGGCCCTCTTCCAGATCCGGCGCGCCGAACTGTTTCCGGAAGTCGACGCCTCGGCCGCCGCTCTGTACCAGCAGGTTCCCGCAGACCTCTCGACATCGAGGCGGGCCACGAAGGTGGAGCAGTACAACGTGGGGCTCGGAGTGAGCGCGTACGAACTGGACCTGTTCGGCCGGGTGAGGAGCCTCAAGGCGCAGGCTCTGGAGCAGTACCTCGCCACAGAGGAGGCCGGCCGCAGCGTGCAGATGAACCTCATCTCACAGGTGGCCAATGCATGGCTGGCGCTGGCCGCCGACCGGGAGCGGCTGCAACTGGCCGAGGAAACCCTGGCCAATCAGCGGGAAGCCTTCAAATTGACCGAAGGCCGTTACAAGGCCGGGGTATCTTCCGCCCTGGACCTGAACCGTGCCCGGAGCAGTGTTGATACGGCGCGGGTGGACATTGCCCGCTACACGGCCCTCGTGGCCCAGGACGCAAACGCGCTGAATCTGCTGGTGGGGGCGACCGTCCCGATTGAACAATTACCAGAGGCTCTTTCGGATGCTCCCTTTTCTCTTGAGAGTATTGCCCCCGGGTTGCCCTCGGAAGTTTTGCTCAGCCGTCCGGATATTCTGCAGGCCGAGAGGGAACTCATGGCAGCCAACGCCAGCATCGGTGCGGCCCGGGCGGCGTTCTTTCCGCGGATCACCTTGGTCTCAAGTGCGGGTTACGCAAGCGACGCCCTGTCCGGGCTCTTTACCGGTGATTCCTTTGCGTGGAGTTTTGCCCCGCGGATCTCCCTGCCCATCTTTGACGCCGGGAGTAATCGGGCCAATTTGAAGGTGTCGGAGGCGGACCGGAACATCGCGGTGGCCCGCTACGAGAAGGCGATTCAGACGGCCTTCCGCGAAGTGGCGGATGCGCTGGCCCAGCAGGGGACTCTCGATGAACAACTGGCCGCCCAGCAGTCGCTCACTGACGCCAACGGAGAGACTTTCCGCCTCTCCGAGGCTCGCTATGAAAAAGGCGTGGACAGCTACCTGAGCGTCCTCGACGCGCAGCGTTCCCTTTATGGCTCCCAGCAGAGTCTTATTTCCACGCGCCTTGCGCGTCTGGCCAACCGCGTGACCCTTTACAAGGTTCTGGGCGGTGGAAGCTGAGGGCCTAGGGGATTCTGTATCGAATATGCCTTTCCGGACTTGAGGAGATTCACAAAGACTTGAGACGGATGTCTGAAAGAACAGAAGCGAAGAGGCCGGGGACCTATTCCTTTTCCGCGAGCTCCGGGTAAAGCTTGTGCATGCACTCCGGGCAGATGCCGTGGCTGAATTCCACCTCGGAATGGCTCCGGATGTAGGCTTCAACCTGGGTCCAGTACCCCTTGTCGTCCCGGATCTTTTTGCAGGAGGCGCAGATCGGCAGGTAACCGCTCAGCAGCTTCACCTTCTCCATCGATTTGCGCAGTTCTTCGATGAGGTGTTCCCTTTCTCTTTCGACCCGCTTGCGATCCGTAATATCCTGGAAACTCTCGATGACTCCTGCCGGCTTGCCCTCTGCGTCAAGCAGGGGTTTTGCAATGACAATGAAACTCCGGTCTTCTTCTCCCGGGTTGCCCACCTTCAGGCTTTCACAGGCGTATTCACCGGTACCCCGCAGAACCCGTGCAAGGGGGCAATTCTCGGTATGGCACGCAGATCCCTTCCGGGACTCAAAACATTTCATCCCTTCCTTCGGTTTCCCGAATATGGAATCGTACGAGTTGTTCGTGAACAGGATTTCATAATTCCGTCCCGTCACGCAGACCGGCAGAATATTCTCGAGTATTTTCTCCTGCATGATGCAGGCCTGACGATGGGCCTCGCTTTCCCGCTTCAGGTCCTCAATGCGATCCTGCAGTTCCTGGTAGGTTGGTGCCTTGTCCATGATTACTTTTCCGTGTCTTCGTTAAAGCCAGCAGTTACGCTCCAGCTATATTTCTCAGTATAGACGCATCCGGTTTTCTCTTCATCCCCGCGGGCTATCTTCAGGGACTTTATATGGCCGCGAGGCCGCTGGTCCCAAAGCCTGGGGCCTGGCCCCGGCGCCTGCATTCAGGGTATGACCTTCCCAAGGATCGCGGATCGACTACTTGGAATCGCGTGAACCTTCCCCATGGGAGTCCTGGTCAACATCGAGCATCAGTTCTTTTGGCAAACCGAGCCAGGCCAGGGCATCGTCGACGGAACGGACTATTTCGAATTGCCAAGGCACGGTCGGACTCATGGCCTCATACATGCGGGCCAGGCCGAAAGAGATGTCCCGTGGAGCCACCACGGCGACTTTCGGTCCCGCCGGGGTTTCCGCATACTGCTTCACCATGAAGTCGGCTAATTTGCGTAAGGCTTCTGACGTCCTTACGGTGCTTTCCGCACGCTGCAGGTCCACCAGCAGGTTGAATGACTTATCGAATCGCGGGTCTCGATATAGCGCCTCATAGAAAGATAAGAACTCGCCGTCAGTAACAGTCTCGCTGTGAACGACAATCGCCAGTTTCTCTTCAGCCCTCAATTGATAGGTGATCGGCATTGAACCCTTCGCAATCACAGCCTTCGCTTCTTACTCCATCATGACCACGACAAATATCCTCCGAACCTCGGGATCAAGAGAATAATGGTCTTTTATATGCCACAGTGAGAGGCATTGTCAATAGAAAAGTCTTTAAAAACAATGGGCTACTCAGGTATCGGTCCATATCGCGCGGACTTCACTCTGGTTTGCAAAATTGGTTTGGAGAAAAGGGCGGGCTGTCAGGATTTAGACTCTCGCAATCATCCCCCTAATGTCACCGACCATTCTTCAGTATGCGGTTCAGAGTCGCATGGAATGCTTCGTCGGCGAGCGTGGCGGTATGCTCCTGATTGAATATGTATATCCGGGTGGCCTCTGATTGCAGTTTGGGCGGGGCCTGGCTCTGCAAGGGGACAACCCCGTCATCGCTCTCACCATCCAGGTATGCGATGACGAGGTGCCATGGTATTTCTTCGGGCCATGTCCAGCTCTGGAGACCCTGCAGGAATTCACTGCCCGGTTCCACATCACGCCACGATGGCACAACGATCGGTGAATGCTTGACGCCGGCGGATGCCGCGGAAATACCTCCCATCGGGCTATTGACGGTAATGACCAAACTCAGTATTTGTGAATTGTGTGGATCTCGTTCCAGGTATTTCTTCACAAAGGAGCGTGCGACCAGCCCTCCCATGCTGTGGGCCACCACATAGAGTTCTTTGAACTGGTATTCATCCTGGAGCCGGGAGACGGCTTCGGTAAGATAATCACTGATCATATCCAGTCGTAAACCGGAGGGATAATAAAGGAACCAGGGCTGGAAATGTTCTTGATCGAGTGATTTAACAAACTCTGTCCAGAGGGTTGGCCCGCCTGAGACTCCATGGACAAACAGGACCGGCACCTTGTTCTTCTGGTACGCGTGCAGGAAAAACAGCCCCCCTTCAGCCTCTTCCAGAAAATCAAAAGGTTTCCAGAGGCCCAGGGTGTAATTCTTCAGAGTGAACCGGGGATCATCAAGGGTCACTACAGTGCCGATGTTCTTCCAGGCCGCCACCGTCCTGTCTACGGGTTTGATCTCTGTCGACGGGGTTGGAAACGGTCCGCTGATCGTTATCGTATCAACTGTTACGACCTGCCCGTCCCCAACCTCAATGGTTGAAGGGGCGCCGTAGTAGTTGCCGTGTTCTTCGGGTTGATGCTGGCCGTCTTTGTTCACGTCTATGTAGGCTGCGATATAGTGCTTGCCTGGAATTGCGGAAAACTCATAGGCCCCATTTTCAGAAGCCGTGATGCTTCTGTGAAGAACCGGAACGCCATTCTCGTCCCAGAACCGAAGGACGATAACAGGTCCTTTTTGGTTGCTGGTGACGTTTATCTTCCCTTTCAGCGTTCCGAAATTGTCCGCAAGGGTCGCCTGTTTGCTGATCTCCGGGAGTGAGCACCCCATAGCACTGAACAGCAGGAACAGCAAGGAAGCCTTCAAGAATCGACTTCGCATGGTTTGGCCCCTCCCCGGACATTTCATGGACACCCCTCCTGGAACCCCATCGGCGCAGGCTTTTCCGAAGGTTCTTACAACGGTGAGGCCTGCCTCATTTTGCAGAGAAATATCAGTTCCAAATTATAAAATCAATTGTTTCCGGTCGGAAAGCGTCGCTGCATCTCGACTGTACGAAAAGAACTTTGCGATATCCTGCGTTCTAACGCATGGCCAAGTCCTTAAGGCCGAATTTCTGGCCGACCATTTCTCGGATCCACGCCTCCGCGCTGCTGAACGTCCTGAATACCCTGATGTCCCAACCGGTTTCATTAGAAAGGGCTTCCCACATGCGAGCCAGGCCGAACAGGAGGTCCCTGTCCGCGGCCACCGCTATAACAGCATCAGGGTTGATTCGGGCCGCTTGCTTGCAGAGATTTGCCACCGACTGAACCACATCGGTGCGTACATCCTCGATCTCGGTTACCCCGGTGTAATCCGATACACTGTAGCGGTATTTCCTGAACTTTCCCGTGTCCTGCGAAACGTGCTCTTCCAGCGCACGGAGGTATTCCTCGGCTTTTAGAACGCCATGAACCCTAATGATGACCCCGATTCCCTTATCCAGGTCCGTGACTTCAACAGGCATGGATATTCCTCATTGTATTAATGGTGCTCCATCTCGGATTGGTGAAGTCGGCCTTCAAAATGGACGATTCCCGTTGCGCTACCCTAATCTCTTGCATCTGTTCTTGTATTGTCCTATCGGTTTCTAGGAAGCTTGAATTCGATCATCTGTGCCGGGAAGGGTCTTATCCTCCCCTCCATCGCGATTCGTCAATCCGGGTCTTCCAACGTTCTTGGCGGAGGTGTATCATCGCTCCCAAATTCAATTCGCGCCTTCACCGACCGGGATGAGCAGGATCGTCGGTCCGTCGCCGAGGTAAGCGTCGTCGGTCGGTGGGAGCATGTTCACCTTCATCAAGGAGTGGAGAGAGTCGACATACTCCTGACCCCGCTCGGAGTAGCTGGTCAACGTGTTGGCGAGTTCCCACCCGGTCACCTTGGCCCCGGACTTGCGGAGTTCGGCCCGCCGTGCCCGGAGGTCCTCATAGGCCCGGTGTGTGTTCAGGTTGTGCATGTAGGCGATGACCGACTGCAGCGGCGTCTCGTAGGAGGCAATCTTGTAGTTTCCCAAGCCGGAGCGCTGCTGGAGGGGCTTGATACCCTTGTCGTCCCAGGTCCACATGCCAAACATCGCATTGCCTTCGACGGCGAAGCGCGAGGTTCCCCACCCGCTCTCCTCAGCGGTCTGGGCCAGCACCAGCGAGGGTGGCAGCGTGTCGATGCGACGGAGCAGTTCGTCCTGCAGCGCGCTATTGGCAAGGTCCGCCTCGCCCCCGGCCAGCTTGTATGCCGCCGCGGTCTCTTGCAGAAAGGTCCTATCTTCCGGGCCGAGTGCCGCGCCTGCGCGCAGCGCCCCGACGAGCGATTCCGTCCGCTCCCGGTCGGCCTGAATGAGTTCATTGGCGTACAGGACAAGGGGTCCGAGCAGCCGGAAGAAGATCCGCTTCTTGGTCACCACGTCGATCTCTCTAGAAGTCTTGTCCCGCCAGCGGGCCGGGATGTTGGTGATATACAGCCTGGGGACCTCGCGGATTCCTGCCTGCCATGCCTCAGGGGTGTAGTTGAGGTCATTAATGAGTTGCTCGAGTTGTGATCCCGATTCAAATTCGAAGCGCTTGGTCGGGCGCTCCCCGTCTAGCCCGGAAGTGGATCCCGTTGTCCTTTCAGTGACATCGCAGGCGGCTTGGGACAAGAGGAGGCCGACCATTGTGATTATTGCCACGATAGTACGCACTGCTATCCCCTTCATGGACGGTTCCTCCCTGCATGGAGCTCGCTGTCCTTCTGCACACGGAAAGCGGTGTCTCCTGAAAAGTGCGCATGTCATTCCGCTTCGTTCTTTCCTTTATCAACCTTCAATTTGCCGAGTGGCGTGTGGCACTGCGGCCCCTTCGGCCCGACCTTATACTTTAGGCGCAGTCACATTTTCTTTCACTGGCAAAACAGGACGATGCCCCCTATATATCTCTGCGAAGCGGCGTCGATCGACGTCCAGTAACCTGAAAGCATTCCATCCGATTACTTGCCGAACAGTCCCTTAAGGGCGTCCGTCGCGCCCTTTTGCCCTTCCTGGAGGACCTTGTCGGCTCCCTCCTGGAGACCTTGCTGAAGTCCCTCTGACGACAGGTCAAGTCCGGTCAACTCCTTCTGAATCACCGGCACCAGGGCCTTGTTGACCGCCACCAACACCACTTTCAGCACACCGGCAAAATCGGTCGCCTTGTCCTTCCCGATATCGTTCAGGGTAATGGTGGGCAACTTCACGCTCACCTTCTTTTCCTCCAGCAACGTCATGCTGAGGTGGGCCTCGCCGCCACTGATCACGAGACGGTCGATCACCACCTTCTTGCCCGGTTTCTCGCCTGCGGATTCTCCTGCTTTTTTCTCGCCGCCCTGACCGCCACCGGCAAAGGCCGCCGCGTTGGCCTGCAGCTGGTTGAGGTTGCTCTTGCCCAGGGCGCCCTCATAGATGATCTTCGGCCCGTCAATGGTGATTTCCCGGATATGGACGGTGTCGGAGGTCACCGACTGCGGGTCCAGGCTGACCTTGATGCGGTCCATATCAAAGGCATAATCCGTGGTAAAGCCCTTGGGGTTTCCGATGGTAAATCCACTCAACTCCCCGCTCCCTGAGGAAAGTTCAATCTTCACCTTGGCGAGCTTGACGTCCGCGAGGAGGATCTTCGGTCCGGCCGTCTCAACACCCTTCTTAACGATGCTGTCCAGATTGCTGACCAGCAGACTGACCGCGACAATAATGATAACGACAAGTACTACGAGTGCAATCAATGCTTTCTTCATAACCCGACCTCCAACCCGTTCAAATGTTGACTTTCTGCTCTTCGGCAAATCTCGATGCTTTCATAACAGGCACTCTAAACCCGGACGATCAAGGTGTCAAATGGACCGATCTTGTGGGGGAAGACCCGGTCGCGCTAGACACAGGGACGGGCAACAGCATATTTTACGAAGGCCCCGCATCGGCGGTTCCAGTGCCCGGAGCCTGCCGACACGCCAGCAAGGGCGTGTCAGCTCAGACCATCCCGGCTCTATAATTATTCGGGCTGTATCCCCGCTTCCTTTACAAGGCTTGCCACATCGGCCATCTCTTTGTCGACGAAGTCCGAGAACTCTCCCTGGGACAGTTCCATAGGCTCAAATGCCCGCTTATTGAATTTATCAAGCACGTCGGGCGAGGCAAGTGCTAGGCTGATATCTTTCTCGAGCTTATCCGCGACGTTCTGGGGAAGCCCGGCCGGAGCCCATATGCCCCACCATATGGAACTTTCAAAGCCCGGGAGGCCCGCCTCCGCGATGGTTGGCACATCCGGCATTGCAGACGTGCGTTCACTGCTGGTCACGCCCAAGGCGCGTAACTTGCCGCTATTGACCCCTTTCAATGCCAGCGAAACCGGCAAGAACGAGAAAAGAACGTCGCCATTGCTCGTCGAGGCAACCGTCTCAGGGCCACCTTTGAAAGGGACATGAACCATTTTGGTTCCTGTCTCACTCACAAATTTTTCCGCCACGAGGTGCGCGGCACTCCCTGTGCCGGGTGATCCAAATTTGATCTCACCCGGCTTGTTCCTTGCGGCTGCAATGATATCCGACGTAGTCTCCGCTTCAGCCGATGAACCCACAACGAGAGCCAGGGGCTGTCTGGCAAGAAGTGCAATAGCCTTGAAATCCTTGGAAGGCTGATAGGGCAAACTGGTATAGAGGGATGGGTTTACCGCAAAACCACTGGAGTGTACGAGCAGGGTGTAACCGTCCGGCGCAGCCTTTGCGACTACGTTGGCCCCAATCGTGCCACCGGCCCCGGCCTGATTCTCAACCGTGACCGGTTGTCCCCATATTTCCGAGAGTTTTTCGCTAATGGTGCGACCGACGAAATCAGTGGCGCTGCCCTCCGTGAACGTAATGATCACCTTAACCGGTTTCGTGGGATATTCCTGGGCCTTAACGCAAGCGGTAAGGCATACAATAATGAAACAGCCGAGTAAGATTCTTATGATTCTCATTTGCCCCCTCCTTTGGTTCTGTTACGTTCCAGTCGCTGATTCGTTACAGTAACCTTGTTTGAACCCCTTTCCCTGAAATTTGTATGGTTGACTGTTTTTCGCAACGTATCACGTGAGTTCTGCTCTGTCAAATGGGCGTTTAGAATTGCGATAATCCCGGAGCAGAAGCGTCTTGAATAGTTTTACCGCGTATCGGAGGAGGTCCAGGCTAAGGTGTCGAACGCCTCTGTCACCTGCCGCCGATTCCTCTATTCTGGAGACCGGAGTGTTATCGCTTCTGCCAAAGATAGTTCTAGACGCCGGGAGGAAGCTTGGAAGCCATCATCTTCCGTCGGTCCATCCTCCGCCCATCGACGATGAAGGTCCCGTCCCCCACGGCGTGAACCGTGCGCTTCTCCTTGCGGGCGGTATTGATGTATGCGGCTACCGCCTCCAGCACGACAATATTGTGCTTCTTAATGATATCGATGACCTTGCACTCTATGTTGGCCAGACATTCCTTGATGAGGGGCGGCTGGACGACCTTGCCCTGAACAGGGGTGAGCTTGAACCGGGCAAACTTGTCCGTGTCGGCCCCGGAGCACGTTCCTATACCCACGACCGTATCCAGCAGGTTGACCGTCGGAATGGCAATGACGCACTCCCTGCTCGCTCGTAACGCCTTGAAGGAGTAGTTCCATTCTCCTGTGGTTATAGCAAACGTGGGGGTGAAGTCCACCACCATGGTCCAAGAGATGGTCATGATGTTGTCCTCCTTCCCATCATGGGTGGTCACAAGCACCACCGGCCCGGATTCCATCAGAGTAAAGGCCTTGCTCAGTTTCAACGGACGCATGAGATCACCTCCGACATCCCACTCATCTTTGACATATGTGCTAGGGCCGCGGGCCGCCCCGCAGGTCTGCCTCCGCCGCCGGCCGAACCGATGTCTGGCCTTGCTTGCCCCTCAACACAACCAGCGAAATACCGCCAAGGATGGCTCCCCCCGCAACCACCAGCCTTAACGTTAAAGGCTCTCCTAAAAGGAAGACTCCGCCAAACGCCGCGATCACAGGCACGCTGAGCTGAACCGTTGCGGCTGTGGTGGCTTTCAGGAAGGGCAACGCCGAATACCAGATGACATACCCGGCCCCCGAGGCCAGTACGCCTGAGATGAGTGCATACACAATGCCCCCCGGATCGAACGACACCCGACCTGACATCAGGACGTTTAAGAACACTGTCATTACTGAAGCCCGCATGAAATTGCCTGCCGTGACGTTCAGAGGATTACCCGCCACCTTCCCACGCACGGAATAAATTCCCCAGGCAATACCGGCACCCAGCATCAGCAATGCGCCCGTCAACGGCGGTGCGGACAGACCGGGAAACAAGAGCCCGGTCAGACCGCCCAAAGCCAGCACGAGACCGGCGACCTGCGGAGCCCGCATGCGCTCACCCTTCCAGAGCCCGTAACCGATCATGGTGGTCTGCACGGCCCCGAAGAGAAGGAGAGCCCCGGCCGCCGCGGTCAATTGCACATAGGAGAGCGAGAATGCGGCTGCGTATGCGAAGAGCGCCATTCCCGAAAGCCAGTTCCCCCCGCCTGCCGTTGCACCACGGCGAAGACCCGAAAGAATCCAGAGGAAAAGCGCGCCGGATAATAACCGGATGCTTGTGAAACTCACCGGATCCAGTCGGGTATATACAAGAGCGCTTCTGCAAAGCAGGGAGTTCCCCGCAAAGGCGATCAGCGCCAACAGTGTCAGGAGAAAAGTGCGAGGATATGGCACCGGAGACATCCCTTCTAATCCCGGATGGGCCGGTTCTGCGTTGTCCTGTGCGGACTCGGCGAGCCCCTCCGCGCGTGCCGGACAGGAGAATTCGTGCTCATTCTACCAGGACCCAATTCCCCTTCCGAGTTTTCTGGCTTTCGCCAGCCAGCGTTCCCCGATGTGTGCGGGGTCCGGGGTCATGGGGACGTTGATCTGCGCTCTGATGTCGAAGCCGGCCGCCTTCAGCACGATCCGGACGGCACGGAGTGTTCCGCGGCCTTGCGAGGGTAGTTCGTTGAAGGGAAAGGGTGACAGGGAGGCAGTGACAATGGCCGCCTTCTTGCCCTTATGCTTTGGTTTTGGAAAGCGCCAGGTATAGAGCTCATAATGTTCAAGGGTAGGCACATTGCGATCAAAGAGAAGCTTCAATGGCCCGGGCATGTTGCCCCAATAGGTGGGGGCGCCCACCACGAGACCCGAACAGCCGGCTAACAACTCTCCTATCCGATGGGCGTCGTCCCTTGGAAGAATGCACACCTTGTCGGGCCTGCATTTCAGACACCCAATGCATGGCCTTATGGAAAGGCTGTTGACATCGACCCACTCCACTTCGGCGCCGGCGGATCGTGCTTCATCCGCAATGATCCTGAGAAGCGTCGAGGTCACGCCTTTTTTCCTGGGGCTGCTGTTCAATATGAGGATCATCCTCTTCACCTTCTTTGTCCGTCACCCTACCTGTGATCGTCCGACGCGCTGTGTACGATCGCGCCTTGCCGCGTCTAACCGGGCCGCGACTGCCTCAAGAATATACGGCACCGCAGATTCGGGATACGGTGCAACACTGCTGACATTTATCTCGCCCAATACGTAGGTATCCTGATTGTGAATATCCCTGGGGCCCAGCAGGAAATCGCAGTCCCACAGGATTGGAAGTGATGCCCTCTCAATATCCAGCAGTTCCTGCACGGCGGGCACCCACTCTTTCTCCAACTTGTCTTTCACAGCCTGAAACTCCGGTATGGATGGCGGATGATAGTACCGCGGTCCCGGTTGCGGTGCCTCCGCCCGAGGCATACCCGGGGCGGCAGGGTACAACGCGTTCACCGGCTGGTGGCCGAATCCGGCCACCCGATCATGCACCAGATAGCAGCGGATCATCCCTTCGGGAAGCCGCTCCTGATATTCCTGATCGAT
>QJVM01000073.1 GCA_003235715.1 Nitrospirota bacterium
CAAATGGCCATGGCCATGTCGGACGGATTTGGAGCAAACTTCAAACTTGACCCCGGGGTGAGCTATGTGATCAAAACGAAGGCGGTGACCGGGGACGAAAAGTTGGAGGATCAGTTTACTTTCAAGCTGGAGTAGAAGGGACGCGTCCCTGCTAACTCAGTCGGCTACGTTCAAGTTCAAGGAGCGTCCTCGGGTCCCGTTACGTTGCCCGGTCCGGAGATAGCCCATGAATACAGACATGCCGTTTCCTCAAGGGAGCGGCATGTCTGTTTTTCTTGAGCCTCGGACGGGCTCGACGGGTAGATGGCTGCACTGCCAATACTGCCAAGCAACTGAAGAAGATGCCGACCGGCAAATATGTCCTTGCACCAAACTGGCAGAGGAGACGAGTACAAAGGAGGCGGACGAACGTCCATGGGACGGCCCGGATCACGCTGGGGGCGATAGCTCGTTTGGTTTATCCCTTATTAAAGGCTCTGTTCCCTCCGGACGAAGGGGAAGGGGGTGTTGCTGCGTTCAAAAGTTACCTTGTTTGGATTGGAAAGGAGTCGTTTATGTCTATCAGCGGTAGATTGGCCTCCCTGGCCCGGACCCCGTTACAGAGGATATTTTATCCGATAACTTTGGGGCTCGTTTTCGTGCTTGCCGGATGCGCAACCATCTTGACGCCCCCTTATGTGGTTCGTTCAAATACGACCACGGCCCTCAAAGGGCTTGGAGTTTCGGGGGTAGGTGTCGGTTCCTTTTCTGAACCCGCAGTCTTTGAGAATAGTTGCCGGGGGCGTGGTGCGCTGGGACTTCCCGGTGGCGTTTCCCACACCGAATACATCCGCAAGGCCCTTGAAGGCGAACTGAAGGCGGCAGGGATTTTCAAGTCAAATAAGCCGCGGGTCGTTCTGGCAGGCAGGGTAAATAAACTGGAGTTCTCCACGGGCAGTGGGTTGACTGGTGGTTCCTGGGATATCATGCTTACCCTGCGTTCCTCAAAAGGGGGACAGATGTCTGCTTCGGAACACTTTGAATTTGAAAGCGGGATGCAAGCGTCGACCGCGTGCCAACAGACGGCAGATGCATACCTGACCGCGGTGCAGAATCTCATCCAGAAGACGGTCCGCTCCCCGGGGTTTAAGGGCCTGGTGCAGTAGGCCGTTGCCCCAGGGCGCCGGGCCAACATGGGCACCGACACAAAGTCCTGGGCTCCGGATAGTTAGTCCCTTCTTACCTACCGACGATCCTTAGGGAACCGATAACTTCTTTTCGAATGGACCAGACAGTGCGATTACTTAAGCAAGAAGGTCCATCCCGCCCTTTTTCGATCGCCCCGGGCTTCCCTGGCGAAGAACCGATTCCTGCAGGTCAGTGGGCACATCCCCCGCCTGGTGCATGACCGATGCACGTAGTTTGGAGGGTGATGGGGTGGAGTTGGTCTGAGAGAAGGAGTTGAAGGTTTTCGGTCACCGTCTCTGCGCCCGCACGGTGGACGCTGATTCCCATGGCGTTCAGTTTATTCAGTGCTCCGGACCCTATGCCTCCCACGACTACGGCATCAACGTCGTAACCATCCAGTGCCTTTGTGGGGTTACATGCACCATGTTCATGGTGTTGATCCCGATTGTTTATGACCGTTATGGAGTTTGAGGCTGTATCAACAACCACAAACAGGGGTGCTGAACCAAAGTGGTTATAGACCGCACTTCCTATTCCTTCATCCTTTGAGACTGGAAAACAGATCTTCATGGTGAGTTGTCTCCCTGAGGTTCTAATCGTTTCCGCCAAATATAAGGGTTTGTCCACGACAGAGAGCCGTGGCGACCAGCCTTCTTGTCCACGTTACGGTCTGCGGCACCGTGGCCCATTCCTATGAACGCGAACACAATACGGTATCAAAAGACCCAGCCGGAAGTAAAACCGAGGGTGGGCCGTGGGGTGCGGGAATGGGTCCGATGAAACAGGCCTATGCAATTCCCCTTTTACGAGAATGCGGAGCATAATCATAATAACTGGAGGGCTGCCTGCCATGGACGCCTGGAGGGGCGAACCGACCGGCCATTCGCCGGGACGCGTAGCGAAGAGCGGTTCTCGCGTTTCAAATACCGACTCAAGGTTAAGGAACCGGTCTCGGCCTGATTCATGGAAGACTGTCGTCTTGTGAACATCTCACGGGAGGAGACACGGAGATGAATTGCCGTGATTTCCTCGGGAGGATACTGGAGGCTCATGGAGGGGTGGCGTTGTGGCACCGTCTCTCGGCGCTTGAGGCGGAGGTCTCGGCCTCTGGATTTCTATTTTGGGCCAAACGCAGGCCGGTTCTTGATCATGTTCGTGTTACGGCTTATACTCAAGCCCCGCACTTCATCTTCCACGATTACCCGGTCCAAGGGCAGTCCGCAGAGCTATTCGGCGAGGAGGTGCTCCGTATCGTTGACGGCCAGGGTAAGGTGGTTGCCGAGCGTTCCCGTCCGAGACAGGCTTTCAGAGAGTTCAGCCGGCTCGTACGTTGGGATGATCTCGATTTCGTTTACTTCGGGGGCTATGCCACATGGAACTACATGCTTACCCCCTTTATTTTTCTTCGCAATGGTTTCGAATTTGAGCTCATGGACGACGAAGCTTGCCTTGACTCCGCGGGTTTTGCCCTGCGGGTCACTTTTCCCCCGGACATTCCAACCCATTGCCGTACGCAAACATTTTGTTTTGATGGAAGCGGCTACCTGAGACGCCTCGACTATACGGCTGAGGTGGTCGGTCCATGGGCGCACGCAGCGCATATGTGCGAGAACTACCGCAACTTCTCGGGGTACCAGACTCCAACACGCCGGCGTGTTTTCCCTCTCTTGTGGGGACATAAACCAGTGCCGTTTCCTATTCTGGTAGCCCTGGATATCCACGATCTCCGGCCCGTGTTTTACGAGGGCAGTTCATGATGCCCGCTGGAGTGATGTTTTTACGACCCCGTGCGATTTCGCGCAGGTGGTCGTGGTCTTGCGGATGCCCGTTCTACCGAAGAAAAAGGCCGAGAGGCTCGGCAGAGATGTTTTTCCGTTCCATTCAGTCCAGAGGCGTATTTGTTGCCTCGGGACCGGGAGACGTGCTGGAAAAAGATAAGGGGCCGTGTGGAAAGCGGCCTGCTCCGCCTGAAGGAGCGGCGGCTTGAAGTTCGGGGTTCTGGAGGCCGTGTTTCTTTGCACATGATTTAGGAAACTCTCACGTTCTATCATGCTGCGGAAAATCAAGCTTATCGCCAATCCCGTTGCGGGCCGTAATGCAGGGAGCCGGATCCAAAGGATCGCCCGCTTGCTTGGAAGAGGAGGCCGGTGCGTTCACCTGTCGCTCACAACGAAGCGGGGCGATGCCAGACGGATGGCCGCCGAGGCCGTACGGGACGGCGTTGACCTTGTCGTGGTGGCAGGGGGCGATGGGACCCTGAACGAAGCGGTCAATGGTTTGGGTCGGGAGTCGATTCCGCTTGCTGTCGTACCCCTTGGAACGGTGAACGTGTTTGCCCGCGAGACTGGTATTCCGTATGACCTTGAACAGGCATGCGAGGTAGCGCTGAACGGCATTCCGACCTCAATTTGTCTGGGACAGGCAGGCGATACCCGCTTTATCCAGATGGCCGGGGTCGGTTTTGACGCCCGTGCCGTTCTGGGCCTTTCTCCCAGACTGAAACGCTGGACGGGTCGGGCGGCGTACCTAGTCAGCGCATTTGGGGCTTTGGTCCGATGGCGGTCACGTCCCATTGAAATGGTTACCACCGAAGGAAACCGCCTGACGGTGTACAACGTTGTTATCGGGAACGGCCGGCTCTATGGGGGCCGCTTTTCCATCACCCCGGGGGCCTGCCTGACTGACGACGTACTTGAAGTCTGTGCCTTTCTCCGTAGAGGAAGAGGGCCCTTGTTGAGGTCCCTTCTCAGGATCGGGACGGGACGGCACGGAATCTCCGAGGATGTGCTGATTTTCAAGACCACGGCACTTGACTTGAGCGGCGCTGACATTCCGGTCCAGACCGACGGTGATTATCTCGGGCAACTGCCCATGTCATTCCGGGCCATCTCGGGAGAACTTACGGTTCTGCTGCCCCAAAATCCAGGGCCCACCCCCACTTAGACACCCCAGGGCCGAGCACGCTTCCGGCGGACCCCGCAAGGAGAATCCAGTCAGAGGGAACGGTGAGGCGGAACGAGGAATGGCCCGTGAAGAAGGGATGGGTCATACGGCCCAGCGCCGAACGCAGGAACGGCCACGGCTAAGGCAGGAATACCGTCTCTTCCAGACCGTCCAATGAAAAGAATCGAAGCGTGCTGACGGTTCCCCGAGGCACCCACTCTGCGGAGAAGAGGCCATCGTGCGCCGCCAGGTCTGGCCAGAGGCCGTCATCCTTGAGTTCGATAAGTTCACCATCATTTGTTTCCACACGGACGGATGGCCCCGGGTCTTCACATTCAATATTCAGCGCCGACAGGGTAACCGCTTCGCCCGGAACGGTTGAACGAGGAATATTGAGAGGAGAGAAGAAACGGGAATGTTTGCAAATCAGGGACCCGTAGACGTTCAGCCGCGCGCCCGTAATAGTGATCTCCTCAATGGCGGACACAGGTTCCCCGCCAGCAAGAATCAGGTTTCGGATCTCGGCCCAGCTGCGGTGCTTCTTATCGGCTTTAAGGAGCGCTGCCAGTCCCGACACCTGGGGGGTGGCCATTGAGGTGCCCGAAAGATAGCCATAGTAACTGGCTCCCCAATGGGTGTAGGCCGGAAGCGTGCTAAAAATATCCACCCCGGGGGCCCCGATATGTACGGACCATCGGCCGAAACTGGAACTGGGAGCTTTCTGGTCGTTGTGATCGGTTGAAGCTACGCCGATGACGTTGGGCAGGGACAGGCTTGCCGGGAAGTAGGGCACGGTGTCGTTGTCCCGTCCGCTGTTTCCGGCTGCGGCCACAAGAAGGATCTCCGGTTGGCGGGAAACGACATCGTATAAGAGTTGCGAATAGCCCGAGAATCCCCAGCTATTGTTCGTAACCACGATGTTTTCACCACGGTCATAGAGGGCCTTCGCGTATTCCAGGCATTCGACGGCACCGGATACCGACCCAAAACCCCAGGGTCCCAGAAACCGGCACGCCAGAATCTGCACATTCCAATTAATTCCTGTTACACCAACCGCATTGTCTCCGCTCGCGCCGATGACGCCGGCGATGTGCGTGCCATGTCCAAGAGTATCGTCAGGATTGCTGGTATGGCCGTATGTATCTATGCCGTAGACGTCATCGACATAACCGTTTTGGTCGTCGTCGAGACCATTATCAGGAATTTCAAGCCTGTTCACCCACATATTCGCCTTCAGGTCCTCATGCGTGTAATCCACTCCCGAATCGATGACGGCCACGATGACACGCTCGTCTCCTGTGGACTTCTTCCACGCCCGGAGAACATCGATATCGGCTTCGGCCGTTCCGCCACTCTGGCCCGTATTGTTCAGGTACCACTGTTTCTGGAAGTCAGGGTCCGAGGGGGGCACAACCGGTTTATGGCCGTCGGCGTAAATCCGAAAGTTTGGTTCGACGTATTCCACAGCGGGATCAGCTTCATAATCCTCCATGGCCACTTCCAAAGAGCGGCCTTCCGGAATGTGGATATGGTCGACGTTGAGCCGGTTGAATCGTTTGACCAGGGTGCTGTGGTTCCGTCGGTGGATTCTCTCTTTTCCGGATGGCGGGGCCTCGTCGTGGAACTTTACGAGCAACTCCTGAGGTTCCCACGATTGGATTTCTACAGTCGGGGTCGGGCCTGTTCCGGACCCGGTCTGACCGGCAAGGGCTATGGAGACGGGAAAGACCGCCGAGGCGACGAGCCAGCATGCTATCCAGATATTAAGCGACATTTTCATTCAGGAAACCTAATCGATTATCGATGCACCAGACTCCTGCTATATTTCTTTCCGGGTTTCCGCCTGGCAGCGCGCCAGGCGGGCTCAACAAGGCTCATTGGGTCTCATTATGACAGGAGAGGCAGACAATAAGGCAGCCTGCTTTGGAGAAATCCCTTCATTTATGGGACGAGCCCCCTTCTTGTTCAGATATTTTCCTGAGTTTGATCGGTCTCGTTAACCGGGAGTCGTGTGGCACGGCGTTGCGAGGGTCAAGGACAGGAATCATCCGGAACGTCCACAAATGTGATACAGCGGGCCGGACAAGAACGCCAAATCCTTCTGAGATCACAGTTCTCGTAGGCCGCGTGGTCCCGTACCCATGCCTTGTCATGGCTCATGTAGAAAACTTCCGGGCACATAATCGCACATGTTTCACAGCCCACACACTCGATATAGTCGACCACGGGCACTTTCACGGAGTCTTTCCTTTTTTCCTCGGGGAGCAGTCAATCCTTCTCTCCACAGTCTCCATGTTAAATGGTAACACGCGGAATGCCTTAACCTTTCAGCCTCTCCGGCGGTCATCGTTCGGAACCGGTGCTTTTCCTCAGCCTGCCCTCAGAAGTCGTAGATCACGTGAACGGTTGCCTGAACGGATATCGTACCCGACTCTACAGGTGTGGTCTGGGCTTCCACCATGGTGCGTATTGGCATTGGCGAGGGTTCGTAGCGGCTTTGTTCGCTGACCGATACCGGTCCTTTGAGCAGAACTCCGAGACTCTCCGCCAGGACCTTTGCCCGGCCCTGGGCCACTGTCCCGGCTTCACTCAACGCTTTACGGTAGTGCGCTTCGTAGTCACTTAGCGCGAAGCGGATGCCCCCTGAGATATTCATGCCATAGCGGGATGCCATATCCACAATATCACCCGCTTTGGAGAGATCCCGGACCGTCACCTGTACGGAGTTATTCACGGTATAGCCCTCCAGGCTCGACTCCCGATTCTCCCGGTCGTAACGATGTCGCGGGTGGATCGTGAAGGAAAGGGTCTTGATATCTTCAGGCCGGATTCCGGCGTTTTTGATCTGTTCCACGATTCGCCCCATCTGTTCAGCATTCCTCTGCTGCGCCACCCGTGCATCCGTATGTTCGGTGACCACCCCGACCGTGATGTAAGCGATATCCGGCGTCGCATTTACCGTTGCTGTTCCCGAGACCGTGAGGGTTTTCAGGGACTCCCCCTGATCCGAAGCTTCCAGGTCGGCTGCCTGGGACACTCCCGAAAGTCCCGCAAGAACAACAAACAGAAGCAGAAGCGTGCTTCCAGGGTTAGCTGGAAGCCCAGAGGTCCACTCTTTCATAGATGCAGGCCACATAGTCAGGCCCTCCTTTTTTTATGGAAGTATGGCCACGATTGCCTCGAGAAGCGCTGAAGACGCTTCCGAGGGCAGAGGCGGGCAGCCCAGATACAGCCGACGGCCTCCATAGACGGCAATAAGGTCTCCCTTGTGACCGTGAACGACCCGAAGCGCCGGCGAAAAGCTCTGGGGGTTTTGCCGTATTCCCCCTGTCCGGCCCATAGGGTCGACCAACAAAGGTTTCGCCCAAGGCTTCAAATTGACGTCCTCAAACACACCACTAGGAACCCTTGGTATTATTTTATGTCTGAACATGATTCCTGCCAAAGGGTCTCTCACTTTCTGGGGCCTCGCCGGTGGCCTAACGCCGTTTCGGAGCAGGATGGTGTTTTATACTGGCAGTACCGGAGGAGGAAATTCCGGGCGGACCTAGGTGCTGAGGCACATTCGAGAAAGAACGGTTCTTAAGGCCTGTTTCACTTGGTACGTATGGCTGATCTTCTGGTTCTGGTCAAAATAAAAATCTCTCTGCTCGCGGCGCTTATGTCTGTGCTCGGACTGCTCCTTGCCGGCGGCCATTCCGTTCCTGTCGTCATTCAGATCTTTGCCGGGTTCCTCTTTTTTTCCGGGGGAGCTTCAGTCGTGAATCATATACAGGACCGTGACTTGGACCGAAGGATGGCCCGAACGCGAAGCCGGCCCGTTTCGTCCGGACGTTGGTCTGTAACTTCGGCCATGGTGCTGGCGTTGTTCTGCTTCCTGGGCGGAACAGCCCTTCTGGGCAACGGGTTGGCTCCCAGCATTCTGGTACTCGCCTGCGGTTCCGTGGTCGCCTATAACGGGCTCTACGCGTGGCTCAGGCCGAGGACGTGGGCGGCCACCTTTGTAGGCGCTCTCTCGGGCGTATTCCCGCTGGCAGCCGGATGGTATGCCGGCGGAGGAAGTCTCGCAGAACCGATTTTCCTCGCGGTGGCCGCCCTTGCGTACGGCTGGCAGATCCCCCATTTCTGGCTGCTCAGTCTTGGGTTCGGGCACGAATACGGCGCGGCGGGGCTTCCGACCCCTGCGACCCGGTTTGGCAGGGAACAGGTGGGAAGGATCGCCTTCTCGTGGATTCTGGGGCTTGCAGGCCTGTCTTTGTGCCTCCCTCTTTTTGGGCTTTTACGGGTGGGCAGCCTGACGGTCGTCCTTTTTGCGATCTCGGTTTTGCTGGTTCTCAAGGCGCTGCCGCTTCTGCACTCCGGAGTCCGGGTGGAGAGGGCTCTGTCGGCCTTCCGCTACCTCACGGCCTATATTCTAGCGGTGGTGGGCATGCTGGCTGCGGATTCGTTGTTGACTCCCGTCCGGTTTTAGGACGATGCTTGGGTAAGCGGGGCGGGTCGGAATCCGGCGGTCTGGTCTATCTGGGTGCTCCGGCCGAAGACGGAGGTTAAATATGGCAACGGGTTTGAATAGGCTGGATGCCTACCGTTGGGAGGTCCCCAAGGGGACGGTAGAAGGCATGAATGTGCCTGGCGTCATCTACGCAAGTGAATCCTTGGTCCGACTGATTGAAAACCATGCGGTCGAACAGGTTGCCAACACGGCAACCCTGCCGGGGATCGTCGGGGCCTCCATGGCCATGCCGGATATCCATACGGGTTACGGGTTTCCCATTGGGGGTGTAGCTGCGTTCGATATGAACGAGGGGGTGGTTTCGCCGGGGGGCGTGGGTTATGACATCAACTGCGGTGTGCGCCTGATGAAAACGACCCTGAACAAGGAGACCGTGACGCCCCGTCTCAAGGACCTGGTGGCTGTCCTTTACAACACCGTACCGTCTGGCGTCGGCGCAAAGGGGCGACTCAGACTTGGGGAAAAGGACGAACGTCAGGTGCTCGAGCAAGGAGCCCGGTGGAGTGTGAAGCAGGGTTACGGAGACTTGGCGGACCTCGAGAGAACGGAATCAGGGGGCTGCCTCGAAGGGGCAGACCCGGACGCCGTGAGCGATAAGGCCTATGAAAGGGGAAGTGCGCAGCAGGGCACTCTGGGGGCGGGCAATCATTTCCTGGAGGTCCAGACCGTAGACGAGATATTCGACCCCGAGGCGGCCACGTCGCTGGGACTTTTTCAAGGGCAGGTCACGGTGATGATCCATTGCGGATCGCGGGGGCTTGGCCATCAGGTGTGCACGGATTTCGTAGGCGTCATGGGAGCGGCAGCGCGGCGCTACGGCATTCGTCTTCTCGACCGGGAATTAGCCTGTGCCCCTCTGACCTCGCCTGAGGCGAAACAGTATCTTGGCGCCATGAATGCATCGGCTAATTTTGCCTGGGCCAACCGGCAGACGATTATGCACTGGACCCGGGAAGCCTTGATGGCTTTCTTCAAGGCCAGCCGTGGGGAATTGGGACTGGATCTGCTGTACGATGTCTGCCACAACATTGCCAAGACGGAACCCCATGAAGTGGGAGGCAGGACGAGGGAACTGATGGTGCACCGAAAGGGAGCGACAAGGGCTTTCGCGCCTGGACACCGTGACCTTCCTGAGGTCTATCGAGCCATTGGACAGCCCGTTCTGATCCCGGGAGATATGGGGCGAGCGTCTTACATCCTCCTGGGGACTGAAAAGGCCATGTTGCAGACCTTCGGGTCAACGTGCCATGGGGCCGGCCGGCTGCTGTCCCGGCATCAGGCTATAAAGCAGGCCAGGGGCCGGGCCATCTGGCGGGAACTGGAGGACAGGGGCATTTACGTCATGTCTGCGGGAAAGAGGACTCTGGCGGAGGAAATGAGCGAGGCGTACAAGGATGTGTCTGAAGTCGTTGACGTGGTGCATGCTTCGGGGATTTCCCGGAAAGTGGCCCGGTTGAAACCTATGGGTGTGGTCAAGGGATGAAACTCAGGGTCGGAGAAATCACCTATGCCAATGTGTATCCAATTTTTGAGACGCTACGCGGAAGCTTCGACTGCTCTGCGTACGAATTTGTTCCGGGGGTTCCTACGGATCTGAACCGCCGGCTCCGGGAGGGGACCATTCACGTAAGCCCCTCCTCATCGGTCGAATACCTGAGGCACGCCGGTCTTTACCGGATTATCGACGGACATTCAATCAGTTCCTTCGGAGCTGTTCAGAGCATCCTCCTCTTTTCCAAAAGGCCTTTGGAGCGGCTTCACGGAGAGCGAATCGTGGTCACTTCCGAATCCGATACTTCCGTCCTGCTGCTTAGGGTGATCCTTGAGCGGTTTCGAAAGATACAGCCGTTTTACGAAATCCGGAAAATAGAGTTCCCGGAGGAGGATATCAGCCACGCGGCCTGCTTACTTATCGGAGATGCTGCCTTGAAGGCCAGCGTTAAGACGGAAGGGTGGAAGCGATACGACCTTGGGGCCATCTGGACTGCGGAGACGGGGCTTCCGTTCGTATGGGCCCTATGGACGTTTCGCAGAGACCTGCCTCCCGAACTGGAGAGCCTTGTTCAGGTTCTGGCGGGTCAGGTCAGGCAAACGGGCTACCTGATGAAATTCGGTCTTGGCGCTTTGGCCCGTACAGCACCGCAGGCCGACTGGCTGGGTGAACGCCGCCTTGTGGAATATTGGGAAAATCTCTCCTATGAGCTTGGACCGCGTCACAAAGAGGCCCTCGGATACTTCGAGAAACTGGTCGGCGAGTTGGTTCCACCCGTGTGACTGAGATGCCCGGGTGTCCCCCTCTCGGTGCTCTTGGGCCCGAAACGGGTCGGGAGAAGAAGGTTTTAAAACAGGAGTAGAGGCGCCATCAGAACGAATCTGTCCATGAGAACAAGAATCGCCTGTTTTGAACGGCCTGTGACCCTCAGATCGATGTGGATGGTCCTTCTGGTTTCAATCGTCTTTCTTGCGGGCGGTTGCTCGGTATTCGGGATAGACTGGATCAAGGCGGATAGTCAGAAGACTGAGGCCCCTGAACTGGAACCGTGTCAGGCCGAACTGGACGACAGGCGACGGAATATTCTGGATGCCTTCAAAGCGGGAAAGCCGACTGAGGAGGTTCTCCATGTTCTTCAGTCCGCGGACCCGTCATGCGATAACCTTGAGGAATTGTACCT
>QJVM01000229.1 GCA_003235715.1 Nitrospirota bacterium
GAAACCTCGTGTCCCTTCATCAGGTCGATCTCGTCTGGAGTGAGCCAGACGGCATGGGCGAGTGAAAGCCGCGATCCCAGACAGCCCAGACCCTCGAGGTGATGCACCGGCCGTTTGCCGTATCGGGCCAGAATCTCCGAGACCTCCCACTCGGTCTCCGACAGGTGCATGTGAAGCGGAACGTCGTACCGTTCCGCAAGCCGGTAGGCCCGTTGGAGCGTTTCCGGACCGCACGTGTAGGGCGCATGGGGCGCCACGGCCGGAAGGATGAGGCTGTCCCCCTGCCATCGGCGTATCTGCGTCTCCGCATTGGACAGGTACTCTTCCAGCGTCGAGGCCACCTTGCTTGGAAAATCGATGATCCCCGAACCCATGACGGCCCGGAGCCCCACCGCCCGGGTCACCTCGGCCGTGACCTGGCCGTAGAAATACATGTTGTTGTAGGCGGTCACCCCGGCCTTCAGCATCTCCACACAGGCGAGGGCCGCGGCATCACGGCAGAACTCCTCGCTCAGCCATTGAGCCTCAGCCGGCCAGATGCGGTGTTCCAGCCACTCCCTGAGCGGCAGGTCATCCGCCAGGCCCCGGAAATAGACCATGGGGACATGCGTATGACCGTTCACCAGGCCCGGCATCACCGCATAATCCGGCCCGCCCAACTGCGAGTCCGCCATGAACCGGTTCTCCACGACGGCCCGTTCGTCCACAGCCACGATCCGCCCATCCCGGACCGCCACGGCGCCCTCCTTGAGGACGCGGCCGGGTTCGTCCGCACAGAGGACGTGCGAGCCGTAAACGATGAGGTCGACCTTTTCTCTTGTTTTCTGGGTCATTGCCGGGCCTATTTTAACGTCTTGAAACGGGAATCACAGGCCGCGGAGCCATTCCCCGTTAGGGGCGTGCGGCTTTGAGATCCCCTTTGGGCCGTCCCGGGAACGCGGACCATGGCTTCTTGACCCCGTTTCCGGCGATTTCTTATCCTACGCCGTCTCACTCCGAACGCAAGCCTTCCCCGAGGAGCAGACCCATGAAGATAAAGATAGGCATCATCGGCGGGTCCGGACTGGATGACCCGAAACTCATGAAGGGCATCCGGGAGCGCCGCGTGACCACGCCCTACGGCCCGCCCTCCTCACCCCTGACCACGGGAAAGATTTCCGGTGTCGAAACCGTCGTCCTTGCCCGTCATGGCCGGGGTCATACCATTTATCCTTCAGCCGTAAACTTCCGGGCGAACATTCATGCCCTGAAGCAGGCCGGGTGCACGCATATCCTGGCCACGACCGCCGTGGGCTCCCTGCGGACCCGGATCCGGCCCGGGGACCTGGTCCTCATGGACCAGTTTCTGGATTTTACGCGGCACCGGATCATGACCTTCCATGACAAGGGAGCGGTCGTCCACACTCCCATGGCCGAACCCTTCTGCGGGACGCTTTCCGGACTGCTCAGCCGGACCGCCAGGGAGCTCAAGCTGCGGCACCACGCCAGGGGAACGGTCGTCACCATCGAGGGCCCGAGGTTCTCCACAAAAGCCGAATCGCATATGTTCCGCAAACTCGGGGCAGACATCATCAACATGTCGACCGTTCCCGAGGTGGTGCTCGCCCGTGAGGCCGGAATCTGTTACCAGGCCATTGCCATGAGCACGGACTATGATTGCTGGAAAGAAGAGGAAGAGCCGGTCACGTGGGAGATGATCGTTCGCATCATGGGGGAGAACGCGGAGAAGGTCAAAGGACTCATCCTGAAAGCAATCCCCAGAATTCAATACACAGACTGTTCCTGCAGGGGAACCTGAAGGTCCGCTGGTCTCAACCGCCATAAAACGCCAGGAGGTGCGCCGTGCCCATCAAGTCACTCATCCGCACGATCAAGGACTACCCGAAGAAGGGGATCATGTTTCGGGATATCACGACGCTGATCAAGGACCCCGTGGGGTTCCGCCTCGTGATCGACAACTTCACGCAGCGTTATATCCGCAGTGACCTTCAGTACGACCTGATCGCCGGCATCGAGTCCCGCGGATTCATCCTGGGCGGCGCCCTGTCCTATACGCTCGGACGGGGCTTCGTTCCCATCCGGAAGAAAGGCAAACTGCCGGGAGAGATCATCAGCCAGGAATACGAACTGGAATACGGCACGGACAGCATCGAGGTGCACAAGGATGCCATTCAGGAGGGGACCCGGGTGCTGCTCGTGGACGACCTGCTCGCCACGGGCGGGACCGCCCTGGCCGCGGCGGCCCTCATCGAAAAACTCGGCGGCAGGGTGGCGGAGATCTGCTTTATCGTTAATCTTCCGGACGTGGGCGGGGCGGCCGCGCTCAAGGCCAAGGGATACAGCTTCTTTGCACTCACGGAGTTTGAAGGCGACTGACCGACGCCTTGCCGGAAGGGCTGAAAACATCGGCCCGGTCTCATTCACCGGTCCGTAGAACCTGCGGCTATCGGTACTCCGGGTACAGACCGAGAATGGCCTCCTCGTTCGGCCGGACGATTCCCCGTTCCGTGATCAATCCGTCGATCAGGCGGGCCGGGGTCACGTCGAAACCGTAATTGGCCGCCGGGGTATCTTCCGGGCTGATCAGAACCGTCTCGATGCTTCCAGAAACGGTCTTGCCTGAAATGCGCTTCACCTCGTCCCCGGACCGTTCCTCGATGGGAATTTCCTTCATCCCGTCCCGGATGGACCAGTCGAAGGTCGATGACGGCAGGGCCACGTAAAACGGAACGCCGCAGTCCCGGGCCGCCAGCGCCTTAAGATAGGTCCCGATCTTGTTGGCCACGTCTCCGCTCCGGGTGGTCCGGTCCGTACCCACGATCACGAGGTCCACCTGTCCGTGCTGCATCAGGTGGCCGCCGGTATTGTCCGCAATCAGGGTATGCGGAACGCCTTCCTGCCCGAGTTCCCATGCCGTCAGCTTCGCGCCCTGGATCCACGGCCGCGTTTCGTCCACCCAGACATGAACCTTGACCCCTGCGCTCTGGGCCGCGTAAACGGGCGAGGTGGCCGTACCGTAATCCACAAACGCCAGCCATCCTGCATTGCAGTGGGTGAGCACGTTGACGGGTTCGCCGTTCTTCTTCAGGCTCAGGTCCCGGATAATTTCGAGCCCGTGTTCTCCGATGCGCCTGCAGAAGTCGGCATCCTCATCCGCGATCCGCTGGGCCTCGGCAAAGGAGGTCGCAAGGGCTTTGTCGCGGGAGACCCGGAGCCCGGATCCGGTTCCTTCCCCGAATAAAACGGCCAGCTGCCTTTCCACGGCCCAGGCCAGGTTGCGGGCGGTAGGCCGGGTCTGAATCAGCTTCCGGGCAGACGCACGGACCGATGCCTCGAAATCGTTCGATTTGGCTTCGAGAACCGCAAGGTACATTCCAAACCCGGCCGTTGCACCGATCAGGCCTGCACCGCGCACGTGCATTTCCCGGATCGCGGTGGCGACCTCGTCCACCGTCCGCAGGTTCTC
>QJVM01000227.1 GCA_003235715.1 Nitrospirota bacterium
AGTGTTAGCAGGAAGGTCTTTTGCCCTGGCAAACGAATGTTGTTGCTGACCGCAGCCTTTCTTATGGCCTGGCTTCTGGGTGTTTCCGACACGGGTCATGCCGCGGCTGTGGAGTATGACCTTGTGATTGCGCAGGATCTGGTACGTATTACGGAAACACCCGTGTCGGCCATGACTATTAACGGCACCATCCCGGGACCTGTCCTGCGATTTCGAGAGGGCGATGTGGCCCGGATCCGGGTGCGCAACGATATGAATGTGGAGACTTCAATCCATTGGCACGGTCTCCTCGTTCCTCCGGGGATGGACGGTGTCCCCTATGTCAGCTTTCCACCCATCGCACCCGGAGAGACATTTACATACGAGTTTCCGATCCGACAGAGCGGGACCTACTGGTACCATTCCCATACCAACCTCCAGGAACAGCGCGGGGTTTACGGCGGCATTGTTATTTTGCCCCCAGAAGAAATCCTGGCGACCGCGGACCATGTGGTTCTGCTCTCGGACTGGACCGACCGCGATCCCCATACGGTTCTCCGGATGCTTAAACGCGGGAGTGAATGGTTTTCCCTCGAAAAGGGAAGCAGCCAGAGCCTTATGGGAGCGGCGCGTCTCGGCCTGCTTAAGGATTATTTATCACGGGAGCTGCAGCGCATGCCGGCGATGGATATTGCCGATGTTGCCTACGACCGTTTTCTCGCTAACGGACGCCCGCAAATAGATATCCCTGCGGAACCCGGCGAAAAGGTGCGCATTCGGTTCATTGACGGGTCAGCCACGACGTTTTTCCATATCTCTTTCAGCGGCGGCCCCCTTACGGTTGTCTCGGCGGATGGTCAGGACGTGGAGGCCGTAGATGTCGATCGGCTGCTGATCGGCGTCGCAGAAACCTATGACGTAATGGTCATGGTGCCCCCCTCAGGCGCCTACGAACTTCGCGCGACCGCCCACGACGGATCCGGATACGCCTCAATCTGGATCGGGTCTGGAGAGCGCCACCCCACGCGGCCTGTGCCGCTACCGAATCTCTATCACGCAATGGGAGACCTGCGCTTTGATCGCATTTTTGCCCTCACTCCTGCCGGGAGCATGGGCATGAGCGACCGGGATGTGGACGCAGGAAGATTCGACAAGCCCGGCATGTTGTCCATGGAACACATGGACATGCGGGACGGCATGGGGGAAGGGCACCATGGAGGTCATACAGAGTCCATGGAGCACGTGATGGACGAGCACCCGGGCACAAGACAGGACGAACATTCGGTCCACGCTATGGATATGGTCGAGAAGCCGGAGGATCGCACGGCGGCGGGACACGCCGGGACGGGAATGACGAGACATGATATGACGCCTGCCGAAAGTATGCCCATGGTGCCCGAACCTGATACCCCGGCACGAAGCGGCAGGGTTTTAGGGACCAATTTCCGGCCTCTTGCCTCTGATGTTTCATCATCGAGCCCTCTTGCCGTGGACGGGATGGATTCCCGACGGCCCGGTCCGCCCTATGAGAGACTTCGGTCCATAAAGAGAACAGCCCCGCCGGAAGGCCTGCCCCTTCGTGAGATTCGTCTAACCCTGGACGGCGATATGGAACGCTACGTCTGGTTCATCAATAACAGGCCACTCTCAGAAACCAACTCGATTCTCATCCGGAAGGGTGAAGTGGTTCGGTTCATAATGATCAACCGGACCATGATGCATCATCCCATGCATTTACACGGCCATTTTTTCCGCGTCCTGAATGGACAGGGGGACCATGCGCCCCTCAAGCACACCGTCGATGTGGAGCCCATGTCCACGACGATCATCGAGTTCGAGGCTGATGAGTTCGGCGACTGGTTCTTCCATTGTCACCTGCTTTATCACATGAAGAGCGGGATGGCCCGGGTGATCCATTACGAGGGATACGAGAGTTCCCCGGACGTTTCCGCTATCCGGAGGAACCTATACAGAGAATCGTGGTACGCGTGGGGTGAGGCGGATGTTTTGACAAACATGACGGAAGGATATGCGGAGATTTCGGATACCCGGAATATCATCGCCGCGGGCTGGGAGGCGGGGTGGCAAGGAGTGGAGGACACCCAGTGGGAGGGGACGGTCTCCTGGGAGCGTGTCATCGACCGGTTCTTCAAGGTGTTTGCGGGCGGTGATTTTTGGGGTGCTGGCGATACCCTGGATGAGACAAGGGGCGTACTGGGGTTCCGCTACCTCTTGCCGTTTAACATGGAAACAACGGTTCAAGTGGATTCCGAGGGTGAGGGTCGGTTTGGGGTGGAAAGGGACTTCCAACTCATGCCGCGTCTGGACCTCTTCGGCGAAGTCCAATACGATACTGATGAACTCTGGGCAGGAAAGGCGGGCCTCTCCTATACGTTGACGAAGAGCGTTTCTCTTGTTGCGCAATGGCATTCGGATTATTACTGGGGGGGTGGCGTTCGGTTCCGCTTTTGAGACAAGGATGGAACGAAGGCACGAATCTTTGGGCACCTCTGTTCGTCCTTGAAGTAGGCGTCACGCGGTTCACCTGTAAAGTTGAATGAAGAATGCGCGTGGGATTATCCAGACGGGCCAACGTGGCTGCCATGGTATGGACGGCCGATCCGTTGGCTGTGAAGGAAGTGGACAGGATGCAGAGTACAGCATCGGTCTTTCATGGCCTGCGCCGCGTTTTGAGTGCCTCGAGGATACGGTTCTGGACCGACTCACCGGGCTGATATGGATCCGGGACGCATCGGTTTTCGATTTTCCCGTGAACTGGGTAGAGGCCTTAGACCTTGTTGCGGGCATGAATGCAGAGCATGCATGGGGATATTCAGACTGGCGTCTTCCCGATCGGCGGGAACTCCGGAGTCTGCTTTCATATGAAACTACCAGACCCCCTCTCCCAAGGGAGCACCCGTTTAGACGCGTACAACAAACGTTATACTGGACTTCAACAACGGTGGCAATGCACACTGCCTACGCGTGGTATGTGCATATGGGCGGGGGGCGGGTGTTCTATTCAGCCAAGCGTCAGTTTGGTCTCGTCTGGCCTGTTCGGGGCGAAAGGTCTCGCGTGATCCATCCAACAGGCCAGACGCGCTGCTACGACATGGATGGAATTGAGATGGGCTGCAGGGACGCCGGGCCATTCGTTCAGACATCCAAGGGTCACTCGTTTCCGGACTCACGATTCAGGGCGGAGGCCGGCGGTATTCTGGACCGGCTAACAGGCTTGTGCTGGTATCCTGATGGAGACATTTCCCACGCTAAGACGGATTGGGCTGGAGCCCTTGAGACGGTGCAACAATTGAATGGTCATTCGCGTAACTCCTGGCGCTTGCCAAATATCAACGAATTAGAATCTCTTGTGGACCTGTCCTGCCACTCGCCAGCACTTCCCGACAATCATCCCTTTATTAATGTTCAGGAAGAATACTGGTCAGCCACTACGAGCATGTTCGAGCCGCAATGGGCCTGGT
>QJVM01000190.1 GCA_003235715.1 Nitrospirota bacterium
AGATCGACCGTATTCATTTCGAGGAGACGTTTCTGGGTGATATTCTCGCGCGTAGCGATGCGGATCACCTGGCCGGACAGGAGAAACTGTTTTGAGAAATCGATAAAAACAGGAACCCGGTTTCCATTGGCAACAACGTCCACCTCCCAAAGGCCCCCGACTTCCGCAAATTTCACCGACTTGACCTCGTCCACGAAATCCTTGAGCAGGCCCTTGGCCTCGTCCTCAGTGAGGGAGTGACAATCCTTGCAGGCACCGGCCCCGCAGCCGTCAATCTGCATGGCCGTCGTGGGATACGCACGGACCATGGCCACTGCAGCAAGCGCCGTGCAGGCGACCAGAAATCCTTTGAGGTAAGAATGTATCGTCATGGGCCCAATTCTCCGCTTCCGGGGGTTGTCGTGGCCTCCATATCAAGGAAAAACACCGTGGCCATCGCCCCTCACTATATCACGCTTGACACTGATTTTTGGCGCAACGTACAATGCGACCGGCCGCCACGTTTGCTCCATACCCCGAGAACCTCTGACACTCCGGACATGCAGAAAGATCCCATTCGATGCCCCTTTTGCGGGGGCGCTTTCCTTCAGGAACTGGACCCCACAGGCCTTGAGACGGAAGAGGCCTACTGGACGATCTTTCATTGGCAGTGCCTCGAGTGTGAGGAAACATTCGACAAGCTCATCGCCGAGCCCTATGAGGATGACTTCGAGGATGAGGACACGAACGGTGGGACCGACCACTGAACTCCGGCGGCTCCATGGCCCTTCCAGCTGGTCCCGTCTCGAGTTTCCTCCGTTTGTTCTGGATCTTTTTTTCGTAAAGGACACCGTGTCGGCTCTGGACCTGCACCTGGGCCCTCGGCCGCCCGACCCTGTGGGCCTGTCGCGGAAGCCCTGCCCACGTCCGGTGGCCCGGGAATTCAGCCGGTACTTTCAGGGCCAGCCCGTTCGATTTTCGTTTGCCGTCCGGTTCCAGGAGCCTTACACGGAATTTCAGCGCGAGGTATGGGAGGCTCTCAAGGCCGTGCCATGGGGCCAGGTGAGGAGCTACGGCTGGCTGGCTGAACGGGTGGGGCGTCCCCGGGCCGCACGTGCGGTCGGTGGAGCCGTGGGCCGAAATCCGTTGCCCATAATCATTCCATGTCACCGGATTGTCGAATCAACCGGCGCTCTCGGCGGGTATTCTTCGGGCGTTGAAATCAAACGTCGCCTGCTGTGGCTCGAAGGCGTATCCGTTGCGGAAGGCCGGCTTTTGACGGTTTGACAGGTTGGGGCACTTTTGCTAGATTTTTTTTACTGGCTCAAGCCGGGAATAGACAACAGAACCTGAGGTGAGGCATGGCACAGAAAGCGGGAAAAATCTGTCCCGAGTGCAAGGGGAAGAAATTCATTCCCGGAAATTGTGTTTGCGATGCAGAGTGGAGGGGTACCCAGAACGGCGACGACTGGAACGAATGCCAGTGCAACAAAGAAGAACCGTGTCCGATTTGCCTCGGTACCGGCCTGGTCAACGAAGAAGACGCCTAAGGGCCTGCGCCAGCCCCGACCCTAATTTCGATTTCGTTTCAAGCCCCGACGAAGGCGCCACCCGTGTCACTTTCGGGTACTGGTTTGCTTGGCCACCGATTCGACCGCCTTCTTGATGGCTTCGGGATCTCCAAGATAATAATGACGGAGGGGTTTCAAGTCTTCATCCAGCTCGTACACCAGAGGGACGCCCGTAGGGATGTTCAGCTTGACGATGGCCTCCTCGGTCATTTGATCCAGGTACTTGACGAGCGCCCGGAGACTGTTTCCGTGAGCGGCGATCAGAACCCGGTTCCCCTCCCTGATCGAAGGCGCAATGCTCTCATGCCAGAGGGGCAGGAAACGCGCCACCGTGTCTTTCAGGGACTCGGTAAGGGGCATCAGATTGTCTGGAACGCTTTTGAATTTCGGATCCTTCGCCGGGTTCCGTTCGTCGTCCGGGCTGAGAACCGGGGGCGGCGTGTCGTAACTCCGTCGCCAGATCATCACCTGTTCTTCGCCGTACTTCTCAACGGTCTCGATCTTGTTCAGACCCTGAAGCGCGCCATAATGACGTTCGTTGAGCCGCCAGGAACGATTCACCGGAATCCACATCATGTCCATGTCTTCCAGGACGACCCAAAGGGTCTTGATGGCCCGCTTGAGCACCGAGGTAAACGCCACGTCAAACGTGAAGCCCTCTCCAAGAAGGACCTGTGCAGCCGTATGGGCCTCGTCAAGCCCCTTGGGGCTCAGGCCCACGTCCGTCCACCCGGTAAACCGGTTCGCGAGATTCCAGGTGCTTTCGCCGTGCCGAAGCAGAACAAGTTTGTGCATGATGAGGAGCCTCTCTTCTATCGGATGGATTGCGGGAGGAACGGGTTTGACCGCCCCTTTGGCTGGCATTTGTGCAACGTGTCAATATAAAACAATGCCCCAGCTTCTTTGTCAAGAAAGAACCAAGACATCAGGTTGATCCTAATGGACGAACCAGAAGAAATGCAGAAACAGGGGCCGGTCGTGGTGGCCCATCTGGACTGTGCCTCGGGCATAAGCGGTGACATGCTGCTGGGGGCCCTGGTTCATGCCGGGCTCCCGCTGACTCGGCTGAAGTCCGAGTTGCGAAAACTCGGTCTGCCGGGATACCGGCTGAGCGCCCGGACGGTGAGACGGGCAGGGGTAGAGGCGACAAAGGTCGAGGTTCGGGTCTCCGGCCCCCAACCCGTCCGGCAGTGGAGCGACGCCCGCAGAATCATCTCTTCGAGTTCGCTGCCATTGGCCATCAAACAGGACGCGCTCAGGATCATGAAGAATCTCTTCCTTGCCGAAGGCGAGGTTCATGGCCGCCCCTGGTCACGCGTTCATCTTCATGAGCTCGGGGCGGTGGACTGCCTGGTGGATGTCGTGGGGGCCGTGGCCGGACTCCAATACTTCGGGGTCAAACACCTCTCGTGCTCTCAGGTGAACACCGGTTCCGGACACGTCCGGACGGAACACGGAACGCTTCCGGTCCCTGCCCCGGCCACAGCCGCTCTGCTGAAGGGGGTGCCGGTCTATGCCTCGGGCCCGGCCCAGGAACTCACGACTCCCACCGGCGCTGCCATCCTGTCCACGCTCAGCCATAGTTTTGGTCCGCTTCCCGAGATGACGTTGCTCCGGATCGGCGTGGGTGCCGGCACCCGCGATCCCGAGAGTCAGCCAAACGTTCTCCGGTTGTTCGTTGGGAGCCGGCCTGTGCTGTCGCGCATGGAATCGGTGGTCGTGCTGGAGACGAATATCGACGACATGGAGCCTAGAATCTTCGAATACGCCATGAACCTTCTGCTCGAGGCGGGGGCCCTGGACGTGTATCTGACGCCTCTCATCATGAAGAAGTCGCGCCCGGCGGTCCGGATGTCTGTGATCTCGACTCCCGAGTCGGTCTCTGATCTCCAGAGCAT
>QJVM01000181.1 GCA_003235715.1 Nitrospirota bacterium
CGGTCCCCCACCACGCCGACCTTGTAGAGTTGACCCGAACGACCGGAAAAGATCAGGGAAAATCCCACCACGATGAGAAACGGGAACACGAGGTTCCATCCAAAGGCCGACCGGTCCCGGAGGAATTCCTTGTTGCGGGCCACAAAGACGGCCCATATTCTCCTTGCTGTCATCCTCGAAGGTCCCTTCCGGTCAGTTCCAGGAACAGGTCTTCGAGGGTTTGTGACCGCACCTGGAGGCCTGCAAGGGGAATCCCCTTATCCATAAGCTGACGCAAGGTAAGGTCCACATTCGTGGTCCGTATTTCCACGCGGCCGGAGGCGCGATGGATGGGCCACGGTAAGCCCTGATCTCCCGCACCGAAGTCCGGTTCGGGCAGGCTGACGCAGGATGCGGCGAAATGCTTCTCAAGCAGACCTGCCGGTGGCCCCTGGGCGATAATGCGCCCGTGGTCCATAATGGCAATCTCGTCACAGAGGATGTAGGCCTCCTCCATGTAGTGGGTCGTGAGCACCATGGTTTTCTTGCGTGCCTTGATGGCCTTCACAAGGTCCCAGAAATTCCTCCGCGCCTGGGGATCCATCCCTGTCGTGGGTTCGTCCAGAAAAAGGATCTCAGGGTCATTGACCAGAGCCGTGGCCAGAAGCACGCGCTGCCTCTGTCCTCCCGAGAGCTTTCGGGTATCCCGGTCAAGAAAATCTCCCAGGGCACACAGCTGCACCACCTCGTCAAAGGGTGTGGTGCGGGGGTACAGGCTGCCGAAGAGCCGCAGGACTTCTCTTACGGTGAGGTAATCCGGGAGCGCCGTGGTCTGGAACTGAATCCCCATCTCCGACTTGTATGTCCGGTTCATGGGTTTACCCTTGTACAGGATCTGTCCTGAACTTGCGGGACGAATGCCCTCCATAATCTCCACGGCAGTGGTCTTTCCCGCACCATTGGGGCCGAGAAGGCCGAAACAGATGCCGGGAGGGATAGAAAAGCTTATTCCTGCTACAGCCTCCAGCGAGCCGTAATGTTTCCGTAGGTTGATGACTTCAATTGCAGAGTTCATCCCATGCCTTTCCGGGTCAGGGCAAGTTATCCCATTCCCGGGGCGGGCGTCAAACGCCGGCCGCGACCCCATTCCGTCCGCAAGAGGTACTGACCGAAAAGGATCACAAAGAGACCTATCCCGGATGGTACGCTTTGGCCTTTGGCGGGAACCATCCTTTCCCCGGCAAGGCGTTGTAATAAGGGGATTAACGAGGAGGTCCGGCCGGGCCACCCCAGGATGCAACCTCCTGGACCCGATAAGGTGCCATTCTAATGAAATGCCTCGATCCGCCGACATGGAGGAAACAGGAAAACGACCATCCCATCACAGGGCAAACCATGTCGAACACGATCCTCGTTGCTGAAGATGATATTGCGGTCCGGAAGGTCATCGTGGAACTTCTGGAAATCGAAGGACACCGGGTCCAGGAGGCGGACGACGGCGAGGCCTGCCTCGAGGCCTTGAACGATTCCGCCTTCGACCTCCTTGTCCTGGACCTCATGATGCCCCGGATGGACGGCTTCGCGGTGATTCCCCGCATCCGGCAGGCGGAACTTCACACGGGGAAGCATATCCCCATTCTCTGCATGACGGGCGTTTATACCCGCGACTTTGCCGCGAACTGTTATCGCCTTGGGGGCGATGCCTTTGTAGAGAAGCCCTTCAGCCGTGTTGCCCTGCTGGGAAAGATTCAGGAGCTTCTTGAGCTTAGAAGAAGTACCGGAGACTCGGGTCTCCGGGAACTGGCGCTCCTGGATTACGCGGGGACCCTGACGAAGTTCAACGGGATGGAACAGGTGGTTCGAGAACTCCTCGAGCTTTTCTCGCAGGAATCGCGGGAGCGGATTCAAAAACTTCTGGATGCGTGGCAGCAGGGTGACTTAAAGGAAGTCAGGACGCAGGCCCACACGTTGAAGTCCATCAGCGGGACCATCGGGGCCCAGCGGATGAGCCATTACAGCGGGCGTCTTGAGGATGCCGCTGAACGGGGGAACAGGGAGCATGTCTCTAATCTGGTTCCCCTTGTCCGGATGGAAATGGACGAAGTGCATCAGAAGATCGGGGAGATTCTCTAACCGCTCCCCTTCCCGCCGCTACGGCTCGTCATCGACGAGCGGACCGTTTACCCGGAAACCTCCTGCTGCTGAACGTGCGGGGATTCCTTCCTCAGGGTTGCCAGACCTCAGGCCTCTGTCCCGGGGTCATCCCCCAGAGTTCAATCCGCGACGGCCGAATTCTGACGACGCAGAAATTCGGGTCCTCGGGTCCTGAGAAATAGGGCTTCAACAGGTCATTCCACAGGGCCTTCCTGGTGACCGCATCCGTGAGGACGTCAGCCTCGCCTTCGACCTGAACATAGGATTCTGCGGTTTCCAGCGTGGAAACTCCCGCCAGAAGATGGACTGCGGAGTTGTTTCGGATCTGCTCAACTTTTCTGGAGTCCAGCCGGGTACTGAACCATATATTCAGGTCCGTGTCCGCTGCGGCCATCACGTAGCGCACCCAGGGCCGGCCTTCCCGGGTCACGGTGGCTAGGCCCACGAGAGTGGGGCCTTTCAGCTTCTCAAGAATCCGACTTTTCAGATCCGCCATCTGATTCTCCTTGACCGGAGTCATCAGGCTCCACCTGCAGCCTCTGCCTGCATCCCGTAAAGCCCAAGAACAGCATATCACGGGTTCGGATGTCGGAAGGGCCAGGCGGGCCCTGCTTTACTTCTTGAAGGCAAACGACAGACGTGACCCTCCTACCTCGATCACATCGCCTTCCGAAAGGCGCGTGGCTTTATCGACGGGCTTACCGTTCAGTTTCAACTTGTTCTTCTTTTCGGGAGGCATCAGGTCGTAGCCCTTCTTCTCCCGGTAGAAGAAGCCCGCGATGTCAGGCATGAACATCCCTTTCAGACAGATTCTGGCCGTGGGATCTTTCCCAAAAACGGTCATTCGGCCGGTCAGTTCATAGGTTGAATGGGCATTGGACCCTGAAACAACCGTAACCGTGCCGAGGGGGCCCTTCTGAAACTGGCTTTCATCCGCGGCCGGCGGGTTCTGGCGGTTCGCATGTTCCCGGGTCTCAAGGATCATGGTCTTGTTCAGGTCTGCGGCTTCCTGGCCGCCTTTCTTTCCCATGTTTTCGAACGTCAGCGTGTGTTTGCCGATAGTGACGACGTCGCCGTGCTTGAGGGTGTGGCTGGATATCTTCTCTTTGCCCAGATACGTTCCGTTCGTGCTCTTCATGTCGTACAGCACATAGCCATCCTTTTCGAGTTTCAGTCGCGCATGATCCTTCGACACGGCCAGGTTGTCGATCTGAAGATCATTGTCCGATCCCCGCCCGATGGTGAAGGTTTCACTGTTCGTTTCAATCTTTCGCACTTCGATGTCATTGAGTTTCAGGGTGATTCGCAGCATATGTTTCCTCCTCTGTCGGGGACATCCCCTCGCTTGGGGGCCTCCCTCTTCGTTAATCCCTGTCGGAGCCGGTGCACCCAGTAGCGCAGCAGGCTCGAGTAAGCACAGATCACGACGGCCGTGATGTTGTCCCGTCCCCCCCGGCAGAGGGCGGTGTGCACCAGAGCGCCGCTGGCCTGGGCAGGCCCCCTGGCGGCGTGCACGATGCTCAGGATCCCGTCATCGGCGATCTCCGAATAAAGCCCGTCGGAGCACAGGAGGATCCGGTCGTCTCCCTGGACCATCACGTGCCTGGTGTCCACCTCCACTTCAGACCCGGTCCCCAGAGCCCGGGTCAGGACGTGCGCCAACGCGGAGGAACAGTCCTCCTTGGGTTCCTGCCCCAACTCGGCCATCAGATGATGATCCCGCGTAAGACGTTCAAGGCCCGTGGTCCGAAGCAGGTAAGCCCGGGTGTCCCCCACGTGGCCGATGACCAGGGTATCGGCCACGCACCATGCCCCCGTGAGGGTTGTGCCCATCCCCAGCATGGCCCGGTCGCTGGCGGCGGTTTCACGGATGGCGGTGTTGGCGGCCTGAAACGCGGCCACGAGGATCTTTTCGGCCAGAAGCGGGTCCGTGACCCCTGCGGGGGCCTTACCCACCCGCGCGCATTCGCGCCGGACCTCTGCCCGGACCGTCGCGACGGCCACCCGGCTGGCCACCTCGCCTGCGGCATGGCCTCCCATTCCATCGGCCACCAGATAGAGGGGAAGACGGTTGTCCACTTCAAAACAATCCTCATTGTTGGGCCGGATGAGGCCCGTCTCCGTACGTCCATGACCCAGCAGAAGCATCGCCATCAGGTCACCTTGACCAGGCACGACTCAAGATCCCGGATCAGATCGGCTGCGTTTCTGTGACGCCGGCTCACGGCCTTGTCGAGAAGTTTGCTGACGATGGCGGTGCAGCAGCGGGGAGTCTTGGGTGCGAGCTTCCGGACAGGGGTATATCGGCCGTTGGAGATGTTGTACATGAGGGCGGCCATGTTTTCGCCCTGGAAGGGTTTCTCGCCCGTGAGAAGCTCGTAGAAGACCACGCCCAGGGAGAACAGGTCGGAACGTCCGTCCACTTTCTTTCCGGCCACCTGTTCCGGCGACATATAGTTCGGCGTCCCGACAATGGCGCCTGTATGGGTGCTCGCCGTATCAATGACCCGCGCAATTCCGAAGTCGGTAACCTTTACCTGATGCCCGTCGGCAAACATGATATTTTCCGGCTTGATGTCCCGGTGGATCACATCGTTTCGATGCGCATATTCAAGAGCAGAGGCCACACCATGAATGACGTGAAGGGCCTCCTCGAGCGGGAGCCGATGGCCGTTCCTGCAATACCGGGAAAGGTCTCCCCCCTTGAGGAGTTCCATGGCGATATACGCCATATCGTGATCTTCTCCCACGTCATGGACCGTCACGATGTTGGGATGGTTCAGGCGCCCCGCGGCTTCAGCCTCGCGGAAGAACCTTGTCTTGACCTCTGTCACCTGCGATTCATCGATGTCGGCGTAGCGGATCGCCTTGATGGCAACCTCCCGGTTTATCTTCGGGTCGAGGCCAAGGTAAACGGTCCCCATGGCCCCCTGTCCGATCTCCCGAACGACCTCATAGCGGCCCAGGGTGGATCTCACGGCCGAATGCTTAAGGACCACGGTTTTGTCCGAGGCCAGACTCCCGCCGGCCGGATGTTCACTTCCCCTAAGGCTCTCGATGCGATCCCGGCAGTCCTTGTACCGTCCTGCCTTCAGGATATGCTCGTAGACGCTGATGGCCTTGCCGGGCATACGCTTCCGTTCGAAATCAAGGCCCAGGTTATAGAGCAGGCTCCGTGTGTGCTCGTCCCGGACCGAACACTTGAGAAAGGTATCAAAGGCCAGGTCGAGCAAGCCCTGGCTTTGAAGGGAAAGGGCCAGTCGCCGGTGAGCCTCCTCGTTCTCCTGGCGCACTGAACGATCTCCGAGGACGCCCCGCCATGCAAGCAGAAGGTAACCGCCGACAACCACGAGGATCGGTCCGGCCGGTTCAAGCCAGAGCCCGAAAACGCCAAAGAGAAATACGGTTAGGGCTGCCCAGGCCCCAAGAAAGAGGGCTGTGACGATGCCACCGGCCCTCAGGGGAAGTCTCGGCAGAATCAGGACCAGGAACGCGCTGAAGAACAGAAGCACCCCGGCTTCCATGGCCCAGGCCCACCAGGGCCGGACCATATGTCGCCCGGCGATCATGTTTTCAAGAGAGACGGCCAGAAGTTCGGTTTCGGAATAATCGGCACCCAGAGGCGTTTTGTACCGTGGGGCTTCCCGGCGGGCGGTAACCCCGACCAGCACCGCTTTGTCGCGGAACCGCTCAGACGGAACCCGGCCCTCCAACACGTCGTCAAAGGAGTAACGCTGAAGGTCCGCCGGACGAGCGCCGTAGTCCAATAACTTTCGATAATACCGACTGGCCGGGGCCCTGAGGTTTCCATGTCCCAAACCACCGTCGTCCAGAGGCTGAAGGGGCAGACCCTGCGAGGTCCTCGGGGTCCCGTTATAGGAGAGGGCCATCTGCAGGGCGAAGGACGGAAAGGCTTTCTCGGAAAAAAAGACGAGAAGGGCCTCCTGGCGAACCACCTCGTCCCGACCCGGAAGGGGCGTAAACTGACCGACCGCCACGCCGCTCTGGACCAGGTCCAGAAAGGGGGTGGCCATCTCCATGGCCGTTACATACCCTTCAAGGGAGGGTTCAAGAGGATTCTGTCCGCGGGTCGCGAGGGCCCGGGGGGCCGAGCGGTCCTTCAGCACGAACACGGAATTTCTTTCCACCCACCGGGGAGAAGCGGCAAGACGGCCTTCCGGCTCTCCAAGTTCAAAGGAAACGGGCAGAACGATGTTTTGGGCGTTCCGGATCGCCGAGACGAGAAGGCGGTCCCCGTCCACGCGGTGTTCTGCTTCGAGAAGGGATTTCCTGACCTGTTCCACAGAACCGGTTCGCTGTTTTCCGTCCAGGTCCTGCAGTTCCTCGCGGAGATGACGGATCTCATTCAGAGCGGGATTCCGGTCCAAGGCCTTATAAAGCAGGTTCAGACCGATGACCCGGGCACCGTAAGCGGACAACTGCTCTGTCATCCGAGCCACGATTGTGCGGGGCCATGGCCATGCCCCAAGGGAACGAACACTCTGGTCATCAATTTCCACCAGAACAACATCCCGGGAAGGTTCCCGCGCCCGGATATGCCAGAACCCCTGATTGACCCAGCCGTTCAGATGCGAAAGCGGCGGCAGCTCCAGGAGCATGGCGGCCAGGACGAGGGCCGAGAATACGGCACAAAGACCGCGGCCGGTAAAGAGCACTTTTTTCATGGGTCGTTAAGCTCGGAAAATCAGTCGGGTGTCCCGAATCAGCTCTGTCTGTGGAGCGGCGGTACGAGTGTCCTCAGGTTTCCGGCCTCGATCCAGAGACCCGGTTTCCTAAAGCCGAAGCCTCCCCACCAGCTCGTTTCGTATCCTTAATTCATCGGCATTCGGGGCCCTCTTATGAACCCCGTACCGGTGGCGTGGACCGGGAATTTGAATTATCTTTTTGTTTCAAAAAGATGCAGATGTTCGCGGCCTGTGCAGGGATGCTTTGGGAAAGGCTCTGATGGCGGGAAAAAGGGGCTCAAAAATCAAGCTTCGGCTGGAGGCACCGAAAAGCGACTCAGTGTTGAGTCGGACCCTTTCGGGGAGAAACCGGGGGAAACCACAAAAAAGAGAGGAGACAACGATGAAAACGGGAAAATGGATTTCAGGGGCAGTTGTGACGTTTCTGTTCTTTACGTCGATAGCTTTTGCCGGTGACTTTGACTTTCTGCGGGAACTTGACCGGAAGGCTCGGGAGGACCATAAGGCCTTTGTCGAACACATGAGCCTGGCTTTCGGTCTGCCGGTGCCCAGAATTGATAAGATTATTGTGCAAATCGGCTCGCCCTCGGATGCCTTTATGGTCCTTAAGATTGGCAAGCTTTCCGACCGGTCGTATGATGAGGTCTTCAGGGAATATGAGACCAACAGGGGAAAGGGCTGGGGTGTGATCGCGAAGAACATGGGGATCAAACCCGGGTCTGCTGAGTTTCACGAACTGAAAAAGGGAGGCAAGGATGATTTTCACGGCTCGTCTTCCAAAGGCAAGGGCAAATCCGGGAAAAAGGGCAAACACAAATAGCTCTCTTCCCCTGGCGGGGAGGCCCGGCCTGCCGGGCCTGAACCGAAGGTGATATGGGCTACCTGTTGAATGATATTGAAATCCGTGTGCTCGGGTGCCTCGCGGAAAAGGCCCTGGCCACACCGGAATACTACCCGCTGACGCTTAATGCACTGACGAATGCGTGCAACCAGAAATCAAACCGGAACCCGGTGGTTTCGTACGATGAGGCCACCGTCGTACGCGGCCTGAACAGTCTCCGGGACAAGGGGCTTGCCCTCCAGATCCACCAACTGGACAGCCGGGTTCCGAAATACGGTCATCAGCTTTCCGAAAGACTCGAACTGGGCAAACCCGAGGCCAGTCTTCTCTCGGAGTTGATGCTGCGGGGGGCCCAGACCACGGGGGAACTCCGGACCCGGTCGAGCCGCATGCACGAATTTTCAAGTCTGGAAGAAGTGGAGACGGTCCTTCAGGGGCTCATGGATCGGCCGGAGCCTCTGGTGGTCCGACTTCCCCGCCAGGCCGGCCGCAAGGAGCGGCGTTTCATGCATGTTCTGGCGGGCCTGCCGGAAGTCCAGGATGAGGAGGCGGGGCTTCCTCCTGAGGCCGCAACCCTGAAGGTTCAATCGGAAAACGACCGTATCTCCCTGCTTGAAACAGAGGTCCGAAGGCTGGAGGGGGAACTGGAGCGGATGAAGCAGGAGTTTGAACGCTTCCGGGGCCAGTTCTAGGCGTAGGAATGAATCGTCCTCGCATCTCCTCTCCGGTCCTCTTCGCCCGTAAACCTTAAGAGTCGTCAAAGAGTTTGTCCCTCACCGTCATTCCGGATTTAATCCGGAATCCAGTTGTATCGCTGGCTCAGTTCATTTTCTTTGCTCGCCCAAAGAAAACGAACATGCTGAGATAACAACCAAGATTCCGGATCAGGTCCGGAATGACCTGTCTTCAGGGAAAGTCGGCCTATCCCCTGGTTCTTTCCTCCACGCTTCCGTCGTTCTTTCCCACGAGAACGTGGTCGGCCAGACCGATGAAAAGACCGCAGCAGACCACTCCGGGAATATCGTTGATGGCGGCTTCCATCCGCTCCGGCGCCTCGATCCCGGCTTCAAACCGGCAATCCAGGATGTGGTTCCCGTTGTTGGTGACGAACGGGCTTCCATCGGCCGTCCGGAGAAGAGGCGTACATCCGAGTTTCTGCAGACGGTTCTCGCATACCCTTCGGCCGAAGGGGACGACCTCCACGGGAAGGGCAAAGCCGCTTCCAAGCCGGCTTACGACCTTGCCTTCATCCACAATGATGACTTTCTGGTTTGAGCAGGAGGCGATGATTTTTTCACGGAGAAGCGCCCCTCCCCCGCCCTTGATCATCCGGAACTGACCGTCGATTTCGTCGGCCCCGTCCACGTACAGGTCGAATTCCTGGATCTCGTCGAGGGTGGCGAGGGGGATATCGAAGCCCATCGCCTGCTCCATGGTCTGTACGGAGGTGGGCACCCCCACCACGTCGAGCTTTTCTGTACGGATGCGTTCGCCCAGCCGTTCCAGATAGAAATAGACCGTGGAACCGGTCCCCAGCCCAAGCTTCTGGCCCGACTTCACAAGCTCTGCGGCCCGATATCCGACATTCCGTTTCAGCCCCTCTTTGCTCATGACGAAACCTCCTGTTTTCAGGCGGTATTCTTGCACCGGGGCCCCGAACGGGTCAAATGCGGGAGAGGGACCCCGTATACTACCCCCATGCGAGACGATGAAACGGATGAAATCCTCGGAATCACCCGTTGCGTACGATGCGGACACCGTCTGGACGGGGATATCGAGTGCCCGGTTTGCACAGGCTATTACGATACGCCCGGATCGTCACAGGAGGGGAGGAGGAAATGGGTCTTTCTGACCGCCTGCTTTCTCACCTCTCCGCTCAGCCTGTACGCCATCGTCACCACGGACCGCCTGTCGGTCGGAGAAAAAGTGCTGGCCTTCTGCGGGTGCCTGGTATGGTTCGGACTGTGGTGGCTCGTGGGTTGACTTCGCTCAGGCACCTTTGCTTTGATAACCGTCTTAAAATTTTACGGATATCTCCTTTGATTAACGGGATGTTCCGGGACACGGAGTGGGCGCATGTACAGCACGAATGAGTTCAAAAAAGGCATCAAGGTCGAGATCGACGGCGACCCTTACATCATGGTCGACAACGAGTTCGTCAAGCCCGGCAAAGGCCAGGCCTTCAACCGTGTCCGCCTCAAGAACCTCATCGACGGCCGTGTCGTGGACCGCACCTACAAGTCAGGTGAGAAGCTCAAGAAAGCCGACGTGACGGAACAGGCCATGCAGTTTCTCTACGAGCAGACCGGCGAGTACCATTTCATGAATACGGAAACGTACGAGCAGATCTCCATCCCGAAGGAGAAACTCGGCGAGGCCTCGAAGTTCATAACGGAAAACCTGATCTGCTCCGTGCTCTTTCATAACAATCTGCCCATATCCGTTGAAGTCCCGAACTTTGTAGTGCTGGAAATCACCTACTGCGAACCGGGCATCCGCGGGGATACCGCCACGGGCGCCACCAAACCCGCGACCCTGAGCACGGGCCATGTGGTTCAGGTTCCCCTGTTCATCGAGCAGGGCGAACGCCTAAAGATAGACACCCGGACCGGCCTGTACGTGGAACGGGCCAAGGAGTGATCCCCGTCCCGACCCCGGCCGTTCCCTCTGTTCCCCGGTGAGGCTTTCGCTCCCGACCCGGGTCATCCTGGCCTCTGCCTCTCCCCGCCGTCGCGAACTGCTCGCCCGTATCGTTCCGTCGTTCGACGTTCGCCCAAGCCACATCGACGAAATCCGCGAGCCGGGGGAAAGCCCGGAAGCTTTTGCCATCCGGGCCGCACTGGACAAAGCCCGGCACGTGGCCTCAGGCGTGAGCCTGGGCCTGGTCCTTGGCCTGGATACCATCGTGGTTCTGGGAGATACCGTCCTTGGAAAGCCCGCATCCGCCGATGACGCCAGGGCCATGCTGGAACATCTTTCGGACAGGACGCATGAGGTCATCAGCGGTCTGGCCCTGGTCGAAAAACCTTCGGGAAAAACGCTGACCCGGTCTGCTATCACTGAGGTTCGGTTCAAGGAACTGACCCTCCCGGAGATCGAGGCCTACGTGCGGTCGGGCGAACCGCTGGACAAGGCAGGCGCCTACGGCATACAGGGTACGGCGGGGATGTTCGTGCAGAGTATCTCCGGTTGCTATTACAACGTGGTCGGCCTTCCGCTCAATCTCCTTTACGAAACCCTCACGGAATTCGGGCTCCAGCCTGGTGACTGAATCCGCATTGACCTCTATTTCTTCTTTCCAACGTCCCGGATTCTTTCCTTAATCGTCTTACTCTCATGCTTCTTTTCCTCCTTCGGGGAGGGGACCTTCAGCTTCTTCCTGACGATCTCCGTCGTCTTTCTGAAATCGATCTTTCCGCTGCCCATCTTG
>QJVM01000166.1 GCA_003235715.1 Nitrospirota bacterium
CACCTGGGCCGGGAACGGTGCAGTCCATAACCTGTGAACGCCTTAACTGTCAGGGTGAAAAGATGGTAATTTATATGACCCGAAACCCGGCAAGGGCCGACGCTCCCGGAAATTCACCCTCATGACCCTTCGTCAATATCTGTCCCCACTTGTCCTGCTCACGTGCCTCGTTCATCCGTGTCTGGCCGCTGCATCGACGCCGACGGTGGGAGACCATGTCTTTCTGCGGGTCAATGTACGGGCCGATGACCGCCACCTTATCCTGTCGGCAAATTATCACGCGGACCATCTGCTTCCTGCGGGAACGGAAGTTGTTATCACCGAAATTTCCGACCCCGTCGTCCGGTTCCAGGTCGTGGCCGGGGGAGAGGTCTACGTGGTTATGAATGTAAACCGGGATTTCATGAATATTACCCGGGACGACCTGATGACTCGCCTGTTTTCCAGGGACAATCCCCTGGCGCCGGGAACCCCCTTCGAAACCTTCACGGAAGAGGAGAAGGAGCATGTCCTTTCGGGCACTGTTGCGGAAGGGATGGGCAGGGATGCGGTCCTGATGGCCTACGGGTACCCGCCCGGCTATCAGGACTCCTCTCTCCGGAGTGAACTGTGGGTGTATTGGGATTCGAGGTGGTCCAAGAAAATGTTGTATTTCCAGGACGACCGGGTCGTCCAGGTGGCCGACGCAGAGGTTCGCTGACGGGTGGATGAACTGTGAATCAGCAGGAAATTGAACAGGAACTGGTCCGGGGCCTGGCCCCCATTGTGGCAGGCCGTGCTCCAACCCTGACGGCCGAATCCACCCTGACGGACCTCGGAATCGATTCCATGGGTCTCATCGAGATATTCATCTTCATCGAAAAGACCTTCAACCTCAAATTGCTGGAATCAGGAATTCAGCGAGAGGATCTACGCTCCATACGGACCCTGGCGTCCTACATTGCCTCCAGAATCCGCTGAAGGTCCCGTTTCGCAGAGGTCGCCTTCTTCCATGCCGGTCCAGTGCGTCGTACGAAGCGATGAGTTTAGGTTCGCAACCGTTTTCCACCGTGAGAAATCCAGATGAAAAAAGCTGACGACGTGCCTCGGGGCCGGAAGGCCCGCAGGTATCTGACGGGTCTCGACTGGGTTATGGCCTCATTGGATGCTGAAATGCGGAGGGTCACGGGCGGGGGCAATCATTCACAGGTCGTTCTTTGCATGGACACAAGACTGGATACTGGGGACCTGGTGAGCCAATTCCGGAAATATGCGAGCGTTTTTCCCCCGCTGGGGGCTGGCATTGGCCGCAATCCCTGGAACCTGGCCCCCTACTGGAAGACAACCCCGGATCCGGATAAGGGCTGCCTTGAGGGAAATGTCGTGGAGCTGAAAACGGACGAGGACCTTCACCGCATACTGGAAGAGCATGTGAACCGAACCCTCCCCCGGGACCGGGTCTGTGTCAGGCCCCTGGCTGTGACGTGCCCGTCAGGCACCCGGTTTGTTCTTTCTTTTGACCACCGTGTACTTGATGCTTTTGGGGCGGAGCGGTTTCTCTCGGCTTTCGAAGAAAGCTCCGGGGAAGCCGGCGAGCCCCGGGCTCCTTCCGATTATCTGCGCGCCAATGCCCCGGGTCTTACCCGTTGGGGAGACAAGTTCCGGGGGGGCCGGTTCGTTAACCGCATGTTCCTGAAGCTGGGGCAGATGCCCTGCAGGCGGCTGATGGCCCCGGCAGCCCCTCTGCCGGCGCCTTTCAAATTCCGAGTTCTCCAGTTCGACCGGGAGGCCTCCGAAGCCATATTTGAACGGGCCTGGAACAAGGCCGGATATCTGATGGAGATGCCCTATTTTCTTGCGGCGGCAACTCAGGCCCTCCACAGTGTCTTCGAAAGAAACCAGGCCGAGGGAGCCGGGTATAGCGTGCCCGTCACGACAGATACGAGGCCCCACGCAGACCCCCTTGGCGAAACGTTCTTCAATTATGCCTCGTTTCTTTTTTTCCAGCTTCCTCTGGAACATATTTACAACCGCGTGGACCTGATACGCCTCCTCAAGGGCCAGATGTATGAACAGGTCCAGAACAGGTTCCCCTTACAGGTGGCCGAGGCCTCCTCGCTGCTTCGTATCGTCCCCCGCTCCGTCGTGGGCCGGATCATGACCGCCACCATGAAACCACGCGCCTCGTTCAGCTTTTCCTATCTCGGCCGCTCCGGGTATGGCCAGGACCGTTTTTGCGGAGCACCCGTCCGTTCGCTCTTCCATATGCCGCGCGTCCCTCACCCCCCCGGACTCGGTATCTTCTTCAACGCTTTTGGCGGACGGCTTCATGTTACGCTCGCCTGGCTTGCAGGGCTGGCGGAGGAATCAGCCATGGAGGACGTGATGGACCGGCTGAGGAGCACGCTGTAACATGGACCGGTCGGTGCTGACCTGTGACGTCCTCGTGGCCGGCGGCGGCCCTTCCGGGACCCTGGCCGCGGTGGCCGCCGCACGGTCGGGGTGCCGGGTTCTCCTGGTGGAAGCCTCGGACCGGCTGGGAGGCATTGCCGTCCAGGCGCCGCTTCACAGAATCTGCGGCCTCTACCCTACAGGGACAGACGGCGTCCCGGCCCTTCTCAATGACGGGCTGGTGCGAGAAGTTGTCACCCGGTTAAGCCGGGCGCGCCCTTCGGTTTCAACCCCCGTGTCTGTGGGGAAACTGCATGTACTGCCCTTTCGAGCCGCTGATTTTGAGAAGATTCTCGTGGATCTGGTCCGGGCCGAGAGGACCCTCACGCTGCTCTGTAACGCCCGCCCGAGATCGCTTTCGTTCCACAAGAGTCGGGTGGAAGACGTCATCGTGTCCCACGATGAACAATCCCACACGGTTAAACCCACGGTGATCGTCGATGCCACGGGAAATGCCTCCCTCGTTTCCCTTACAGGTTCCCGAATTCTGTCCTCGAATCCGGAGGATCGACAGATGGGAGGATATGTCGTTCAGCTGGAGGGGTGCGAGGCTGACGACATGACGGGAGTCAGGGTGGCATATGCGCTGCATGAAGCGGCGGAGGAGGGGAGCATTCCCCGATGCGTTCGTTTTACGGCCTGGGAACCCTTGGAAGATTCGTCAGACAAGGGATTTCTCAAATTCAGCGTCCCGGCGTCCATCGCAAGGCCGGAGACCTTTGCCCTCGAAAACTCGGAGAAGGCCATAACCCTTCTTAAAGAAAGGCTTCCTGCCTTCCGGAAAGCACGCGTGGCCTATGCCTCACGCCACGTCTTTGCGCGGGAGACCCAGCGGCTCGAAGCTGAATACGTCCTTACGGAACACGATGTGGTCAGCGGACGGAAATTTGGGGACGGTCTCGTGAAGAACGCATGGCCGGTCGAGTTCTGGCATCCGGAAAAGGGCCCCGTCTACAAATATCTTGCGCCGGGCGATTATTATGAAATCCC
>QJVM01000131.1 GCA_003235715.1 Nitrospirota bacterium
AGATCGCCGGGCTGCCAAAGCCGACGGGCTGCGTTTAGTCGATTCGTATTGTTCGGGCGGTCCCGCGGGGCCGCCCGACGCAGTATTTGAGCCGGCAGGAAAAGCAGTTCTGCCAGGGAGGCCTTAACCGGCTTTCCCATTGTGGTTGGCCCTGCCGGTTTGGGCCTTGAGGACTTGGTGTGTGGCAGCACGCTGGGTTCCCTTCAATACTGAAACCGTTGTACGCCCTCCGGGGAGGGGTCCTTGGATTACGGACGCGTAAGCGGCAGTGAACCTAATTGTATGGAACTAAAGCGGATACTTCTAACCAAAAAGGCCTTCATTCTTAACCGCTGGTTCGACGTAATTCTGGAGGCCTATCCCTCCGAAACTTCGCGCTTCATACAAACTCAATCCGATCGTTTTGCCAATCCCGTAGGACACAGTATCCGGAAGGGGCTGGAGGGGCTCTTCGACACGTTGATCGATGAGAAACGGTCCGGGGAGATATCGGGCTTCCTGGATGACATCTTGCGAATCCGGGCCATTCAGGAACCGGTGGCTTCCCGTGCGCTCTCCTTCATTTTCGATCTCAAGGCGGTGTTGCGGAAAAGCCTCGAGGATGAACTGGAGAACGATGACGGAAGACTGATGCAGGAACTCTCCGCGGTCGACAGCGCCGTGGACGAACAGGCCTTACTCGGATTCGATGTCTATATGAAATGCAGAGAAAAGGTTAGTGAACTCAAATCGCAGGAGATTCGGAGAAACACGTTCCGGCTTCTCCAGCAGGCCCGCCTGGTAACGGACCTGACGACCCTGGGTGGGGAAGAAAGTTAACGAAGTACCTGTTTGGCTGAGACGTACCACGATACACAACCTAGCAATCTTTCGGTAACGCACAAGAATATTGCAGTAAAAAACTGAGGAAAGAGGTCCAAGGAAGATGGGAGCCATTATGTCATTTGTCGGTGTGCTGGCCCTGGTGCTCATCGCGATACTGGGGGCAAAGGCCAACCTCCACCTTGTCTTTGGGGTTCTGTTTCCTTATGCGGCTGTGCTCACGTTGCTGATAGGACTCACCGTCAGAGTGGTCCGTTGGGCAAAGAGCCCGGTACCCTTCCGCATCCCGACCACGTGCGGGCAGCAGAAGTCATTACCGTGGATCAAACACAGCCGCATAGAGAATCCCACGACGATTTGGGGCGTGCTGGTGCGGATGTTCTTTGAAGTGTTCTTATTCCGGTCACTGTTCCGGAACACGAAGATCGAAATGCACAAGGGGCCACATCTGGCCCAGGGATCCTCGAAGTGGCTCTGGATGGCCGGGCTGGCCTTTCACTGGTCGTTCCTAATCATCCTCATCCGTCATCTGAGGTTTTTTACGGAGGAAGTTCCCTTTGCCGTAAGCGTGACCGAGTATCTGGACAGCTTCCTTCAGATCGGGGTCCCCCTTCTGTATATGACGGACCTGGTCATCCTTGGGGCCATCACCTTCCTTTATTTCAGACGGGTCATTATTCCCCAGGTGAGTTATATCTCGCTTCCGGCCGATTATTTCCCTCTGGTTCTGATCTTCAGCATTGCGGGGTCAGGCGTGCTGATGCGGTACTTTACGAAGACCCATATTGTCGGTGTGAAGGCCTACACCATGAGCCTGGTGAGCCTCCGTCCCATGATGAGCATGCCCGAGGGTGTGGGCACGATCTTTTGGGTGCACCTGTTCCTCGTGTGCGTTCTGTTTGTCTATTTTCCGTGGAGCAAACTGGTACATATGGCCGGGGTTTTCATGAGTCCCACGCGAAATATGGCCAACAACAGCCGTATCGTGAGGCATGTGAATCCATGGCAGACCAAGTACAAGGGGCGGACGTACGTAGATTATGAAAATGATTTCAGGGAAAAAATGATATCCGTGGGCGTGCCGGTTGAGAAGCAGGAAAGCGAATCTGCCGAACCGGCCGCTGAAAAGGAGTAATCCATGGCCAAGCAACCCAAACCTGAAGAACTCGCAAAGGTTGATTATACGCCGCCCATGACGGCGTGGATGGATACGCCAGCCGTCCTCAAGCCGGGTAACTTCTGCAACGCGGCCAAGGAGAAGAGCCTTCAATTGCTCGATATGCCGAATCCGCGCACCTGGTCGGCCAAGGACGATGACTGGAAACTTCCTGATAACTGGAAGGAGATCGTTCTGGAGGGGCTGCGCGAGCGGCTCGATAAATACCGCTCTCTCCGTGTATTCATGGATATTTGTGTCCGGTGTGGTGCGTGCGCCGATAAGTGCCACTTTTTTATCGGAACAGGCGACCCCAAAAACATGCCCGTTCTCCGGGCTGAACTGCTCCGGTCGATTTATCGCAAGGAATTTACAACGGCCGGCAAGATCCTCGGACGATTCGCCGGTGCCCGGGAGATGAGCCTGGATGTCCTCAAGGAGTGGTGGTACTACTTCTTTCAGTGCACTGAGTGCCGACGGTGTTCGGTTTTCTGTCCCTATGGCATTGACCAGGCGGAGATCACCATGGTTGGCCGGGAACTTCTGAATCTTCTCGGTCTGAACATTGACTGGATCATGGGACCGGCTTCGGCCTGTTATCACAAGGGAAATCACCTTGGGCTGGAACCCCACACCTTCAAGTCCAGCATTGAGTTCTTTCTGGATGATATTGAAGAAATTACGGGAATCAGACCGGAGCCCACCTTCAATAGGAAAGGGGCTGAGATTCTCTTTGTGACGCCCTCCGGTGATGTTTTTGCGGACCCGGGGACGTACACGTGTATGGGATATCTGCTCCTGTTCCACGAGCTGGGCCTCGACTATACGTGGAGCACGTATGCCTCCGAGGGCGGGAATTTCGGATTCTTTACCTCCATGGACGTGGCGCAGAAACTGAATTACAAGATTTACGCCGAGGCCAAACGCCTCGGGGTGAAGTGGATTCTTGGGGGCGAGTGCGGCCATATGTGGCGTGTGCTCAACCAGTACATGGATACCTGGAACGGGCCAGCAGATTTTCTGGAGGTCCCGACCTCGCCGATAACCGGTACGCGGTTCGACGCTGCGAAGTCCACGAAGATGATTCATATTGCCGAGTTTACGGCAGACCTCATGCGGCACGGAAAGCTGAAGCTCGATCCGAGTCGAAACGACAATAAGATTTTGACCTGGCACGACTCGTGTAACACGGCCCGAGGGATGGGTTTCTTCGAGGAACCCCGGTATGTCCTGAAGAAAGTCGTCAACAACTTCTATGAGATGCCGGAGAATACCATCCGGGAGAAGACCTTCTGTTGCGGGAGCGGTTCCGGACTCAATGCCAGCGAGAACATGGATATCCGCTTGAAGGGCGGATTGCCGCGGGCGAACGCGGTGAAATACGTGAACGAAAAGTTCGGCGTGAACTTCGTGGGAAACATTTGCGCCATCGATCGGGCAGCCCTGACGACGTCCATCGATTACTGGGCTCCAGGGGTTCGAGTGACCGGTCTTCATGAACTGGTGGGCAATGCCCTCGTCATGGAGGGGGAAAAGAAACGCACGAGCGACCTGAGGGGCGAGCCCCTGCCGGGTTGTGAGGCTGAGGAATAGGGAGGAGACCGAAAAATGTACGACAAGGGAAAAGTCATTGTCGGCCTGGTGGTTTTCCTCGGCTTTGCCACCTTTCCGTTTTACAACAACATCGGAAAGAAGAGTGCCGTACCGGAGCCGAATCTGAAGACCCCGGTGATCGAGCAGATGGTGGTGAAGAAATGTATTGAGCCCAAGGAAATCATGCGGGGCGAACATATGCAGATCCTGAACCAATGGCGCGACACCGTGGTCCGGGAAGGCGAGCGCAAGAAGATGACCATAGGCGGAGTGGAGATTGACACGAGCCTACAGAAAGGCTGTTTACACTGCCACTCAAACAAGAAGAAGTTCTGTGACGCCTGTCATAACTATCTCTCGGTGAAGCCGTACTGTTGGGACTGCCACTTCGACCCTAAGGAGAGAGACGTATGAGCATGCAGAGAAGAGACTTTCTAAAACTCCTGGGCCTGTCCACCCTGGTAGGGGGTACGGGGGGCGGGGCCGTGTTCAATGTTTTGAAACCCGGGGAACTCGAGGCCAGCACGGCGAAGTTCAAGTCCACCAGCGGAAGAACCTGGGCCATGGTTGTGGACGTGAGGAAGTTCACGCCGGACCAGTACGGCAAATGCATCAAGGCCTGCCACCGGGAACACAATGTGCCGGATTTTGGGAACCCCAAGGACGAAATCAAGTGGACCTGGACCGACGACTTTGAGCACACGTTCCCCGGTCAAGGGCACGAATTTATGGACGAGGCCCTCGAATCCCTGCCTTTTCTTCTTATGTGCAATCACTGTGAGAAGCCGGCCTGCGTGAGGGTATGCCCGACCCAGGCGACATTCAAGCGGGCCTCGGATGGGATTGTGGTGATGGATCCGCACCGGTGCATCGGCTGTCGATTCTGCATGGCCGCGTGTCCCTTCGGCGCCCGGAGCTTTAACTGGCGTGACCCCCGGAAGGGGGGGTTCCCTATGGTCGGAGACAAACCGGTGATTCCAAACCCAGAATATCCGACCCGCACAAAGGGTGTGGTCGAGAAATGCACGTTCTGTCCGGAGCGCCTTGTGCTCGGTAAGGAACCGGCCTGTGTTGAGGCCACGGAGGGTTCCGGGGCTCTGGTGTTTGGGAACCTTGAGGACCCGCACTCCGAGGTTCGGGAGGTCCTGGGGACCCATTACACGATACAGAGAAAACCTGAACTGGGAACCAACCCCAGGGTTTTCTATGTGATAGGAGGATAAGGGATATGCTTGACAAGGCTATCAGTGGAAGCCGGACCTACTGGGCGTGGCTGGGTTTTCTGGGCCTCATATCGGCTGCGGGGTTTGTGGCCTACCTGTTTCAGTTCAATTATGGCTTGGGCCTTACAGGGATGAGCCGAGATGTCACCTGGGGATTCTACATCGCCCAGTTCACCTTTCTGGTCGGAGTGGCCGCATCGGCAGTGATGCTGGTTATCCCCTATTACCTTCACGATTACAAGAAGTTCGGAAAGGTCGTCATCCTTGGCGAATTTCTGGCGGTATCGGCCGTCAGCATGTGTATCCTTTTCATCTTTGTGGACCTTGGGCAGCCCATGCGCGTGATGAACGTGGTGCTTCATCCCACCCCCAATTCCGTGATGTTCTGGGATATGATTGTGCTCAGCGGTTACCTTGCGCTGAATATCGTGATCGGGTGGCATACGCTTCATGCGGAAAAGAAGGGTGTTGCCCCTTCACCATGGGTCAAGCCCCTGATCTATTTATCCATACCCTGGGCCGTCAGTATTCATACGGTTACGGCCTTCCTGTACGCTGGTATTCCGGGGCGTCACCTCTGGCTTACGGCAATCATGGCGGCCCGGTTCCTTGCATCGGCGTTTGCGGCCGGTCCGGCTTTACTGATCATTCTTTGCCTGATTGTTCGGAATGTTTCGAAATTTGACCCAGGCAAGGAGCCCATACAGACGCTTGGAAAGATTGTCACGTATGCCATGACGGCCAATGTGTTCTTCTTTCTCCTCGAGGTGTTCACGGCCTTTTACAGTGGGATTCCTGGCCACCAGCACAGTCTTGAGTACCTCTTCTTCGGTCTGGATGGTTATAGCAGGCTTGTGCCCTGGATGTGGACGGCAGCCGCCCTGGCCATCGTATCTCTTGTTCTGCTGATCATGCCAGGGTTGAAGAAGAACGAGGATATCCTCGCCATTGCCTGCGGAACGGTCTTCGTGTCCACGTGGATCGACAAGGGTATGGGGCTGGTGGTTGGCGGGTTTATCCCCAACCCGATGGAACGGGTTACCGAATATACGCCCACGTTTCCCGAGGTTCTGATCACCATAGGGATATGGGCGATCGGCTTTCTAATCCTTACCGTACTTTACAAGGTGGCCATTAGCGTTCGGGAGGAACTGGCAGGAAATTGAAGGGATAGGACCCTCGGGGCTTCTATTGACCGGGCAGAGGGGCTTATGCTAAATTTTAAAGCTTGTTATTTCTTCCAAAGGAGGATGTAAGGATGTACATCGTAACGGTTGATACAGAAAAGTGTGACGGCGACGGAAAATGCGCCGATGTATGCCCTCAGGGTGTGTTTGAGATGCAGGACGGAAAGTCCGTTCCCGTAAATTCTGACGAATGCATCTTTTGCGAGAGTTGTCTCTCCGAGTGCCCAACGGGGGCCATTACGATCACCGAAACCTAAGGGATGAGGGACTCATCCGGTAAACCCGGATGAAGAAGTTATGGGGGCGGTCCTCAGGGACCGCCCCCTTTAGTGTTCCCTTAGGGGCGTACCGGGCCACATGATGGTATAATTAGGGCAGACCATGATTGAAAAACCTCAATATTTCCTCGGACTTTTAGCACTGCTCTTCATGGCTTTTCTGAGCAGCGGAGGGCCCTCTGTTGACGAATCTGCAGTCTATAGCGCGGATCGTCTTCACATCTTTGAACCTCGAAATGTCCGTGATCTTTCCGATCGACTGCCGTCTACCCGAAGCGAACTTTCCACGGGGGACCTTCTGATTCCCAATGTTGCCCCGGCCCGCCTTCCGGAAGATATCCAGATCCTTTCCGGGACACGCCTGAAAATGCTTTTCATGCGTTCGCTCCTGCCCCATATCCTGTTCCAGAACGAAGTGATCGAGGAGGAACGGGACGCTCTTCTCGAGTACGCAGGGCGGATTGAGCGGGGCGATGAGATTCCGGACCGGCTGAAAGCCGCTATGGTTTCCCTCACGCAAAAGTACCGTGTCAATACCCTTACGGACAGTCGGCTTCCCGGACCTCGGACGGTCAAACGTCTGCTGAAGAGGGTGGACACTATCCCGGTGTCTTTGGCGCTGGCCCAGGCGGCGCATGAATCGGGGTGGGGACGGTCCCGATTTGCGCTGGAGGGTAACAACCTTTTTGGGCACTGGAAGACGGATGGGCCCGAAGGTATGATTCCGGAGGCGCGGCCCGAAGGCGAGCGCTATAGCCTCGCTGTATTCACGACGATCTCGGAGGCGGTAGAGCGCTACTTTGTGAACCTGAATACGCATCCGGCGTACAGGAATTTCAGGGAATATCGGGCCAGAATGCGGGAACGAAACATGGGCCCGGATCCTGTCGTGCTCGTTGGAACCCTTGACCAGTATTCCGAGCGGGGTCAGGATTATATCTTGGATATCGTTTCCCTCATACGCCAAAACAGCCTTCACCTTTTTGACCAGGCGGTTTTGGCCGGTGATGGGGAAGCTTCGGGTGAAATGATCACGATCTATTTGCGAAAGGAACCGGTGGCCGGTCAGAGAGGCGCTGGGTCTTTGGGGCGGGGCAAGAAAGAACGCGCGTGATTGCGAGAATAATCGCGGCAACGGGATTCCACACCCTGCTTGTGTATGTAGCTTTAAACGCTTTACTCCAACCCGCGGCCTCAGCAGAACGGCCTGAACCGGTTACTATTCTTCTTTACCACCGGTTCGAAGAACCCCGTTATCCCACCACGAATATCTCCAGAGAGGCTCTTGTAGGACAACTCAAGTACCTGCGGGAGAACGGATACCGAACCATTGGCCTCGATGAGTTCAAAGACATCCTGGATGGACAGAAGAGGGCTACTGGGAAGGAGGTCCTAGTCACCGTCGATGATGGATACCGGTCCGTTTATGAGGTTGCATGGCCTCTTTTCCGGAAATATGAGGTCCCCTTCATTGTCTTTGTTTCCACGGAATCCTTGGAAAAGGGCTATTCCTCCATGATGTCTTGGAGTCAGCTCGAAGAAATGCACCGGGCCGGCGTTATCTTTGGCAACCACAGCCACGCCCATCCCCATATCGGCTTTCGAAGAGAGGGGGAGACTGTGGAGGGCTATCGCCAACGGGTCAGGAATGACGTGGCTTCTGCCGCACGGATCCTGAAGGAACATGGAATATCGACCTCGCTTTTCGCGTACCCCTATGGCGAATACAATGACGTTGTCATTCAGGTGCTCGGGGAATTAGGATACGAACTTATGTTCAGTCAGAACCCGGGAGTCGCCTTCACGGGCGCGAACCGAACCCGGCTGGACCGGATGGCCCTGGTTGGTGAGAACCTTTCTCCCCAAGCCTTCAGGGACAAGCTATCGCGACTGCCCCTCTCAGCGGACTTGCTCGAACCGAATGAGGGAACACATTCCGGGAGCATATCAGGGGTTACTGTCCGTCTGAAGGAACCTGCGGCCTATGATCCGGGGCAGATCAATGTGTTTCTCTCGGAAAGGGGCAGACTTGCTCATCGCTATGACCCGGAAGACGGACGGATCACCTTTCCCGGCCCGATTCGGCTCGAACGCGGATTGAACCGGATTATTGTAACGGCGCGGGAAAAGGAACGAGGGAAGTTCGGGATGATGTCTTGGCTCATCCTGGGCCCGCCGGAAAGGGTTCCGACAGACTGAAGGCCTCTTAGGGCTAACAGCTTTGGGCCCTTTCTGGAGGGCCGTTGGCCGGGATTCGGTACGGTATTTTTTCAGGGCACAGAGTTGTAGATGAGGCCAAATAGTTAGCCGGGAGGGCCTACGCGCCTTCTTTAGGGCTACAGAAGGCGGGTTAGGACATCAAACCGAGCGGCTTCAAGACCCTGGACTGGACCGCGGCGATCCGCTCCGGTGTTCACTGCAGGCTATACCAGGACCGTTTCCGCTGGCTTCGGGTCCGGTGAACAGGACCGCGGATTGACTTGCAGGCTATTACGTTGTGCGAGCCCGTAAGAAGAATATCCTGCCGGGTTCACTCTTTATCCTTGTTGTCTGGAAACCGGAAGGATGTGGACGGTGGCGAAAAAGGAAGATAACCCCGTTCAACGGCAACACCGGAAACAAACACGGTGTAAGTGTCATTACCGTAGTAAGGCACATACTGAGCATAGGCCAGGGCTTCAGGGGTATTTCCGGCAAAGACCGAAATAGTGCTTCCCGGCAAAAAGGGATTATCGAAGCTGTAAAGAATAGCCTCCCCAGGATCGCTATAGTTGTGTCCCAGAAAGGTGAACCCGGTCGTATAAAACTCCAGTTCCGGCTTCCCGATGCCCCTTACACCCAGAAGGGGGGGCTTTCCCAGGATAAATACCCCACCGAGCCCTAGGGAATCTGAAAGGTGTGCTTCATCGATGACCCATCCGCCCTTCTTCTCGCGGAGGTTCCGGATAAGAGACTCGACCGGCGACGAACGCGCATCCGGCCCTTTCACATACGCATGGGAAGGGTCCTGAAGAAGGCGGGCCAGGCTGGGATGAATGTCCCTGGTCGCAAGCACCCTGAAGATATGGTAATCGGGATCGAGCACCATGGACTCCGGTTTGGCTGAGAGTTCGATCTCAAAAGGGGTATTTAGGTCGCGGACCGGAATGAGCTGGGTCACCGGTCCGTACGCACCTTCCACGCGTACGGGAATCTCAAGGGCGTAAGGGGCTCCCTCCTGAATAATGGTTCCGGTGACGACAAATACTCCGTTACGCCTCGCATATGCCGGCGAATCAAGCCTGAGCCTGGGGCCGCCTGTGCGTCTGAGCCACTGGGCAAATATGACTTCCAGATCGTCTGTTGTGACAGCCTGAAAGACCCGCTCAATATCGGACCACGTGGTTGTTTTCCCTCCGTGCCCTCGAACCAGCTCTCCCAGGGCCTTGGCAAAGGCGTCTTCTCCAATTTGCTTTCTAAGCAAATGAAAAAACATGGCCCCTTTGCCATAAGCCACTTCGGACGCAAACGTTTCTCTTGGCTCGGTGTAATCCCGCAGGGGATATTCTTCGTCGGGGAGGACCAGCATCGAAAATCGTTCCACGGTCTGGATTCTCAGGTTCCGGGCCTCGTTCGGATTGCCCTTTGATTCTCTGTAGTAATGGCTGGTGATATAGGTGACCAGAGGTTCTGACCAGTTGCCTTCATGAAGTTCCGGGACCACGTGGCTCCCGAGCCAGGCGTGGACCAGGTAATGATCCAAATATCCCGGCTGGATCAGGCGGGAGGCCTGATGGGCGACCCGCGGATCGAGAAGAGCCACACCTGGAAAGTGGTACATGAAGAACGAACTCTCCACCATACTCCACGCCTGATAGGGATAGGGCCCCAGGAGGCTGGTATAAAAGGTCATATATTTCTCGCTGGCCTCCACGAGGAGGGCAGAATTCTTTTCATCGTACTCCCGGGTGTATACGGAATAGGTAAGCCCGTCGACGTCTCTTTTGAAAGATTTATAGGGGCCTGCCAGCACCGAAAGACCATTTACCGGGCTGGGCGTGGACCACCGGGTTTCCTCGGCACCGGACGAGGTAGAACGGTTTTCGAGATTTCCCTGGCTGAGAGATATCAATCCTCCCTTCATGGCAAGGTTCAAGGTAAAAAAGCCGGGCCCGGTCTGGGAAGCGGCGGGGTACCACTTTCCTTCAGCGTGAAGAAAGACCTCGTCTGTGCTGATATGAAGTGGGTATCCCGCACCGCCTCCTGCCCGTACAGCTTCGGATTCACCGGGCAAGAGATACGTCTCTCCCTCATAGTGGATCTCAACGGCCTCAGGGGGGGGATCCGGGAGTTCAAACATCAGCCGATCGCCATGGCGTTCGAAATCCATATCTGTCTTGCCGGCCATGACGGAAAGAACGCCGAGGGCTGAGGCCAATTCAAGCTCGACTTTTCCGGCGTCCAGCCCCTGGATCCGGTCACGGGCCGATATTCGGTGGCCGGGCGGGTCCACGGTGGCCATGATGTTATGACGAAGCAGAGCGGCCCCCTGAACGGGAGGTACGGAGGCGGCCAGAAAAAAGAGCAGGAAGAGAAACGTCCGGCGGTAGGTGCCCATGGGTCTGGGGATTATATCACGCCAGCTTTACGTCAATGGGCAGGGCCGTTGCGGGTGAGAACAATTCAGATCCTCCGTATCTTGGACCGATATGAATCCCGTACACAAATTGTGTAAAATTTCCGGCCGTCAGAGCAATCTCTTAACGTTCTTGCGGTGATGGCAAAGGAGCGAACCTATGCTTGAGAAGATTGGAAACCGTACAGCGACCGTA
>QJVM01000132.1 GCA_003235715.1 Nitrospirota bacterium
CCTTTGCATTGTTCCCCTGGTATTGGTAAAGCCGGGCCAGGTTATTGAGAGAGTCTGCCACGGAGGTATCTCTTTCCCCAAGCAGTCTTTCCCGTATGGCAAGAGCTTCTTCATGAAGGGGCATGGCCTCGGAATGCCGCTGTAACAATACATATAACTCGGCCAGGTTCGTCATGGCTTCGGCCATTTGGGTTTGACCCTTTCCTTTTGACTTTCGCCAAATCTCGATGGCGCGTTGATAGTAGCGTTCGGCTTCGGCGTAGTTGAAGGTCTCAATGCATGCATCGGAAAGCTTCGTCATCTGCGCCGCGAGATCAGGGTGGTCAGGACCAAGGGCCTTTTCCTGAAGCAAAAGGGCCTTCCGATAAAGCTGGACGGCCTCCTCGGCCTTCTTCTGGGAACGGGCCAGGCCTGCGAGACTGTTCAACGGCTTCACCAGGTCCGGGTTGTCGAATCCAGCCGAGGATTCCCAGATTGCGATAGATTTCTCATAGGCTTCCCGGGCGTCGTCGGTCCTGCCCAATTTTTCATAGTCGCGGGCCAACTGGGCCAGGTGTTCGGCCATATCCGGGTGTTCGGCCCCCTTGAGTTCGCCCCAATGTTTCAGGGATGTTTCTCGCAGGGGCACGGCTTCTTCGAAGCGACCAAGGGCCTCATACATGGCCGCGAGGCGGTCCCGGGAACGAGCCACATCCGGGTGCGCCTTTCCCAGACTTCTTTCCCGAGACGCCAGCACTTCGAGCAGAGTCTTCTCTGCCTGGGTGTTCTTCTTCTCAAGGAGATACAGATCTGCCAGACTCATCATGAAGTCGCTGACCGAGGGATGGTCCGGGCCCAGGGCGTTCTTTCGGATCCGAATGGCCATCTTCAGATGATATTCCGCCTTGGACAGATCGCCTCGCAAACGATGAAAGAGGGATAGATTGCTGAAGGACAGGGCGACCTTGTCCGTGTCCGGCCCAAAGGTCTCGACCGCCACTTTGACGGCTTCTTCTGCTGTTCGGATTGCGTCGTCGTACAAGCCTTTCTGAAAATACGAGAAAGCTTTCGTATTCAGTGTTTCCCAAAGATCGCCTGGTGCCGCACAAACCCGCCCGGGACCTGAGAAAACAAGGACCCCGGCCAAGGCAAGAACAACCATGCCCGGCAACAGGAGTTTCTTTAATGGAAGACAGCGGCTTGTGTCCACGGTTTTTACCCTTTTTTCAACGCCAATAGTAGTACTGAAACTGCTCTAAAGCAACATGTGTGCTATGTAATCTAACCCTATGATAAATAAGATATATGTATTCTACATGCCGGTGACTGGAAAAGGGTTTTCCGTTATTCGGCGGGCCAAATCACGCATCGCTGTGTGAGAAGGCGAATAGAGGGCCCGTTTCCACGGGTACGGATGGTATGCGTGCGTGGGCCTGATTCTTTATGATGTGAACACAGCGTCACGATGTCGGCCATGACCTGCATGGAAGGAGAAGAATGCTGAAAGGAGGACGCCCATGGAAGAGATAGAAAGAGTGGCCCCGGAAGAGGCCCGAAAGAGAATTCTTCATGACGAGGCCCTGTTGGTCTGTGCCTATGACAATGAGGATAAGTTCAGAAGGGCTCACCTTGAGGGGGCGATCTCCCTCAAGGATTTCAATGAAAGAGTGTCAGGGCTTTCCAAGGAAACGGAAATTATTTTCTACTGCGCCTGAAAAGCGGAGGCCAGTGCCGCCGGTCGGGCGGCCCGTTTCCGGGAAGAGGGATGGTCAAACGTCAAGGTATTGGGCGGCGGGGTCGATGGGTGGAAGCGTGCCGGGTATGGCATGGCCGAGTAGAACAATGCTAAAGATGACCTGGTCGGGCGTGGAGATGGTCCGCCACGACCCTTCTCAGATTCTCTTCAATACCCCCCTTTGCATTGACGAGATATAACCGATGTTCGTGGTGGAAGAGTTCGGATTCCAGCCTCTGGAGTTCGGGTTTGGCGGTCCCGATACGTTGGAGGCCTGTTTCCAACATGGGAACGAGCTTATCTTTCATCCGAAGTTCGGTGTCTATAAGAAAGACGGTCAGGACCGGGCCGAGTAGATTCATCCGGTCGAGGAAAGCCGAGATTTCTTTCTGGAAGATCTGTTTGGGGGGAGATGATTTGACCTCGATGTAGGTGATGCGACCTTCCACCGAGGCGATGAGGTCAAAGTCCCCTCCTACAGGGAGCCGACGGAAGAAAACCTGTCGGAGGCAGGAAAACCCCATACGGTTCTTCAGAATATGGCCGACCCACCATTCCAGAGTGGGCCCCAGGCTGCGGACCTGACTCTCCAGGGCGCACCCGGCAGAAGAGCAACGAATCAGTCCCCAGCGCTTCAGATCATTAAGGTAGCGAGCATAGACGTCTGAAGTGACAAAGCGAGTGGTCCGACCCTCCGGAACGGCTTCTCCATGACGGATCACATCCCGCAGGAACAGACGAAAGGAATAACGGGAAAACCATCGAAGGTAGGGACCCCGGTAACGGGGATTCGGAGGCAGGAGAAGGTTTTTCTCGGTGGCGGCAGACCGGAAGACCTGAAAACCACGATGAGCCAGCAGGCTCCTGACGTCGGGGGAACACTTCCGAAGTCTTGCCTTCAGCCTAGAGACCTCGGTTTCGAGTTCCGAAATCCTCATCCTGAGTTCGTGTTCGCCGGACACGAATTACCTCCCAAACGGACGAACTTGCTCCCTTTGGGGGCCCAAAGGAAAAACCGTCATCCCCTTACAGCCCGGATGACGGTTTCCAAATAGATGAGGTCCATTGATTCAGCACGAATTCTTGCACTTACAGCTGATCCCGGCCTTCTTGGAGACCTTTCTGATCTTCATGGAAGCACCTCCTTTCAGTCTTCAGACTGATGTCCGGGAATTCCGGAGGGGCGGTCCTGCTTCGTGCAGTACCTGAATCTTTTGTTATCCTAGCTCAGGTTGATCCGTATTACAACCTGACCTTCTTCCCCGTGCAGGAAAGCCGGCTGTTGCCGCGACAGCTTCAAGGCCCCAGAAAGGAAAAAGGCGTTGCACCCCACCGCGCTCTCCATACAACTCACCAACGTACATAAACGCTACGGTCACCAATACGTCCTGCGCGGTGCAAACCTGCGGGTATCGAGGGGGGAGTTCCTCTCCCTGATGGGAGAGTCCGGTTCCGGGAAATCCACCCTTCTCAATCTGGTGGCCGGGATTGACCGTCCCGACGATGGACAGATCTTCTTATTTGATCAGGACATCACCGATTTCACAGACGATGAACTGACACATTTGAGGAGGAGAAGAATCGGATTTATCTTCCAGTTTTTCAACCTGTTGCCAAACCTTAAAGTTTTTGAAAACGTATCCATTCCCCTCATGCTTCGATACGGGATAACTGCGGGCCCGGAACGGGTGCGGTCGGTCCTC
>QJVM01000193.1 GCA_003235715.1 Nitrospirota bacterium
CCATGGTCACGCCTTTTGCCGACGAGGTGTTTACGGACCGTCTCGGGAACCTGTTCGCTCTTAAGAAGGGAAAGAGCGACCTGACACTCATGCTGGATGCGCATATGGACGAGGTGGGCCTGGTCGTGAGTCATATCGACGAACGCGGCTTCCTCCGGTTTGGGACCCTTGGCGGATATGACGAGCGAATTCTGGCCGGCCTCCCCGTTCTCGTGGCGACGGGTCGGGGAAGTTACCGCAAAGGCGTTGTGGGAACAATTCCGCCCCATGTTCTGTCTGCGGCGGACCGGGAGAAGCCGGTCCGAGCCCGTGACCTTTTCATAGACGTTGGGGCAGGTAGCGCGGAAGACGTCGACGCCCTGGACATCAGGGTGGGCGATCCGGCCGTTCCCTTCCATCCCTTCGAGGTGGTTTCGGAGAACCTCCTGATGGGGAAGGCTTTTGATGATCGCGTCGGATGTGCCCTGCTCGTGGAAACGCTTTGCGGGATGGAGGGGAGCGAGTTTCCGGTAAACGTGGTTTTTTCTTTCACGATTTCTGAAGAAGTGGGAACGCGAGGAGCGGGTCCCGCGGCCTACCGAGTGAAACCTGACCTGGCACTCGCGGTGGAGTGTACGACGGCCGCCGATACTCCGGGCGTATCCCCCGAGAGTCAGCCGGCCCGGCAGGGAGGTGGGCCGGCCATCACCGTGGTGGACCGTTCCGTGATTGTGAATCGCTCCCTCGTGGAAGCCATAGAGACGGTGGCACGGGAGTCAGGACTTCCCTGCCAGATTAAGAAACCCCTTTTTGGGGGCACGAATGCCGGCCCTATCCATCAGTCGGGAACCGGCGTTCCGGTCGGTGTGATATCTGTTCCCTGCCGGTATATTCATGCTCCCTGCCAGATGCTGCGCCTCCCCGACTATCTGCACACACGGAGGCTTCTGGCCGCCGTAGCCCAAGACCCGAGGCGGTTGCTGGCTGCGGTGGGGAACACGGCCTGAACCGATGTGAGAAAAGGAGCCATGAGATGGATGATGAAAAGCTGATGCACGATTTTGTCGTACGTACTCTCAAGTCAAAGCTTGCCCGGGACTACAAGGACATCCGGGAGAACACAGAGGGTAGGGTTCACGAACTGAACGGATATTATCCGGATATCATCTTCGGGAATCATGGTCTCATTCTTGGAGCCATGGAGGTGGAGACAGAAGCAACCCTTTCCCCCGAAAAGGCGGCTGAGTGGAAGGCGCTGGCCCATTCGGGAAACAAGCTGGTACTTATGGTCCCAAAGAAGACCGTCAAACATGTAACGGATCTCCTTTGGGAAGCAGGCGTAGCGGACCGGGTGTCCATTGGCACCTATGACCTGCTTATCCAGATGCCCTAGGCGAAGCCGGTCCGGGTTGAAAACCAATACAGGAGGGGCGGTGACGAAAACAGCTTTCATCTACCGGGAGGATATGGCGTCTTTCGATTACGGAACGACGCATCCCCTGAAAACGTACCGCCTTAAACTCACCCGGGATCTTATTGAGAGCCTTGGCCTGCTTGACCTCCCGCAGGGACGTGAGGTGGAAGGCCGCGAGGCCACGGATGACGAGATTGCCCTTTTTCACCCTGCGGATTATATCGAGATGCTGAAGGCGGTCAACGGCGGGACGATGGCTGCGGGCTGCGAACATTATGGTCTCGGCCCCGGGGATAATCCGGTTTTTAAGGGAGTCTGGGACTGGTCCCGGCTCGTTGCCGGAGCATCCGTGCAGGCCGCGGAACTGGTGGACGAGAAGGAGGTGGATATCGCCTTCAATATTTCGGGAGGGCTGCACCACGCGTTTCCCTCCCGGGCTTCGGGGTTCTGTTACGTAAATGATGCCGCCGTTGCGATCCATTGGCTCCTCAGACGCGGCCGCCGGGTGGCCTATGTGGACATCGATGCCCATCACGGAGACGGCGTGCAGGAAGCCTTTTACGGGACGAACAAAGTCCTGACTATTTCGATTCATGAGACGGGGCGGAGTCTGTTTCCTGGAACGGGATTTGCGGAAGAGACCGGGACCGGAGCTGGCAGCGGATATGCCGTGAACGTTCCGGTTCCCCCCTATGCGGATGACGACGTGTATGTCCGGGCTTTTCGTGAGACCGTGCCTCACCTGCTTCAGCGGTTCAAACCAGACATAGTGGTTACCCAGCTGGGCGCAGATACCTTTCAGGCCGACCCTCTCACGCATCTGAACCTTACGACGAACGGGTTTGAAGAAATCCTCCGCATGATGAAGGAGCTGGTTCCCCGCTGGGTGGCCCTTGGCGGCGGAGGTTATGACGTGGGCAACGTGGCCCGTGCCTGGACCATTGCGTGGGCGGTAATGAACGGAGTCGATCTGCCAGACGAGATGCCGGCGTCCTTTCTCGCAGGTCCCGGTCGGGAGGCTGGCTTCCGGGGTTCCGGGGTCCGGGATCCCCGTGTGGTGGAACTCGGGAAGGGAAAGGAACTCATGATGCAAGACCTCGACCGTGTTCTGAGGTTTCTTCGGGAACATACCCTGCTGTATGCCACGTGAGGCCCTCGCGGAGCGGGACGAGAAGTCTTTGTGAAGGCCCCCGGAAAACCGGGAGTTACCCTGACGAGAAGGAAGGTATGGCATGAAGACAGATTTTTTAAAGCGAAGGGATATCTGTTTTGCAGAACACCCGAAATTCCCGGGAGTCCGGTTCGCCAAATGCGTGGACCGCGCAAGGACAGGAAGCGTCAGCGTCAGTTTTCTGGAGATTCCGGCTGGGACCGAGATCCCGATCCATACCCATGAGCCCCAGGTGGACTCGATTCTGGTCCTCCAGGGGGCGGGTCAGGCATTTGTAAACGGCGAGTGGGAGGATATCGAGACGGGAGACTATCTTTTTGTTCCTGCAGGTGTCGACCATGGAATCCGCTGTACGGGGTCGACCTCGCTGCGACTTTTTGTCCACCACAGCCCGCCCCTTTTCTGAAGATCATGAACACACCAACTGACTGCGGCGGATAACGTCTCGAGTTTTCAGGCTTACACAAAGCGGTCCTGGATTGTGTGGCCAAACTCTACCCCGCTGTGAAGAACCAACCTGAATCGATCGGATAAAGCTCCGCGTGGTCATGGTTGGACGGTCCGACCCTGGTCAAAACAAGGTATTCGTACTTGAAGAGATCCTGGGCAAAGTGGCGAATCACTTCGTGGTCACTCTCCACTGACGCCGAGGTAACGATATAGCGGAACTCCGGCGAGGGGTTGATGTGAAGAAAGTCCGCGTAGGATCCCCTCGTTGTACGATATCCGTAATAGCGGGCAACCTGCTCAAGATAGGAGAACTTGACGGTATATTCCATGTGCCCTTTGAGAGGAACGGGCTCAGGGATTCCCGTCGAAAGGGGATCCAGCCAGGGAAGCCACTCACGCGG
>QJVM01000139.1 GCA_003235715.1 Nitrospirota bacterium
CACAGTCTTCATGTAGCCGGGTATCTCTGCCTCCCCGCGAACATGCGCGCAGTCGTACCCGCATTGCTGTTGCTCGATATTCAGGGAATTTGCACTGAAGGTTTTTAAGTATTAAGTGACAATATAGACCAAGGCGTGTATCGGTTCAAGAAAAACACTGTTATAGATTTATAAGAAGATTTTATTGATGAACAGGATACGCTGAAGTGAGCCGAAAATTATGACCAATCGATGTTAGATTTTGTTACCGGGCACACCTCTTTGGCCCCGTCGGGATGGTCCGAAAATGCCGCGTTGATGCTGCCGCGTTCACCGCACGAATCTCTTTCGCTGTCTTGGCTGTGAAGGGGAGTGTTCGCAGGCCATGTTGGTGTACTAATTTAATCATCTACGGGTTCAGTATCGAGTGTCCCCATATATTCAGAGCTTTGTTCGGCCACCAGGTCGGTACCATTCTTCCCAAACGTGTGAGATTTGCCTGCAACGTTCCTGCTTCATCGATGCTATAGGCCATGCCCCAGACGATTGTGAGGCTCCACTTTTTTTATGCCGATGACCATCCTAAGGCTCCCCGCTCTTTCGGAAAGAGGACCGGATTCGGAGGAATTGACATATTACGCGTAAGTATAGTCTGTGTGTTTCGGACGCCACCTGTGTTTTCTATCCACACTTGATTCTTTGCGACGTATGCAGAAGAATAACCGGGTTAATCAGGGGGTGGTTCCATGATGTATCTTTCGCGGCTGTGGGGAGCCGTGCCGCTGCGGTTGTTCTTCATTGGAATTTCTGCGGTAGCAATCTTGATGCTTTACAGCGGTGTTTCGGCCATGGTCATGTCGAGTCGCGTCGCGAATCGCGTTGCGGAGCACGTCTCGACTATGCTGGCCTGCGGCCGCAGTGTGGTTGCCGCGCACCAGGACCTCATCAATGACGCCTCTAAGGGAGACAAAGGATTTACTCCGGCCTACGTGAAAAAGGAGATGCGGGCTGAATTCGAGAAAAGGGTGGGTCTGAAACTGGAGGACATGGAGCACCAGGCCCGCGAGACGCTTCAGGAACTAATGGATGCGGCGGAAGACGTTGTCCGGGACCAGCAAGACAACATCAACCGGCTGGGGGTAGGCTTCAAGGGTTTCATACCAGCCGTGTTTGGCCGTCTGACGGGCATGAAGTTTCGCTACGCCACGGGCGTATCGGTACGCCAGGTGACCTACGAACCCAGGAACGCGTATAACCGGGCCGATGCCTTTGAGCGGGAAATGCTGAAAGGATATGAGAATGGCCGGTTCAAGCCCCACCTGGGGTATGGTTGGTGGACGGACGACCATACCTATCGTTATATTTATCCGCTTTACATCGAAGAGGCCTGCCTGCAGTGTCATGGTCAGCCCGCTGGAGCGCTGGACATCGCTGGAAAGCCGAAGGAAGGATACAAACAGGGCGACCTTCGCGGAGCCATCAGCGTATTGATCCGTACCGATTAATATCCAAGCGGTGACATCTTGGCCGGATGCTAATTGAATTCCAGGAAAGCGGTCTTTTGGCTCTGCATGCGCCACTGCAATCATCATCCCCAGAGGCTGAGTCCCCTTGAAAATTGCAAGACACGTTCATGCCCTGAAGATTCCCTTCAGGATCCCTATAAGTCCAGACACCTGTCTGGACCGGGAAGTATGGGTCTATCTGCTCCTCGGGAAACGCGTCGCGTTGATTGACAGCGGGGTTTGGGGTGCGCGGGCATCCATAACGGCCTACCTTGAATTGCAGGAGAGAACAGCCTCCGAGATATCGCACATGATCCTTACTCATTCTCATCCTGACCACATGGGAGGAGCGCGGAGCGTCCATGAGGAAACCGGCTGCACGGTCTGGGCGCACGAAAGTGAACAAGATTGGATTGAGGATACGGAACTCCAGTTCAGGGAGCGCCCGGTGCCGGGATTCTATACGCTTGTGGAAGGGCCCGTGCCTGTGGGGGGGCTGCTTTCGGATGGCGATGAGCCGGACTTGGACCCTGATATTCCCTGCAGGGTCTTCCATACTCCGGGTCATTCGAAGGGTTCGGTTTCTCTTTTACTCTTGAACCAAAAAACTCTTATATCGGGAGATGCGGTTCCCGTTCCGGGAGACATCCCGATTTATGAAGATATCTCTGAATGTGTACGTTCATTGAAAATGATTCTTGGCATCCCCGATGTGGAATTCCTCCTTTCGTCATGGGAGGCTCCGATAGCGGGAGCGCGCAAGGTCAGGAAACGTGTCACAGAGGGCCTGGCGTGGATGCATCAGATCCACGAGGCCGTCACCGGCGCTCCAGAAGAGGCACAAGGACAGCCTATGGAACTCTGTCGATATGTGGCAGGTCAGCTCCGTCTACCTCCCCATACGGTGAATCCTCTTGTGGCCCGCGCTTTCTGGTCCAGTCTCGGTCATGCCCGTCCGGATTTTTCTTGTTTGCACGATTTGGCCTGAGGGTTCCTCTCCCAAGGGGTATTTCGGGGGGCATCCCGGGACAGAATAAGCCTGGTAACCGTGTCCAGATCTTTGGCTGTGTCCCCATCCTTAAGAACGGAGCTCCATTGGCAAGAGAAAGAAGAACGCTATTTCGTCGCTAAGACGTCCGCATGGGGGGCCTTCAGGAAGTGGGTAAGAATTTTTAACATCCGCAATATGCTCCTCCATGAACGGGCAAGGGGAAGCCTCTCGCCACGTGGGGATTTTCTTGACATGTTTATCGGGCTTGCTATGATGACGGTAAAGTTGGTGGAGTCTGTTGAGGGGGTGCGCTATGGGCGAATCCACGGCGAGAGTCATGAGTTGTCAGATGAGTGACTGTCTTTTCAACCATGACAGTCACTGTCACGCCATCGCTATTACCATTCAAAACCGCTCTCCGGTGTGCAGAACCTGTCTTAAGGCTTCAAGCAAGAACGGTGTGTCTGGGGTGAAATGTTCCGTGGGTGCCTGCCGCGAATTCCAGTGCCGATACAATCAGGGGCTTAATTGCATGGCGGAAGGCATCAAGGTTGGTCCCCACAAGAATAACGCCTATTGTCTGACATTCACCGTGCGGCCTTCCTGATCACGACAAATCTCTTTCTCTACATTTTCGAGGCTGCCAACTACCGATATATTCTGCTAAAGATCCTCCTCCGGAGGGGTCGCTGTTTCGGATGGTCTGATCCTCTTGCCACTGGTTTTGTTCTTCCTCTTTCTGTCTATTCGCCCCTTTGCTGATATACGTCCACGTAATCACCAGTCACACTAAATTTCTCGTGTGATGGGGATAAGAATTAAAGTCCCGATTTCTACTGCCGATGTATTAAATACAGCTTGAGAGGACCGTGGGTCCTGGGCTTCGTTAATGAATATAAATCGTATGGTTTTGTTGATAAGTCTGTCTTTGTTGTTTA
>QJVM01000184.1 GCA_003235715.1 Nitrospirota bacterium
CTTAAAAACCTTCAGTGCAAATTCCCTGAATATCGAGCAACAGCAATGCGGGTACGACTGCGCGCATGTTCGCGTGGAGGCAGAGATACCCGGCTACATGAAGACTGTGGGAACGAAGGGGCCTTCCGGGTTCAGGCGACAAGTTTCGGGGAGAAGACCCTTGGCTCTGCAGCCAACCGTTCGGGTCCCATCCCGGATTTGGGCTGAGGCTTGAATGCTGAGGGCTGTTTACCGGTTTCTATCCGGCATCGGACGGTGCCGGATGTGAATGTGTGGCTAGGGGGAGAAAATGGAAAGATTACACAGAATGAAGAGGAGGATTTCATGATGGGGAAGAGCAGGAAAAGTATTATTGGCGTGACCGTTCTGGGATTGGTATGTATCGGACTCGCAGGTTCACTCTGGGCCACTTCAGGCAAAACCTACAAGGCCAAGTTTTATGTGGCAGGGATGGGCGGCCATTTTGCCGACGTGGACTGTGAGATCGATCCGACAGCGGCCAAACCTATCAAGGTGAACGGACTTTCCAAAATCGACATCGGAGACAAGAACAGCCATCCGGTCCATGACGCCCGGATTGACGCCGAGGACCGGACTGTGATGTTCTGGTCCACATACAAGATCGACAAGAAGACGAACATGACCCACGTGGGAAAGAGCAACCTGAAGACCGGAGAAGTCTTGATGGATGTGGGCGCCACGGTTCCCGAAGAGGCAACAAACACAAAATCCATGTACTGCGCCTCGGCCCAGTCCAAAGACCACTTCCTTCCCATCTCCATGTCTAACAAGGGCTATATCGATGTGTTCAACAAGTCGGACCTCAAGATGGTCCGCCGCGTTTTCCTGGAGGGAACAGACGCGGATATTCAGAAACCGTACAAGTTCTACCATGGGACCAATTCTCCAGATATGAAGAAGTTGCTGATCACGATCAATGAATCCGACACTCCCCAGGGCAATACGATCGGCAAGCTTCATCTCATCCTGGTTGACATGGATGCCTTCATCAAGGGCGAGGTCAAGGTTCTGGCCAAGACCGTACTCCCGGGAGCGGAAAAGAAGACCGTCAGTTTCCGGCAATATTTCTCCAATGACGGCAAACTCATTGCCAATGCCACGGGAGATAGGCTTTTCATCGTGAAGGCCGATACCCTGGAACTCGTCGATGCAGAATTGCTGAAACCCGTTGAGGAGACCCACGATGCGATTTTCACGCCGGACGACAAATACGTGGTGATTACCTCCAGAACCAAGCGACCAGACGATGACTGCGAGACCCCTGAAGCACCCAAAGACGGAGAATACATCATGGACGGCCATCTGAAACTCTACGATGTGGAGGCCAAGCAGATTATCGGAGAATCCACTTCGGTCTGCCTCGCCTGCCATGACGAGATGGGCCTTGACGCGCATGCTGTTCTCTGCGGTCTGGATGCCAACTGGCAATAGACCTCCAAGAAGGTCTCGTGACCTCCAGCACCGGCACGGGGTTCCAGCCCAGTGCCGGTGCTTTATGGCCTCAGTCCGCTTCTTCAGGAGGAAGGTCCTCACGGGGCAAAGGGAGGCAACAACCCGAAACTCATGACGGCCACTCGGCGTTCATTCTTCCTTCAGGTCCCCCTTAAGAACGTGGCCCGCAAACCGCTTCGGAACGGCATCCTTGCCGCAGCGGTGGGCCTGCTGGTAGCTCTTTTCGTCTTCGCACTTCTCTTTGATCACACGGTGAAGAAAGGCGTCGAAGCGACCACAGGCAAACTCGGGGCAGATATTGTGGTCGTACCGCCCGAAGCCAAAGAGATGGCCGAAGACTTTCTCCTTGAGAGCAAGGAAAAGCGGTTTTATATGGACGAGAAAGTCTTCGGCCAGGTGGCGGAACTTCCGGGTATCGATAAGGCCACGTATCACATTTACCTGGACACCCTGGAATCACAATGCTGCAGCATTGCCGAAGCGCAGGTGGTGGTGTTCGACCCCGAGAGGGATTTTGTCATCAACGGCTGGCTGGACGAGGATTCCGTGCGTCCCCTCAAGAAGGGTGAAATTTATGTAGGCAGTTACGTGGCTGAGTACAAGGGGCTTATCTATACCACCCAGCTTTTTGGCCGGCAGGTCAAGGTAGGAGGCCGGCTTCACGAAACCGGGACAGGGCTCGACCGTGGAATCTTTATGCGAGCTGACGACCTGGATCTCACCCAGCAGGGCGTCGCCGGGCAGTTCAAGATGGGAAATATCTCCATCATTTTCCTCAAGCTGAAGGACAACGCGGATCCCGCCGCGGTTGAACGGGCCATCGTTGAAGTCAACCCCGCGGTTGGCATTATGACGCGGGCCAATATCGGCGGGGGCATCAAGGCCATTCTGAAAGACATTTCCAGGATCTTTGCGATCAACATCGTCATTTCATCCGTGCTCGCCGTTCTTCTCGCTGCCTCGGCCTTTACCGCAACGACCAATGAGAGGATCAGGGAAGTCGGGATCATGAGGTCCCTCGGCGCCCGCAGGCGGGATATCTCCATCATGTTTCTCGTGGAAAGCCTGGTCGTGAGTTTCTCCGGCGGCCTCGCCGGCGTCGCAGGTGGCCATATCCTCGTCTGGTACCTGGGCCGAAGCTTTCAACTCATGACCCGACTGGGAGGGATCACCCTTGCCCCTGAAATCTCGCCATCCATAGGTTTGCTCTCGCTGGGACTCGGGACCATCGTCTGCCTTGCCGGTGCTCTGATACCGGTCATCCGCATTGCACGGGTCGAGCCCCTGACAGCAATGCGATCGGATTGATCATCCCTTCTCACTTCTGATGAGATTGCCCGAGAGTTCTTTTCAGTCGGAATTCGACTGAATATGTTCTTCCATGGCTTCCTCTGCAGGAACCTGAGAAGTCCCGGCATCCGTCGAATTATATACTTCTGCGCTTCAGAGTGATGAGGGGTAGTTTGGGACGTCTCCGCCGGATGGGAGCACCTAAAAGGACCAAGGATGACAACAGCCCCATGATATGAAAAAATGAAACCATTATGCCGTATTACGGCATTCACTCCCCTGCATGACGGAGAGTGAACCCTCTGGTTGCCAAAGGTCCCTGAACGGAATGAGCCCGACAGATAACGGGAACGGAGACATAGACAGGAGCTTCTGGCAAGAGGAGGTGCGGTACATTCCCCCGGCGAAAGCCCTGACCATGGCCCGGGGAACATTCATCCTCGAAGCTGCGGCCCTCATGGAACAGAGTGGGGTGGGCTATGCCCTTGTCATGGAAGCGGACGGGAAGCTGGCCGGCATCGTAACCACCAGCGACCTCATGCATGATTACATCGAAACAACCTCAACAGAGGATACGACCATCGAATCCATCATGCAAACCGACCTGGTCACACTGAGACCCGAGGCCACCGTCGCAGAAGCAGCCGAAATGTTTCACGCAAACGGCATACAGCACCTGCCCGTGGTGAATGCCGACGGGACCGTTGCTGGCCTAATATCGGTCAACGAAATGATGACCTTCATCGCCGAACACCAGCCCCGGGAGGTGTTGAACCGTCCGCCCGACAGCCGCCTCACTTTTGAAAAGAAGGAAGGGGTGTGAGCACGGTCGATACCCAGAAGCGGTATGGAACAGGTTCCCGGGGCTCGGACTCCATACAGTCTTCTGCGGTCCGGTTCTCCGGCGATTCGGGAGACGGGATGCAGGTCGTGGGGGAAATGTTCGCGACATGCGCTGCCCTTTCCGGCGCGTATCTTCATACCTTTCCCGATTATCCCGCGGAAATCAGGGCCCCGGCCGGAACCCTGCCGGGCGTTTCGGCCTTCCAGATCCACTTCGGGAGTCAGGACGTTGAAACGCAGGGCGACTGGGTCGATACTCTCGTGGCCATGAACCCGGCCGCCCTGAGGGTCAACATCGATGAAGTCGCCGAAGGCGGTCTGCTGCTGGTCAATACTGGTGCCTTTACGGAGGATAATCTTTCAAGAGCTGACTACACGGATTCACCACTGGATGCCCTTTCCGCGAGCGGTCGCTATCACACGGTATTCGTGAACATCAACCAGAGAGTTCTGGATGCGCTCAAAGGAATGGACTTTCCCACGTCGGATAAAATCCGGTGTAAAAACTTCTTCGCCCTGGGACTGACCTGCCGTCTCTATGGTCTGTCCATCGACTATCCCCGGGACTGGATTTCGAACAAATGGGGCAACAAGCCTGCGCTTGCGCTCGCCAACGAAACCGCCCTGGAAGCCGGCTATACGCACGCGGAGAAACTGGAAGTTCGGCTACCCCTGCTCTGCGTGGATCGAGCCCTCTTACCGGACGGAATTTACCGGAAGATCAGCGGTAACGAGGCCATGGCTCTGGGGCTGATTGCGGGTTCGGAAAAGAGTTGGCGAGAGATCGTCTGCGGCAGTTATCCGATCACGCCGGCCACCCCCATCCTCGAGGAATTGGCCCAGCACAAACACTTCATGGTGAAAACAGTGCAGGCCGAAGACGAAATATCGGCCATAGGTATCGCCATCGGCGCGTCCTACGCGGGCCATCTCGGCGTCACCTCGACCAGCGGTCCGGGCCTCTGTCTGAAATCCGAGGGACTCGGACTGGCGGTCATGACTGAACTCCCCCTTGTGGTCATCGACGTCATGCGCGCGGGACCCAGTACAGGACTGCCGACAAAGACCGAACAGGCGGACCTCTTCATGGCCCTTTTCGGAAGGCATGGAGAGTCTCCCGTACCGGTACTGGCTGCTCGTTCGCCGTCAGACTGTTTCCGCACGGCCTTTGAAGCCGTACAGGTAGCGGTCATGTGCCGCACACCCGTCATCGTTCTCTCCGACGCGTCCATCGGAAACGGTTCGGAGCAATGGCGTGTGCCCACCCCGGACGACCTTCCGGAGATCGAGATTGACCCCATGAAGCGGGGCGAATCGTACAAGCCCTACGAACGGGATCCGGTGACCGGTGCCCGCCGCCTGGGGCTTCCGGGACGGCCTGGCTTTGAACACCGCATCGGTGGCCTGGAGAAGGACGAGAAAGGGCAGATCAGCCAGGACCCGGCAAACCATGAACATATGGTGGAGATGCGGGCCCGGAAGGTTCAGGCCATCACTCGTTTCATTCCACCGACAGAAGTCGCCGGTGCTCGCGAAGGGGACCTCCTCGTGGTCGGCTGGGGCGGATCCTACGGGGCCATCTCCCTGGCCGTGAAGCACCTACACCGGGACGGATACAGCGTCGGTCATGTTCACCTTCGCTATCTCCATCCCCTTCCCTCTGATCTGGGCCAGATTATCACCTGCTTCAAAAATGTTCTTGTTCCCGAGTTGAACCAGGGACAACTGGCCATGGTTTTGAGAGCGGCTTACCTGAGGGACGTCCAAACTTTCTCGCGCATGCAGGGAAGACCTTTCCGGATCTCAGAAATTAGGGACCGGATGGAAACGCTCCTGAAACAGTCGTCCCGGGGAGGGTAGCGCCCATGGCAACCGTACTGACACGCAAGGATTTTGTGGCGCCGGTCAGCATCCGGTGGTGTCCGGGGTGCGGCGATTTTGCCATCCTCAACACGCTCCAGAATATTCTCCCCACGCTCGGAATTCCGAAAGAGAATATCGTCATCGTAAGCGGTATCGGGTGTTCGAGTCGCCTCCCTTACTATATGGACACGTACGGCTTTCACACGATTCACGGCCGCGCGCCCGCAGTGGCCACGGGGATAAAGATTGCGAATCCCCGCCTATCGGTCTGGGTGATCACCGGGGACGGCGATGGCCTGAGTATCGGCGGCAACCATCTGATCCATGCCATTAGAAGAAACATGGACCTCAACATCCTGCTCTTCAACAATCGGATCTATGGGCTCACCAAGGGTCAGTACAGCCCGACTTCAGCCCGCGGCAAGATCACCAAGACGTCGCCCGAAGGATCGCTGGACAATCCGGTGAACCCGTGTTGTCTTGCGTTGGCTGCCGAAGCCACGTTTGTGGCCCGAACCATCGATACCCAGCCCAAACATATGGCGGAAGTCTTCACCGCCGCTGCCCGGCACCGGGGGACCTCCTTCGTCGAGATCTTCCAGAACTGTGTCACCTTCAACAACAAGGCCTGGGAACCCATTTCCGGTAGGGACGTACGAGACGAACAGCTTCTTTTTCTGGCCCAGGGCAAACCCCTGGTTTTCGGAAAGGCGCGGAACAAAGGGATACGGCTTAACGGTCTTGCCCCTGAGATCGTTCCTCTGGGTGAAAGCGCAACTTCGGAAAAGGACCTCCTCGTCCATGACGCCTTCCAGGCAAACCCCGCCTACGCCTACCTGATGAGCCAGCTGAGCTATCCGGACTTCCCAAGCCCCGTGGGCGTGCTCCGCAATATTGAACGCCCTACGTACGAGCGCGAACTCCGCAGACAGGTCGCCCGAGTGGCCCAGGAGCGGGGACGGGGAGATCTGGAACGGGCTCTCCGGGGTCATGAGTACTGGACGGTGGAGCGGATGGGAAGGGAGATCACCGCGGCAGCCACGGCAAGACCTAAACTTGGTTATGAATCCCGCATCATGGACGAACAGATCCGCGATCTGATACAGATCGTAAGAGATCCTCTCACCGCGGCCCTTCGTACAAAGCTGAAGGATATTTATGAGAAATACGCGCACAAGAGGGCCAAGCGTGTGGAGGCCAACGAGCCTTTGAGCAGCGCGATACCCCGATTCAAGGTCTTCAATGTAAGTTATCTGATGGTCATGGATAAAGGAAAACTGATCGGCATCCTGACCGAACGGGACGTTGTGATCAAACTGACACTGCACGCCGTAGACCCCAATACCACCCTTGCCGGCGATCTCATGAGTCCGGAACTGGATCTCCTGTCCGAGAACCATACGGTTGGAGACGCGATCAACGTCCTCTCCGCCAGCGGGAAACGGTATATCCCTCTTTTGCTCGAATCCGGGAAATATGGGGTGGTTACCACAAAACAGATCCTGTGGTTCATCCACGAATCCATGGTCGAAGCAAGACAGCTTGAGAAAATCAGGTAAGGACCGTTAGGTCTCAATGGAGGCGGATTCGGAACTTTATCTTCGTAATCAGTCCTTCAGAGTGCCGGTCCCGGGTTTAGTGACCGGCGAAACCGCGCGGCCTTGCCGTAGCATGGGTCACGCCGGAGCCATCATCGGAGGCGCAGAGGAGGCCGCCTCAAACAAAAAGCGAATCGTACGCAAATGCGGCATTCATGTCGTCGACTCCCCGGCGGGTATCGGCGCCCCGGTAATCGCTCATTACTGAAATTCTCATGGGGCAGGCGCCCGGATATCAAGCGAATGGTTGGAACTATGCGGGCCGAAGGTTTCCGTTCTCGAGGAAGAACAACCGATTCGAGAGGCGTTGGGCCTGCCTGCGGTTGTGCGTGGTCATGATAACCGTCCTCCGGCTGTCCCCCGCGAGATTCCGGATGATCTCCTCGATGATCTCCCGGTTCCGGGCGTCCACGAATGCGGCAGGTTCATCGAGAAACAGCACTTCAGGCTCAATGGCGAGAGCCCGGGCCAGGCCCAATCTCTGCGTTTCGCCGCTTGAAAGTGTGAGAGCGTTCTGTTCTTTCTTGTGGTCCAACCCGACAAAATCAATGGCCCGTGCCGCCTTCCGGCTCGCATCGTTCCCCTTGATGCCCCTCAGTTTCAATCCGTATAGGACGTTCTGGTGAACCGACGTATTGAATGCGCCCACACCCGGGAGCACGAGGGAGATCCTGCGCCTGAGGTTAATGTCCCTAGGCAACAGGGTTCCGTTGACCTCATAGTTGGCGGATCCGCCGTCCGGGTCCTCGAGCAGGGCGCAGATCCGCAGGAACGTGGACTTGCCGCTCCCGTTGTCTCCCATGAGCACGTAGATCCCCTTTTCCTCGAAGGACATGGAAATGTTGTTCAGAACAGGCGTTCGGCCATATTGTTTCGCGATATGGGATGCTCGAAGGACCAGGCTCATACCAGCTTTCTTACGCCCTTCTGCTGAACCAGATGAAGGGCGAGGTTGATCAGAAGCGAAATCCCGATCAGGATGAGCCCAAGCGCAAGCGCAAGCTCGAAATCGCCCTTGTCTGTTTCCATCGCAATCGTCGTGGTCATCACCCGAGTGTACCCGGCAATGTTTCCGCCCACGATCAGAATGGCGCCGACCTCGGCCATGACCCGGCCCAGCGCGGCCATGACCCCGGACATGATGCCAAACCGGGCTTCCTTTACGACGGCAATCGCCGCCTGCGGGTCGGTCGCTCCGAGGGTGCGCGCGGCCTGCCGGATCACAGGGTCCACACTGATAAGGGCCGCGTGACAAAGGGAGACGATGATCGGGAAAGCAAGGATGGTCTGGGCGATGACCATGGCCGATGGCGTATACAGAAGGCCCATAAAGCCCAGGGGGCCTCGCCTCGATAGAAACAGGTAAACAAAAAGGCCTACGGCAACCGGCGGCAACCCCATGAATGCGTTGAACAGGCTGACGATGAAGCCCCTCATCGGAATTCTCTTGAAACCAATGGCCACGGCCATGGGAAGTCCCAAAAGCGTGGCCAGGACGAGGGCCAGGCCGGAAACCTTCAGGGAGAGCAAGATGATCCCTGTAAGTTCCCGGTCAAGACTGAGAATCAACCGAACGGCACGCAGAAACCCTTCGGCTAAATAATCCATTTAGGTGACAACCCGACTACAGCGCATTGGGAGTAAAGAGCTGATTCCCGTTCTTGTCCCTGAACGAACCAATGGCCTTCTGGCCTTCAGGAGAGACCAGCCATTTCACAAACTTCATGGCGTCATCATACTTGACATCCGCGTGCTTCCTGGGGCTCACCACCATGACGCCATATTGGTTGAAGAGTTCGGGGTCGCCTTCGAGAATGATCGTCATCTCCAGTTTGTCCGCATCCCTGGCGGCAAGCCAGGTCCCGCGGTCCGTCAGGGTATAGGCCCGCTTCTCATCGGCAATCCGCTGGGTCTTCGCCATTCCCTGCCCGACCTCCATATACCACTCCCCTGCTGGATTTACTTCAGCCTTCTTCCAGATGGACCTTTCCTTGGTGTGCGTGCCGGATTTGTCTCCCCGGGAAACAAAGGGAGCCTTGCGCTCCGCTATTTTCCGGAAGGCTTCCGTAACGGACTTCATGCCCTTGATTCCCGCGGGATCATTCGGCGGGCCAATGATGACAAAGTCGTTGTACATCACGTCGTGGCGATCCACAAAGTAGCCCTCTTCCGCGGCCTTCAGTTCCAATTCTTTGGCATGGACAAAGACAACATCCGCGTCACCGCGTTTACCGATCTCAAGGGACGCCCCCGTTCCTACGGCCACAACGTCAACCTGGATGCCGGTCGCCTCCTTAACGAGCGGCAGGATGTAATCAAAAAGACCTGAATTCTGTGTGCTTGTGGTCGACGCACAACGAATTCTCACATCGTCCGCGCTTGCGCTTGCCGCAATAAGCACGACGGACAGTATGGCTATAACCAGCTTCTTCATCATCCCCTCCTCGCCACGGCGTGTATTGTGATGACACCGATCTTTTCCTCCTCAGCCCGCAGGAATTGCTGCAGGTCCTCCCAGAACGTCCAGAATACCCAAACAGCCTTTTCCCCCTCTGCAGTGAGGCTGGCCCCCCCGCCCCCACGGCCGCCTGTGGCCAGTGACACCAGCGGACTCGTGGCCTGTCGGTTCATGGAATTCACCATCTCCCAGGCTCGGCGGTACGACATGTCCATCGCTTTGGCGGCCTTCGTGATCGAACCGTGCTCACGGATGCGTTCGAGCAGCACCACCCGTCCGTAGCCGATAAAGGTTCCCTCGGTCCCATCAATCCAGACACGCCCCCGGAATCCGGGCTTTGTCTTGCCTGTTCTGTCTGTCTTTCTCTTTCCGTGCACAGCGTAATATACGAAAATGAATAACGGTGGGTCAACGTGGCTTCGGGATTGATGCTAACAGTCGTTAGGATTAAATGATGCAGAGGAGGGCGGGAAACACCAGCAGCTGGTCCTGAATCAGGAAATCCGGCGAGGGCCCCTCTTCGGCACGGCCGGGCCCCCAAATCGTAAGACCAAACGCTTAGAAAATCCACCTTCCCAGCAAGGCGGCTTTTCGTTCAGGCCTGCTCCTTCTTCTTGGGTCTTCGGTTGGCTTCGAGAACGCGCTTTCTCAGCCGAACTGAAGACGGCGTGATCTCGACCAGTTCATCCTCGCGAACCCACTCGATGGCCTGCTCCAGGCTCATCTCACGCGGGGGAATGAGCAGCAGGGCTTCATCGGCGCCTGCGGCCCTGATATTGGTGAGCTTCTTCTCTTTGGTGACATTGACGTCCAGGTCGTTCTCGCGGGAATTCTCGCCAATGATCATCCCTTCATACACCGGGACGTTTTCACGAATGAACAGCGTACCGCGAGGCTGGAGGTGAAAAAGGGCATACTGCGTGGCCTTCCCCTGACGATCCGAAACCAGCGCACCGGTTCGGCGCTTGGTCACCGAGCCATGCCACGGTTCATATCCATCGAAAAGATGGTTGAGGAGTCCCGTACCGCGGGTATCGGTCAGAAACTGGGAACGGAACCCTATAAGCCCGCGGGCCGGAATCCGGAACTCTAGCCTTGCCCGGCCATGACCGTTGTTCTGCATCTTCAGCATCCGCCCCTTCCGCATGCCGAGCTGCTGAGTCACTACGCCTACGAATTCCTCTGGGACATCGATGACGAGGAGTTCCATGGGTTCGTGAACCACACCGTTAATGTCTCGGGTGATGGTTTCGGGCATGGAGACGGCCAATTCATAGCCTTCCCGTCGGATCATTTCCACAAGAATGGCCAGCTGAAGTTCCCCCCGGCCGCTGACCTTGAAGGCATCGGCCTGGTCAAAATCCACGGTGATGGAAACGTTGTAGAGCAGTTCCTTCTCCAACCGGGCCCGCAGATGCCGGGATGTGACGTATTTGCCCTCTTTCCCGGCAAAGGGAGAGGTGTTGATGGAAAACACCATTGAAATGGTGGGCTCATCCACCTTGATTCGGGGAAGAGGCCG
>QJVM01000029.1 GCA_003235715.1 Nitrospirota bacterium
GTGATTGTCGTTTCAGGGCGGGACACGGCTTGAAGCCGTACTGAAACGAATCATAGCACACGGCTCCAACTCATGACTTCCGTTGCAGGATTCCGGACGGTGCTCGAATGTTCTTCCTGTGCCTGTGTCCCGGGCCAAACAGGAGCTCCCGATGGGGTAAAATAAAACTCTTGAAATCAAGGAGGGAAGGTACCGGGTCTCGGTTGGTGGGCCTTCAGGGAGGACTGATGCAGATTACCTGGCTGGGTCATACAGGGTTCCGGATCGAGCGTTCCGGGGCAGGGACGATATTGATTGACCCCTGGGTGGATCATCCGAAGTCCACCGATTCGGTCAGGGCGGTCGATAAGGCCGACCTGATTCTGGTCACGCATGGCCATGGAGACCATGTGGGCAGTCTGCTCTACATTGCGGAGAAAACGGGCGCGGTTATTGTCTGCATCCACGAAATAGCGGTCTATCTGAATTCAAAGGACATTCCGAATCGGATTGTCGGAATGAACAAGGGAGGGACGGCGGTTTTTGAGGGCGTGCGGGTGACCATGGTGCATGCGGACCACAGTTCGTCCATTCAGGACGGGAACCGGATCCTTCCGGGCGGCGAGGCGGTCGGATATGTCCTCCGGTTCGACAGCGGGCATTCGGTTTATCATGCCGGCGACACCGGGGTGTTTGGAGACATGGCTCTTATCCATAGGCTCTACGCTCCGAGGGTGGCGATGCTTCCCATTGGTGACCATTACACCATGGGGCCCGCGGAGGCAGCCCTGGCGGCTGAACTCATCCGTCCGGAGTGTATTATTCCCATGCATTACGGGACCTTCCCAGTACTGACGGGCACGCCCGAGGCCCTGGTCCAGGCCCTGTCCGAGGAGCTGAAGGGGCGAGTGCTCGCTCTGGCTGTGGGTCAGGGAGCGGAACTTGAGTAAATCTTTGGGCCCATCGCGGGGAGGAGCCTCGGCCATCCTCCTTGAGGGACGGGCACCAACGTCAACATTTCAGGGCTTTCATTGAAACTGCATCAATCTGATCGAGACCGCGTGATTACCTTCGGGGACTATATCCGGAGGACATACGGACAGAATGTATCCAAGGTAAACGTTGACGCGGGGTTTACCTGCCCCAACCGTGACGGAACCGTCGCCCGGGGCGGGTGCACCTATTGCAACAACAACAGTTTCCGGCCCGAGGCCTGCAAGCCGGCGGTACCGTTGGCCCAGCAGATCGCCAACGGAATCCGGTACACCGCGAAGCGCTATCGGGCGGAACGTTTTCTGATCTACTTTCAGCCCTATACCAATACCCATGCTCCGGTGGAAACCCTGGAGAAGCTTTACCGGGAAGCGCTCTCTCATCCGAAGGTGATAGGTCTCGCTATTGGCACGCGGCCCGACGCTGTGGATGAAGACAAGCTGTTCCTGTTGGAGCAACTGGCCCGGGAACATTTCATCCTTGTCGAATACGGACTGCAGTCCGTGCTCGATCGAACCTTGAAGCGGATCAACCGAGGCCACGACTATGCGTGCTTCCTGAGCGCAGTGAAGATGACCGCGGGCCGGGGCATCCACATTGGCGCCCATCTCATCCTGGGGCTTCCGGGCGAGACCGCGGAGGAGATGCTGTACGGGGCTTCCGAGATGTCGCGTCTGCCGGTGCGCTTTCTGAAACTGCACCAGCTCCAGGTTATCCGGAACACGGCTCTTGAGAGACAGTATGAACAGTCACCGTTTCCTGTATTCGAATATGAGGCCTATATCCGGCTGGTCTGCGACTTCCTCGAGAGGCTTTCTCCGGAGATTCACCTCCAGAGATTTTGTGCCACGGCTCCGGACGATATCCTGATTGCCCCCCGATGGTCGCTTAGTCGGCACCATCTGCTGAACGATATCCGGAAGGAGATGCGGAGGCGGGACAGCCGGCAGGGGGCAAGGCTCCGCGTCTTCTCAGGAGCGCGTTCGTCATGAGGGCGCGCCCCTTTTTCGGCTCCTTGGCCCGGACCGTATGCCCGTAAGCCAGTATGGCATCCTCCCGCTTCAAGGAAGACAGCCGCCGGGACCGGCGTTACGGCATGGACCGGCGTATGGTTCACGGTCAGCGTTCTCCCGAGCGCAGGAGCGGGCATGACCGGCGGTCGGGTGATGACCGGCGGAAGTTCCGTATAACCGGCTCCCGCCGGGTCCACTGAGAAACGAGATTTCTGCCAGCGGAACGGGTGGTGGAGGGCGGTCCGCAGGTTCGGGGAACAAATTTCCCGCACGGTTTGTCCGTGGCCGCGAGGGGTTTTTCTAGGCCCTGGTCAGACCCCCGCTGTAAAACCTTTCACCCTTCTGAGCCATATTCCTCAGCAGTGCGGTTGGAAGGAATCGCTCCGCATCCTCACGGCTGAGGTTCTCCAGCGTGCTCACAATATTGGCCACCCCGACCGTATCAGCAAACCGGAGGAGCCCACCCGTAAAAGCCGGGAAACCAGCCCCGAAGATGAGCGCGGTATCGATGGCTTCCGGTGCGTCCACGATTCCTTCTTCGAGACAGCGGGCCGCCTCGTTGACCATGGGAAGGATCACCCGGTCCACGATGTCCAGATCTTCCAGATCACGTCCGCCAGTAACGTGGGGCTTCAGGAAGGACGCGAGAGAACGGTCCGGTCGTCGTCGGCGTTTCCGGTCATACCGGTAGAACCCCCGGCCGGTTTTTCTGCCAAGACGACCCGCTTCCTGCAAAACGCGGAGCAGTCCCGAGGGCTTCATCCTCGGACCGAGCCTCACGTGGAGATTTTCCGAAATCTGAAGGGCAATATCCACTCCCACGAGGTCGATCAGGGCCAAAGCGCCCATAGGCATACCGAAGTCCATAAACGCCAGATCAATCCGCTCCGCTGGAACGCCTTCCTCGAGGAGACGGGTGGCGGCATTGACGTAAGGTGCGAGAAGGCGGTTCACGATAAAGCCGGGCCCGTCCCGAACCACAATGGGCACCTTCCCGAGCCGTTTGGCCAGCGCAGAAACGGCAAGGAGCGTGTCGGGAGAGGTCTTCTCCGCCTTGACTACCTCGACCAGGCGCATACGCTCCACGGGGTTGAAGAAATGCATGCCTGCCATCCGCTCGGGGTATGCGACCGCGCTCGCGATTTCGGACACCGGCAACGACGCCGTATTCGTGACCAGAATAGCCTCGGACCGGGCCACCCCGGAGATGTCCTTGAAAAGGGCGCGCTTGAGCCCGAGATCCTCCGGCACGGCTTCCACAATCAAATCGGCCTGGGCCAGTCCGCGGACATGGGTATCATATGAGACCCGGGCCAGGGCTGAACGGCTTTCGCCCTTCTGGCAGACGCCCTTTTCCTCTCGCGCGCAGAGATCGGCATTTATTTTTCTCAAACCGGCCCCGAGCGACGGGAAGGAGTTGTCTGTAAGGCGGACGTGAATTCCCTCGCGAACCAGTAGCGAGGCGATACCGCTTCCCATCACTCCGGCCCCTACCACAGCCGCCCGATGCATCCGTTCGGCGGGGGCTGTGGCGACCCGTGAATAGAACTCTCGCATGCGGAAGACGGTCATCAGATTGCGGGCGTTCTGGGAAATGCTGGCCTGTCCGGCAAGGTGCTCTTCAGAAGCAAACCCCTCCTGAGCGCCATGCCGAAGGCCTTCTTCCATGGCTTCCAAAGCGAGAAAGGGGGCCGGGTAAAACTCCCGAAACCGCCGTGTTGTCTCTGCACGGGCGCGCCGAAACATGAGGTCCCGCACCGGACTGACGGATTCAAAAAGAAGCTGCAGTGACCTCCGGCGGCGAAGACCCGGACGGGCGTGACGCCGAACAAAACGTTCCGCGGCGTTAAGCAGATTTTCTCTGGGAACGAGCTCGTCCGCCAAACCGAGTCGGAGCGACTCCTGCGCAGAAACGGGACGACCCGTGGTCATCATTCGAGCCGCCGGGGTGATGCCGATAAGACGCGGCAGGCGCTGGGTACCGCCGAAACACGGAAGGATCCCGAGGGTCGTCTCAGGGAGACCGAGATAGGTCAGCGGGGCATCGCTCAGGACGCGCCCCGTGCAGGCCAGCGCCAACTCCAGGCCGCCGCCGAGGCAGGGCCCGTGGACCGCAGCCACAACCGGGATACGAAGGGCTTCGAGCTCATCGAAAACGCCATGGGCCTGCTCTGACAGGGCTGAAAGGTCCGACGCGTCCTCGGCCCTTTCGATTTCAGAGAGGTCCGCCCCCGCGATAAACCCCGAGGGCTTGCCGGATAGGATGATGGCCCCCTTCAAGCCGGGCTCCTCGGAAATACCGCGGACGATCTTTCGAAGTTCTCCCAGCACTTCCGACGACAGGACATTGACCCTGCGACCCGGCACGTCGATGGTTACCAGGGCCACATCACCGGCCTGTTCCAGGAGAAAGGCCTTGCCCATGCTAGGACGCCTCCACCAGCACGGCAGCTCCCAGACCTCCGCCGGCGCAGGTGGCAGCCACACCGAGTTCGACCCCCCGCCGACGCATTTCCAGAAGCAGGGTGAGTACCAGCCTGATCCCGCTCGAACCTGTGGGATGACCGAGGGCAATCGCTCCGCCATTGACGTTCAGAATGGAACGGTCAATATGTCCCACGGCCTTGTGTCCGGTTACCCATTCCGACCAGCGGTCATCCTCAAAGACACGTTCGTTGGCCAAGACCTGGGCGGCAAAGGCCTCATGAAGTTCCACGAGACCGACCTCCTCCATCTTCCTGCCTGAACGGGCGAGCAGAGACGACAGGGCATAGGCTGACCCAAGTCCCATTCTATGGGCAGGAAGCCCTCCCATGGTGTAATCGCGAATAAAGCCGAGCGGGGTAACGCCGGCCTTCTGTGCCCCGGACTCGGTCATGAGGACCAGGGCTGCGGCACCGTCCGCGATTCCTGCGGAGTTGCCGCGCGTAACGGTTCCGTAACGGCGATCAAAAGCCGGTTTCAGGGTGGCCAGCTCTTCGAGGGTTGTGTCCGGACGGATGCCGTCGTCCTCGGAAATGGGCGCGTCGTAGGCGGGCGGCGCAAGAAGCGGCAGGATCTCTTCGGCCAATCTCCCCGCCCTTCGGGCTTCGTGGGCTCTCTTGTGACTGAGGAGCGCGTACTCGTCCTGGACCTCGCGGCTGATTCCGAATTCGCGGGCCAGTACCTCGGCCGTCTCTCCCATGGTCAGCGCACACGTCGGATCCGTGAAACTCCGGGCCAGCACGGCCCGGGACAGCAATCGTCTGGGGCGCAGGCGCGGTACCGATGAAGACAGGCTGCGAGCCTGTTTCCAAAGGGAGGTTTCTTCAGCAAGGGTTTTGATTTCCCTTGAAAAGAGCAGGGGGATTGAAGACATGGATTCGGTCCCGGCGGCGACGGCCAGGTCTGCCTCGCCAAGGACGACGGATCGGGCCGTACAGATGAGTGCCGCCAGTCCGGAGGCCCCGCTACAATTCACGGTGGAGGCCGGGACGTGTTCCGAAAGACCGGCCCGAAGGGCGATGACGCGCCCGAGGTTCACCGCGCCTGCCGGTTGGACTACCGTGCCCACCACGATCAGTCCGACGCGGTCGATCGCCACCGGAAGGCGGTTCAAGGATTCGACGACGCAGAGCCGTCCCATTTCGTCGGGGGGGAGAGCCTCAAAAGGTCCGCCCGCGCGGATGAAAGGTGTTCTGATTCCGCCGAGTATGGCCACGCGTTCTATCATCACAAGAAATGCTATCGGTGTTTCTTCGGTTTGTGTCGGGGAACGGAACTTGGCCTTCAGCAGGGGGCTTTCCCGCCAAGCGGCTCTTTCCGCACGAATTGAACGGGCGGCCGTGGCCCGCGTATAACAAAAATGTATCACATAATCCGTGCAACACAAGGTTCCCGGTAGTTCAAACCCGGCCGGCCGGTCCTGCGGAGAAGGGTTGCCAAAGGCCCGTCAGATCACATCCTTCTGCTTGAAAAAGGCCATTCTTACGTGCTAAACACTTCGGGAAAGAGGGGCGGGGAACATTCCGCCACTTCAGAACAAGACGCGTACAAACGGGGAGGAACACGCATGTTATCCGAGAATGAGCTGAGCCGCTACAACCGTCAGATGATGATGGACGGGTGGGGCGTTGGTGTGCAGGAGAAGCTGAAAGGCTCCACGGTGTTCATTGCCGGTGCCGGGGGGCTGGGATCACCGGTCTCGATTTACCTGGCCGTGGCCGGAGTGGGGAACCTGCGCATCTGTGATTTTGACTCTCCCGAATACAGTAACCTGAACCGCCAGATTCTTCATAACCCCGGGCGCATCGGCGTGAACAAGGCCGTCTCGGGAAAGCAGACCCTGGAAGAACTCAACTCTGATATCACGGTCACGGCCTTCACCACCAAGATAGACGAAGACAGCGTGGAAGAACTGGTCGGAAACGCCGACCTGATTCTGGATTGCATGGATAACTTTCCCACGAGGTATGTGCTCAATGACTGTGCGATCCGTAAACGCATTCCCATGGTCTACGGCAGTATTTGGGGCATGGAGGGACGGCTGAGTTTCCTCCAGCCTCCGGAGACCCCGTGTCTGCGTTGCATCTTCCCGGATGCGCCACCCAAGGAGGTCTTTCCCGTGGTGGGCGCAACGCCGGGAGTGATCGGGTCGCTCCAGGCTCTTGAGGCCATCAAGTATCTCACCGGTGTTGCCCCAAACCTGAAGGGAAAACTCATGGTCTGGGACGGAACCAAAACCGAGTTCCGAAACTACAAGGCTCGGCGCGACCCGGCTTGCGCGGCTTGTGGAAACCTTTAAGGGATACGTCGGGTCTTTCTGGAATCTGTCGCGGGACGGATTGCGAGCTTTCTATTCCTGAGGGCATCGCGGAAATCGAAGACGGTCCCACCTCGACTTATTACCTTTTTACATGCTGGGTTACAAAGTGCTGCGTCCTTCCCGGGCTTGATCCCGGAAGGAATGAGAAGCCTCGGAGCGGCACCGAACGGCCCTCGGGGTAAACGGCTTCTCGTTTTGTTGACAAATTGTGGACGCTGTTGACTTTTTTTATACATTTTGGGATACTGCCCGAAATATGGGCCGCCAGAGCGGTCTTGTTCAGGGCGGTGGGGAGAAGGACCAGATGCGATGTGAAGGCCCGGCGGCATTCAGGCCCGGGAATTCTCCCCCTGATATTTCTCCCTCCTGACGGGCACGGCTCAGGCCGAAAGGGATGGGGTGTTGCCACCCGTAAATGTCCGTCCACGTGGCGGGGAGAATGAAGAAGACTCGAACCCTACTGCTCATCGACGAAAGCCCTGACGATACCACCCTTGCTGCCCTTCAGCTGAGCCGCAATTCCCAAGACGTACGGGTTGAGAAGGTTAGCGATCCCATTACCTTTGCCGAGCATCTTTCGCGCGGAGGTTTTGCCGCCGTGATTACCGAATATGACCTTTCCTGGGGGAACGGGATCAGGGTTCTGGAGGCGGTCAAGGCCCGCTGGCCGCTCTGTCCGGTCATTCTCTTCACTGCGGACCTGAAAGCAGAGATGCTGTCGGAGGGACTGCGTCTGGGTCTGGACGGCTATCTTCCCAAGACGAGTAGCGGTTTCCTCAGGCTTGCCTCCACGGTGTTTCGCCTGCTCGACCGGGAGGCCCCCTTGACGCCCGGGACCGGGGAGGCCCAGCGGTTCAAAAAGGTGATGAAGGGGTTGGCCACGGGCATTTTCAGTGGAACCCGGGCCTCCGGCATTCTGGAGGCCAATCCGGCCATGGCTCGCATCCTTGGCCTTGCCGGGCCCGAGGCGCTCAAGGGCCGGAACCTTGCTGACTTTATCGTTACGGAAGAGGGGCGGGAAAAGTGGAGGGCTGTCCTGGACAAGGCGCAGTCCCTGGAGAATGCGGCCCTGACCCTTTCCGGCGGGCCGGGACACAACGCCTGGATCCGACTTACGGTATGGGCGACGGAAGACCCGGTATCCCGTGACTGTATCTACGAGGGAATGGCCGAGGACGTCGGCGGCTGGATGCACGCTGAGGAAGAACTGTCCAAACGCGAAGAGGCGCTGCGGAAGAGCAACGCCGAACTGAAACAGTTCTCGTACATAGTCTCCCACGATCTGCATGAGCCCCTGCAACTCGTGTCCCGCTACGCGCAGTTGCTTCTGGACCGGTACGGAGGGAAGGTCGACCGCGAGGCCGACCGTTTCCTGTATCACCTGGTGGACAGCGCTCAGAGGATGCAGGAGCGAATCGACAGTGTGCTCGAGTACGCCACGCTCGGGGCGAAGGGGCTGAAGCTGGTTCCGGTAAGCTTTTCGGGCCTGGTCGACGAAGCCCTGGAGAACCTGAAAACGCTGTTGGAGGACACGGGGGCTCGGGTGACTTACGAGCATCTTCCCACGATCAATGCCGACCGTTCTCAGATGCTCCAGCTCTTTGAGAATCTCATTGGCAATGCCCTGAAGTTCAGGGGCGACAATCCGGTACGGGTGCACATTACGGCCGCCAAGCAGGAGGACGGGTGGAGGTTCTCTGTCCAGGATAACGGGATCGGTATCGAACCGGCACAGCAGGAACGGATATTCGGCATGTTTCAGCGCCTTCATACAAAGTCCGAGTATCCGGGCACAGGGATCGGTCTGGCCATCTGCAAGAAAATCGTTGAGCAGCATAACGGGAAGATCTGGGTAGAGTCTGAGCCGGGCAAGGGGGCCAGGTTCCTTTTCGTCCTGCCCGAGAAGGTGAGTTCGGAGCCCATGGAGCGGGCCGTTGAGGCGAACGGATGAAGGACCGTGACCCTGACCAGGGGACATCACAGGAAGAGAGGGCACATATGTTTCCCGAAACCATAAATCTTCTCATGGTGGAGGATACGCCGGCCGAAGCGGAGCTGGTGCAGATCATGCTGTCCGAGGTCCGCCGGGTTCGATACAATGTAACGCACGTGGAACGCCTTTCGGCGGGCCTGGATATCCTGAGACGCCGGACCCCCGACGTGGTCTTGCTGGATTTCAACCTGCCCGACAGTTCCGGTCTTGAAACCTTCCGGAGTGTTCACAGTCTTGCACCCCATGTTCCGGTGATTATCCTGACCAACCTGAAAGATGAAGAGATGGCCATCTATGCCGTACGCCAGGGGGCGCAGGATTACCTGGTCAAAAGGGAAGTGGACTCCAATCTCCTGTCCCGGGCCATCCGTTATGCCATTGAGCGGTGCGGCTCGGAAAGGGCCCTTCGCGAAAGCGAGGAAAGGTATGCCTTGGCCGTGAACGGAGCCAATGATGGGATATGGGACTGGAACCTTCAGTCAAACAGCGTGCATTTCTCGGCTCGTTGGAAATCCATGCAGGGCTACGAACCCGGCGAGATAGGGGATGACGTCAACGAATGGTTTGACCGGATTCACCCGGATGATGCCCCGCAGTTTCATGCGGCCCTGTCGGCCCACCTTGAGGGTAAGACCGAGCACTTTGAGTCCGAGTACCGGCTGAGGAGCAAGACCGGTTACTATTTCTGGCGCCTCTCGCGTGGGCTTGCGGTGCGCGATCAGGGGGGACGGCCTTACCGCATGGCCGGTTCCCTTACCGATATCTCTTCCCGAAAGGCGGCGGAGGAACAGCTGCAGCGGGAGGCCCTGTACGACTCCCTGACCGGACTCCCCAACCGCGCCCTCCTCATCGACCGCATCAACCGGGCCATGGAGGTCGCCCGAAGAAGGCCCAAGGCGGAGTTTGCGGTCGTGTACATCGACCTTGACCGCTTCAAGATCATTAACGACAGCCTGGGCCATTCGGTGGGGGATGACCTGCTCGTCCAGGTGTCCGAGAGGCTCGGGTCGCTTTTGAGACCAGGGGACACCTTTGCCCGCCTCGTCAGTGACGAATTTGTCCTCGTGCTCGGGGACATCGGCGGACTGACCGAAGTCACGGATTTTGCCGAGCAGATTCTTGAGAGCATCCGGAAGCCCTTTGAGGTGAGCGCCCATGAAATCCGGATCACGGCCAGTGTCGGGGTGGCCATGTACACCCGGAAGTACGAGCGGGCCGAGGAGATCATCCGGGATGCGGACATCGCCATGTACCGTTCCAAGACCGCGGAAGGCGGAAGGGGGTACGAAATCTTCAACAGTGAGATGCACCAGAGTGTCGTGGCCCTGCTGCGTCTCGAGACGGACCTGCGCCGGGCTGTGGAGAGGAACGAGTTTGTCATGTATTACCAGCCTATCGTGATTCTGGAGACGGGCCGGATCACGGGTTTCGAGGCCCTGATCCGCTGGCAACATCCGGAACGGGGGCTGCTGGCCCCTCAATCCTTTATCACCGTGGCCGAAGAGACCGGGGTTATTGTTCCCATAGGCTGGTGGGCCCTTGAGCAGGCCTGCGTGCAGCTCAGGAACTGGCACCGACAGTTTCCCATGACGCCTCCACTGTCCGTGAGCGTGAACATTTCAGGCAAGGTGCTGAACGAACGCGACGTGGTGCCGAAGATCCTTGCTCTTATTCAGAGGCACGGCCTGACCCCGCAGAATCTCCGGCTGGAGATCACGGAGAATATGATCATGGACAGCGGCGAGATAAGCAAGGGCAAGCTCTCAGAACTCCAGAAGGCCGGGGTGAAGCTCAACATCGATGATTTCGGAACCGGCTATTCGTCCCTCAGCTATCTTCAGAATTTCAAGTACGACTCCCTCAAGATCGACAAGTCCTTCGTGGGCAACCTTGGCAAAGACGCCAACGGCCTCGCCATTGTTCAGACCATTGTGGGGCTGGCCAGCCTCCTTAACATGAACGTGATTGCCGAGGGGGTGGAGACGGCGGACCAGCTTCGCACCCTGCGGGACATCTCGTGTCCACAGGCCCAGGGTTTCTGGTTTGCCGAGCCCATGAGCATCAGCCACGCTGACGGCCTCCTGGCCAAGCAGTCGCTCCGCGTTCATTAGATCCGCAAATTTCAGACGCTTCCGGACATGGCCTTCTGCATCCGCTTCCCGGAGCAAAGGCCGGGCGGGCCCGTATCGCCCCATGAGCTAAAGGCGAACGGCCGCGTGATGCAGGCCTCGTGTGACCTCCGCGAGATTCTCATAGTTCAGAGTCTCCGGCCGGTCGGACGCCCGGCGGTAATGTGGATTTCGGTAAAAGGAGGTATCTGTAACCATTACGGCCGGGTATTCGTATTCCCAGTAGTTCCTATGATCCGAAAGGTCGATACCCGGCAGGATGGCGGGGGCGGAAAGAGAGCGGATGTCCACGGAACATGCGGGAGACATGAGTCGCGCGAACTTCCGGGCGAGACCGCGCTGTCCGAGGCGTCCCACCACGGCTATGAAATTGCCCCGGTCCGGGTAGCGCCAGTGCATGAAGGGCAGGGGATAGGACTGACTGCTTCTCGCCTCTGAATAGTACCCCAGCATCTCGAGGCCGACCATGGCCTTGACCGGAGCTTTCTGGACCGCCAGAAACCGGGCGTGTACCGCACTTCCCATAAAAGGGGTGCCGAAATAGGGTGCTTCTTCCAGGACGTAGGCGACCAAATCCAACCGGTGGCCGGGTTCGGGCGGGTGTCTGGATAATAGACGGGCCAGGGCCAGAAGGGCGGCAACGCCGCTCGCATTATCATCTGCGCCGGGCTGGTTACCGAAAACGTCGTAATGAGCCGCTATGACGAGGCGGGGTGCTTCCTCGTTTCCAAATGTGCAAATGAAGTTTCGGTATTTCTCCCCCCCGACGAAATACTCCTGAAATGCAGTCCTTTCCGAACAGCATCCCAGCCCTTCATGGATGTATTCCGCGCAGCGGCTGAAAACTTCAGGGTTTGAGCCATGGCGGGAGCGCTCAATGTCACAGAGAAAGGAAACGACCTCCCGGATGGCCGAAACGTTCGGACGGGGCGACGTTAAAGGACTCTCCTCCGGCGTCTTCTTACCATTGGGACTCCGCACGTTCCTCCCTTTCGGATTCCGACCTCGGGCCTCACGGTCTGGCCTGTTTTGTCCCGGGTTGGCAAAGAGGGAGCCACGGGCTACAGCGGGCGACACCCCTTGACGATAGGTAGGGAGCAACAGGCCTCACCTGCCGCGTCTCCCAAGGAGGAAGCATCCGTCTCATGAACGTTGTCTGGACCCGCGACCTTTCTGTCGGTATTCAGGAAATCGATCGGCAACATCAGGACCTTTTTCATCATATCAATGGTTTCCTGGACAGTCTTCAACCTGCCCCTCCCGGTGATTCTGTGGCCGAACGGTTTGACCTTCTCGAGAAATACGTGAATGAACATTTCAGCGCCGAAGAAGGGTACATGAACGGGCAGCTTGCCGGATATTATCCGGACCGAGAAGCGAGACGTCATCGGGGTGAACACGAGACCTTCATCCGGGACTATCGGGAATACCTCACCGAGATCATGGCCTCCGGTCTGACAGTCCAGCGGGCGGACGAGTTCCGCAGCTGGATGCGCAACTGGTGGTTCATGCACGTGTCCGGAACGGACCGGAGGCTGGGTTCAGCCCTTCGGGCCCGCTATCCATTCATCAAGTAGACTGTGTCTGTGCGGCAAGCGGCTTCTGCTTAGGGCGCAAGTTCCAGCTTCCCTGTTTGCGGGTCGTAGCGAAACAGGTTGGGGTCGACCGGCTCGCCGGTGAATGCTTCAAGCTCCTGAAGCGAGGGAGGGTAGTTCCCATTGGCGGCCCGATAGGCGTCCAGGGCCCTCTGAAGGTTGGCCAGACTGGCCCCGCCCGCGACCTTTCCGGAGCGGTCGTAGGCTTCCAGAACCTTGTTCCCATAGTCCTGCACGGGATTATCCTTGCACGCAGTTCCCGTGAGACCTGTCAAGATCAGACCGACGAGCAGAACAATCATTTTGACTGGATACCTGATTCCTATTGCGAAATTCTGGGTCTTCATTTTCCTCTCTCCTTAAGTAGGATGTTGGCCGGGGAAATAAGTCACTCCGTCCCAGGCGAAGGGGTCCAACTGGCCTGATGCCAGATGGGTGCCGGCGTAGCGGGCGGCCAGCCCGGTTTTGATCAGGAGGTCGCACAAGGCCCCGTCGAGATGTTCTTCTGCAACCATAGCCTCCAGGATCCGAACGGCCTCGCTGAGAGGCCTTCCCTTTCTGTAGGGCCGATCCGCTGCAGTTAAGGCTTCAAAGACATCAGCCACGGCGAGAACCCGGGCCTGAAGCGGAATCTTCTCGGCCGTCACTCCCCGGGGGTAGCCGGACCCATCCAGCTTTTCATGGTGGGCTCCTGCGATGAGTGGAACGTTTCTGTATTTCTTCGGGAAGGGCAGGCTTTCCAGCATCCGGATGGTCAGTTCCACGTGCTGGTTGATAATGGCCCGTTCCCGTGCCGTAAGGGTCCCCCGACGCACCGAAAGGTTTTCCAGTTCTTCAGGAGAGAGCAGGGGATTCTCTGTTTCATTCATGAGGAACCGTTCCTCAGCCAGCGTCCGAAGATGTTCTATTTTTTCAGTCTCAAGGGTTTCGCCCCCCATGTTGATCTTCTCGATGAAGGCCCGCGCGGCTTCTATCCGCCTCATTTCTTCCCGGTACGCGGCATCCCTGATGTGGGACTCCGCTCTGCTGCCAACGCCACGTTGGAGTTGTTCTCTCAGGTGCCGAATCTCAACGTCCCGCTTCAGAATTTCAAACCGGTGTCGCAAGAGCTCCATGCGGTCAAACAGCGTTTCCAGCTTTGTACTCTTGTCCACGACGTATTCTGGTGTGGAAACCTTCCCCACATCATGCATCCACGCCGCCACCCGGAGTTCGTCCATCTGGTCTTCGCTGAAGCGGTGTTCCGCAAACGGACCGGTTGTCGCCGCCGATACCTCGCGGGCCAGCGCTATGGCCAGGTCCGCGACCCTTTTGATATGACCGCCGGTGAAGGGGGACTTTTCGTCAATCGCCTGGGCAATGGAGCGAATAAAGGATTCGAGCAGATTCTGGAGTTCATCCAAAAGCTGGACGTTCACCAGGGCCACGGCGGCCTGGGAGGCCAGGGAACCGACGGTGGGAATCTCACTGTCTGAAAAAGGAACGACCTCTCCCGTATCCGGGTCCATGGCATTGACCAACTGGAGCACTCCGATCACTTCGTCCTCATGATTGACCATGGGCAGAACAAGCATGGAACGAGAGCGGTAGCCATTCTTGCGGTCAAAGGCCCGGGTTCCGTCAAAGTCAAAACCCTCGGCTTCATAAACGTCGGCGATGTTTACCGTTTTCCGAACCAGAGCGCAGTAGGCCGAAACGTTCCGGTGGTTCGCCTCTCCGTCCGAATCGTAAAGCGGCACCGGCGGCCAGGTGATGCCCTCTCCGGTGCCTCCCATACGGAGGTTGAGCGTTCGGTTCTGAATGATGGCGAAATCCAGATTTCTGCGACCGGGATCAGCCGTGTAGAGGGCTCCACCGTCCGCATGGGTCAGCGCCATGGCTTCCTGGACGATGAGGTCCAGAAGATGGTCCAGTCTTCTCTCTGCCGAGAGGGCAATGCCTACGGCCACCAGTTTTCGGAAGCGGGAAACCGTATTCGCCTCCTGCAGGCGGAGTTCAGGTTCCCCTGCCTGAGGGCCTCGAGTTTGTTTGGAACTTTTGCGCCACGACGGGTCTGAAGGTTGGGTCATCGCTTCACGTCCCTCTCGGACGACGGACCGCCCTGCCTGTCCGGAAGGATGCCCCCCGAGAGAGCTTCGCGTACAGCCGCGGCTCCGGGGAGGAGGACTAACTGGCTTATCTGTATATGTGGTCGATCGCTTGAGGCGGAACTGCTCTTTAACAGGTCCGGACTCCGAGCCGGTTGAGAATGGACCGCGCCGCCCGTCTCCCGGCGCCCATGGCCTGAATGACCGTGGCAGCGCCGGTTACGATGTCGCCTCCGGCAAAGACTCCGGGGATGGACGTCTCGAGACGTTCATTGGTCCTGATGTAACCCCGTTTGTCGAGTTCAAGGCGCGAGGTTTGTCCCATGATGGGATTGGCGTTCGTGCCGATGGCATAGATAACCGAGTCCGCCTCGATGTCGAACTCAGAGTCGGGCACCGGAACGGGTCGCCGCCGTCCCGTCTCGTCAGGTTCGCCCATTTCCATTCGGACGCACCGGATCCCCCGGACAAAACCCTCCCCCGACCCCAGTATCTCCACGGGATTGGTGAGCCAGAGAAACTCCACCCCCTCCTCTTCCGCGTGTCTCACCTCTTCTTCCCGTGCGGGAGATTCCTCTCGGCTTCTTCTGTAAACACAACGGACCTTCTCAACGCCCATTCTGAGGGCGACCCGCGTGGCGTCCATTGCTGTATTACCGGCCCCTATCACCGCCACCGTGCGGCCCAAGTTCACCGGTGTATCACAATAGGGAAACCGATGGGCGCCCATCAGATTGCAGCGGGTCAGGAACTCGTTGGCCGAGAGCACGCCGTTGAGTCCCTCGCCGGGAATGCCCATGAATTTCGGATACCCGGCGCCCGTACCCACGAAAACGGCATCAAATCCCATTTCGCCCAGCATCTGTTCCAAGGTGAACAGGCGCCCGACCAGGGTATCGCACTGGACTTTGACTCCCAGGCGCAAGAGGTTCGCAATTTCGGCTTCGATCACCTGGTCCGGAAGGCGGAACTCGGGGATGCCGTAACGGAGCACCCCCCCCGGCCGGTGCAGCGCCTCGTAAATAATGACCTCGCAACCGCTCCGGGCGAGGTCCGCGGCGCAGGCCAGCCCCGCAGGTCCGGAACCTACGATGCCCACGCGAAATCCGTTGGGCCGTATTGCGTGCTTCTGGTGCCAACCCTTTTCGATGGCCATGTCCCCGAGCCACCGCTCAAGACGTCCGATCGCCACGGCCTGGAGCTTCTTTCCCACGGTACAGTCCTTTTCGCACTGATCCTCCTGTCTACAGACCCGGCCGCATACGGCCGGCAGAACGGTGTCCTCGGTCAGGTGATCATAGGCCTCTCGGTATTTTCCGGCACGGATGAGACGAATGAACGCGGGGATATCGATATGCACCGGGCACCCGGTCACGCAGCCGGGCCGGGAACAGTCCAGGCACCGCTCCGCTTCACGCAGAGCCTCCTTCAGGTTGTATCCGAGGGCCACCTCATCGAAGTTTCCGCGCCGGACCGCGGCGTTCTGCTCCCGCATGGGCGTCCTGGATTGGGGGATGGTCTTGAGGGTTCGTTTTTTTGGCGGCGTCATGATTCCTCGGAGATCCCGCGCCGGAGGTTGCAGGAGGCCGCGTGTTTTCTCCATCGTTCCAGGGCGGCTTTCTCGTCTCCCCGGAACCGATTCAGACGACGCATGAGTTCTTCAAAGTCCACCTGGTGGCCATCGAAATCGGGTCCGTCCACACAGGCATATTTCATCTTTCCGGCCACGGTGACCCGGCATCCTCCACACATTCCGGTGCCGTCCACCATGATCGGATTCAGACTGACCATGGTCCGGATACCCCTTTCCCGGGTCAGTTCGGAACATGCTTTCATCATGACGGCCGGACCAATGGCGATGACTTCGGTGATGTCCCGGTGATGCTCGAGGACCTGGTGAAGCCCGTCGGTCACCCGGCCTTTTAGGCCGGCGGAGCCATCGTCCGTGCAAAGCACCAGCTCGTCGCACACTTTCCGGAAACGGTCCTCCCAGAAGACCAGGTCGCGCGACCGGAAGCCCAGCACGGCTATCACGTAAGAGCCATTCTCCTTGTGAGCCCTGAGTTGGGGGTAAATGGGGGCTACGCCCAACCCGCCGCCCACGCCCACCACTTTTCCGGGACGCCCGACCGAGCTCGGCATTCCCATGGGCCCGACCAGACTTTGCAGAACTGAACCAGGCCGGCACTCCGCCTTCATTTGCATGGTGGTCTTGCCCACAGCCTGGACCACCAGGGTCACCGTGCCCCGGGCGGCATCGAAATCCGCCAGGGTCAGCGGTATGCGTTCACCCTGATCATTCAGGCGAACGATAACAAACTGGCCCGGCCGGGCCGCGCGGGCCATCATGGGATGCTCCACTTCAATCATGAAGGTGACGTCCGAGTAATCTTCGCGCGCTAGGATGCGATACATCTTTTCCTCTTTTCAGTATGCAGGCGGGTGGCTCAGAAAGGGCGGTATCCGGTCAGCCGAGTCAGACCTGTGTGTTCGGATTTTGTCTGCCACTATTATATACGGATGGACTGGCCCACTTCAGACGGCGTGCCGAAGATGATGTACGGGACTTGTTGTCAGTGTGGTCATATGCCCGTAAAATGGTACCGTTGTGGAAGCGTGCATCTCGAAATGAGCGAACCGACACCTGATCCTCACGTCCCCACCGGGGAGATCGCTTCTCCGGAAATGAGCAGGATTCTGGTTGTGGACGACGAGACGTCCATCGTCCGTTTCCTCAAGGAGGTGTTGGAAGAGGCCGGGTATCATGTGACACCGGCCTCCACGACCCATGAAGCCATGGGACATCTGGCCGCTGCTGCCTTCGACCTTCTGATCACCGACATTCTCATGCCAGGGTCCGACGGGCTTGAACTGGCCCGCTTCACAGCCGGGAAGTACGATACGGACATCATCCTGATGACGGGCTACGCAGAGGAGTTCACCTATGAGCTGGCCGTCGAACACGGGGCCACGGATTTTCTTGTAAAACCCCTGCGTCCCCGCGAGACGGTCCTCAGGGTCAAGCGGGTTCTGAGGGAGCGTGCGTTGAAGAAGGACCGCGAGAGCATGATCAGAAGCCTTGAGGAGATGGCCATTACCGATGCCCTGACCGGTCTTTATAACTCAAGGCACTTCTACGGCCGTATCGAGATCGAGGTGAGCTCGGCCGGCCGTTATGGTACGCCCCTGTCACTCCTGATGCTGGACATCGATGATTTCAAGGAGTATAACGATACCTTCGGCCATCTCGAGGGAGATGGCGTGCTCGTTCGGATCGGGGACGTCTTTAGGGAATGTCTGAGAAAATCTGACTCGGCCTACCGCTATGGCGGAGAGGAGTTTGCCCTGATCCTTTCCCGGACGCACACGCCGGAGGCCGTGGCCGTGGCTCACCGTATTCGCGAGGAGATAGAGGCCAGCGAACTCAGTCCCAGGCCCGGGCATAGCATGCGCATTACGGCCAGTATCGGCGTTGCGGAACACCGACCCGGAGAATCAGCGGCGGACTTCATCCGGAGGGCGGACCAGGCCCTTTATGAGTCCAAACGGCAGGGGAAAAACCGAGTGTCCATCTCGAGAAAGTGAGCTGCATCCCGCAGCATGGCGTGGCGGTCCTTCACCGGCCAGTTACGAGAGGCCGGCTCAGATGGGCAAGAAACTGCTGCAGCGTCCGCACTTGGGGTTAGAGGACATCCTGGATAGTGGCACGCGGTTCTTGACTCCGCAGACGGCACACACGACGATGCGGCTTTCCTTGGGCGGGAGTCCGGGACCGGCCGGCTTCCAGCCGTCCACGAAGGGGACGTCTTCCATCCTTAAACCCTCTCCGATGACCTCTTCCAGCATCCTGACATAATTCAGGTCACAACACCGAAGTTCGATTCCCATTCCGTTCTTGATTAAAGGGGAATTGGACTTGGCGGCTCGCCGTACCAGGCCGGTCCCGTGGGCCCTGCCGCCGTCCTTCAGGTACACCATGAATTCGATGTGACTGCCGGGCGTGAGACAGTTGCTGGTCCGGATGAACAAACCCTTTTCGGACAGGTTGCTCGAGATTCCCTTGAACACCTTGTCCTCAAAGTAAAAGTCAGTCTCCAGTCGGCGGATATGCCTTTCGTGCAGGCGGTTTTTCTTCATAAGCGGCTTCTGCCTTCTACCCTGCCGTATCGTCCGCTTCAGACCGGAAAGTAAGAGGGTCATTTGCTTGACACCCCGGGGGGGCTCATTTATTCTACGGACCATGTCTTCGAAAAAGCTCTGGGGCGGAAGATTCGACAAGGCCACGGACGATGCCGTGGAGCGTTTTACCGAATCCCTTTCTTTTGACCAACGCCTCTGGCCCTACGATATCCAGGGGAGCATGGCGCATGTCCGGATGCTCGCACGGCAACGCGTCATCCCGAAGGGGGATGCGGCCCTGATCCTCAAAGGTCTGCGGGATATCGCCGCGGAACTCAAGGGTGGAACCTTTCCCTTCCGGAGCGAGTACGAGGACATTCATATGAATATCGAGGCCCGCCTCATGGAGAAGATCGGCCCCGTCGGGGGCCGGTTGCATACGGCAAGGAGCCGGAACGACCAGGTGGCCCTGGACATACGCCTTTTCCTGAGAGAGGAAACCCGGACCCTGCTCAAGCTCCTCACGAAGCTTCGCAAATCCGTTGTGCTCACGGCCGAGCGAAACACGGAGGTTTTGCTCCCGGGGTACACCCACCTTCAGAGGGCTCAACCGGTGCTCCTGGCCCACCACCTGCTGGCCTATTACGAGATGTTCCGCCGGGACGAGGCGCGCTTCAACGACCTGCTTCCGCGCATCAATGTTCTGCCCCTTGGCTCCGCGGCACTGGCGGGAACCACGTTCCCCATTGATCGCCATTACGTGGCAAGGCAACTCGGGTTCGAAGCCGTATCCGAAAACAGCCTCGATGCCGTTTCGGACCGAGACTTCGTGATTGATTTTCTTTCTGCCGCTTCGGTGCTGATGATGCATCTGTCCCGGCTGAGCGAAGAGATCGTTTTGTGGTCCAGCGGAGAATTCGGCTTTATCGAACTCCCTGATGCCTTTGCCACCGGGTCGTCCATCATGCCCCAGAAGAAGAACCCGGATGTTGCGGAACTGACACGGGGGAAAACCGGCCGCGTCTATGGGAGCCTTGTGACGCTTTTGACCGTGATGAAGGGACTTCCGTTGGCCTATAACCGCGATATGCAGGAGGACAAGGAGCCCCTTTTCGATGCGGTGGATACCGCCAAGGCTTGTGTGGACCTCATGTCGCGGATGCTCCCGCGGCTCAAGGTCCGGGCAGACAGGATGAGGGACGCCGCGGAAGAGGGCTTTACCACGGCTACGGACCTGGCCGATTATCTCGTGGCCCGGGGGATGCCCTTCCGGGAAGCTCATGCCGTAGCTGGTAAGGCCGTGGCCCACTGCCTGGCCGGGCACAAGAAGCTTCAGGACCTTTCGACGGATGAACTGAAAGCGTATGCTCCCGGCATCCGGGAGGATGTCCGGGAATGGCTTTCGGTCGAGGGGTCTGCTTCCCGTCGCAAATCCCACGGGGGTACGGCGAAGGAACGGGTGCTCAAGCGGCTGAAGCAAATCCGGACCGGAGAACTGGACTGATTCCAAGCCGACGAATTCCAGTCGAGCTTCCTCATTTACGGGTCATGGCCACACATCCACGCCCCTTTTATCTCTATCCCGTGTTGGCTCTTCTGGGGGGATTTCTGTTCCTTGCCGTATCCTGCGGGAAGAAGGGGCCCCTTGAGCTTCCGGAGGACGTGAGGCCTGCGGCCATCTCGGATCTCAGGGCCGAGAGCCTGGAAGGCGAAACCGTCCTGTCCTGGACGCGGCCCCGCAGGAATGCGGACGGGTCTAGTTTCCGGGATCTGGCCGGATTTCTCATTGTGCGTGCAAGCGGAGACGACCCCACGTTTCGGAGGGCCGCTTTTCTGGATATGAAAGGGCAGGATATTCGAGACGGCCGAGTCACGTGGACGGATCCGGCAGCAAGGACCGGAGAGACCTACACTTATCGCGTTTCCTCCCGAAACTCGCTGAAGGCCTTCAGCCTTCCGTCCAATCTGGCTACGGTCATGGCGGCCCCCCTGATCGACGCCCCCACGAACCTGCGCGGGGAAGGTGGAGACGGAGAGGCTCTCCTCTCCTGGGAGCCGGTCGGGGCAGCGACCGGGTATTATGTGTACCGGTCCCTTCGCGAAGACGGGCCCTTCGAGCGGGTTACGGAGGCGATTCATGGGGACCTGACTTTCAGAGAAGAGGTTTCCAACACAACCCGGCTGTATTATCAGGTTCGTGCCGTCGGGGCGGCCGGGGCTCTGGGCAGGGTCTCGAGAACGGTCGAGATTCGGCCGCGCCGTTCCACGCCCCCTGAACCCGTGGAGGGGCTCAAGGCCAGTTATGCGGCGGGTACGGTCTATCTCTCATGGAAAGCGGTGTCCGATACGGACCGCTTCGGAATCTACGAGGTGTGCCGCCTGTCCGGGACAGACTTGCGGTGCGTCCAAACCTCCCGACCCTCCTTCGCGGACCATGACCTGCCCGAAACGGGTGCACTCCGATACGAGGTCAGGGTAGTGGATAATTCGGCCTCGCCGGTGGAGGGCGAGGCGAGGGACATCACCGTGCTGGTTCCCGGGCCGCCATGACCGGGCTGGAGGGATGCCGCTTGCCGTCGTCAGCCGGCTTGTGGTATCTTTTATCAAATTTAATTGATGTATCGGAGGTGCATTCATGCCCATCTACGAATACAGCTGTGAGAAATGCAAGGCTACCTTTTCGGTCCTCCAGAGTGTGGGGAGCGGTGATAAGGGAACGCGCTGCACGGAGTGCGGGAGTACGAGGGTAAAGAAGCTCTTTTCTTCCTTTGCCTGCTCGACGTCCGGGTCCGGAGGCGGGACCGATTTCTCCGGGGGTGGATTTTCCGGGGGCACGTGAGGCGTTGGTGGCTGCTGACCGGTCGGTCAGCTCAAGATACGGAAGACACGAGAAGGCGGCCTCCCGGCCGCCTTTCTTATGGGAAAATCCGGGACGGGAAAGTCCCGTAACCTAGCTGTCCAGCATTGTTTCAAGCGTCGCCGCCACCCCTTCGGCCAGACCGGTCAGGTCGTACCCTCCCTCAAGGAAGAAGACCCAGGGTTTGTCCGGGCCGCACCGCAGGAGGCTCTGGACCATGGTCCTGATCCCTTCCGACGATACACTCACTTCAGATAGCGGATCCCGTTCATGGATATCGTAGCCGGCGGAAACGAGGAAGATATCCGGCTCGAACTCCCGGACCACATCCGGAAGCACGGTTCCATAAATTTCCAGGTATTCGGTATCGTTGCTGGTATAGCTCACGGGAACGTTCCGGGTGAAACCGTGACCCGGACCTGTTCCCATGGAAGCGGAGGCGCCGGTTCCGGGGTAGTGGGGGTATTGGTGGGAGCTGAAGTAGAAAACCGACGGATCGGACTCGAACGTGTGCTCGGTCCCGTTGCCATGGTGCACATCGAAGTCAATAATCATCACCTTCCGGTACCCCTTCGCCTGGGCGTACCGGGCGGCTACGGCCACGTTGTTGAAAATGCAGAAGCCCATCGCCCGGTTTCGCTCCGCATGATGGCCCGGTGGACGGACCGCACAGAAGGCGCGGTCGATGTGTCCCTCCTGGATGGCGTCAAGGGCTGAAAGCCCTGCTCCGGCAGCCAACAGGGCCGCTCCGAGGGACCCTTTGGAGAAATAGGTGTCTCCCATGTCCAGAAGCCCAGGCTGCGTGCGGGAGAGAATCTCCTGGACATAGGTCGGGTTATGAACGGTGGTCAGTTCGGCCTCGCTGGCTGCCCTTGGTACGAGGGGCGTCAGGCGGCTTCCCAGGCCGTTCTGCGCAAGATGGCGGTTAATGGCCTCGAGTCGTGCCCCTCGTTCGGGATGTCCCGGGGGAGGCTGATGCTCGAGATACCTGTCGCTGTAAACGTAGCCCACCCTTTTCATTGGCCCTCACGGATAAAGTTCACAAGTGACTGAACCTGGGCCTCGTCAAGGGGCCCTCCGGCGGACTTGCCAAAGCCGGGCATCGAGGTCCCCGGAACTCCCTCTTGAATCCCCTTCTCAAGGATATCTGCCGCGAAAGTGCGCAATACCTCCTCGGGGGGGCCCGGACTGTATGCGTCGTCTTTGCTCCGGTGACACATGGAGCAGCTGGCATCGAAAAGTCTCTCCCCCGAAAGTCCCATGCCCGGTTCCACGTGGCACTTGCGGCAGGTGCCCCTGAAGATGCTCCCGCTCTCCACCTCTATCTCCTTGTGGGCCGGCGAGGTGACCCGCACCCTGAGACGGAGAGTGATTTCCGGTTCAAGGACATCGTTGCTGAAAAGGGTTACGGTCTTTTCCACGGGCCCCATCTTCCCTGTGGTGTCCACGAGAAGCCCCATGATGGCCATCCCTCCGGGGGGAATAACGTTCTGGTCCAGGTCCACCACGGTGCATCCGCAGGAAGCCTCCGTTCGGGTGATCCTCAAGGGGCTGCCCCCTATGTTTCGGAGGCGAATGTCCTTCCGCACCGCCTCGCCTGAAACGGCTTCGCCCATATCAATATCCTGCCCGGTCAGATAGAGGCGTGCGGGGACGCCACGCTCGGTATCCTCGGCTTTCTCAAATCTGAAGTGCATGCAGCCGGCGATGGCGGACAGGATCAGAAACAGAAGGATTCCCTTGAAAAGGGGCCAGGGGGTCGACACGACCAAAGGTTATCATTGCATCTCCAGAGCGTCAAGAATGCGGAAAACGAGCAAATCCCTGCGTGATATAATCGTCAGGGTATCGCCAGGAAGGATGAGGAGGAGCCTATGCTTCGGCCGGTCATTTTAGGGATAGTGGTACTGCTGATTCTTTCCGGTCCGTGTCTCGCGGCGGTCATGGAGGTTGAGGAAATAGGCATCGGAAAGTCTGTGGAGGACCGGGAGCTTCTGGAGGCCGGAAGCGAATTCAGGGTTTCGGATGGAAAACTCTACTGCCTCACCCGTATCACGAAGGGCTCGGGTCAGGAGGCCCGCCACCTCTGGTACCGAAACGGAGAGGTCGTTTCAGACGTTTCCCTGTCCATCGGTTCTGAGAACTGGCGAACCTGGTCCAGCAAGTTGATCTTCCCCGGCATGGAAGGTGACTGGAGCGTGAAAGTTCTGGACGCGGATGGGGAAAGAATTCGGGAAATCGATTTTACGATCCTTCCCTGATGCTTGAGGTCCTGCCTTCGGGTTCGGCCGGGTTTGCCCTTGCCGGCCGACTGCGCTCGTGGTTCCCTGAGAATCGGCGTCTCGTTTTCCAGGAAAATCCGGGCGGATCCGACGGATTCGTCCTTTAGTCCCGGTCTTCCGAGCGGTGTCTTATGCGAAGAGTTTTTGAACTGTTTAATTCCCTTCGAACGGCCGTGTGGCTTCTCGTGGGATTGATCGTTTTCCTCCTGGCGGGCTCCCTCATCATGCCGGCCCGGCCGGACCGGTACGGGGCGATGAACAGCCAGCTCCTGTTTGAATGGCTTGCCGCGGAATGGAGAAACCCGGTTCATTTCTGGTTCCTGATGGTGCTGGTCCTGCTGGCGCTGGTCACCCTCAATACCCTGGTCTGTTCCGTGGATTCGGTATTGCGAAGGCTGACCCGTCGCGAGTTTCTCCTGCGCATATCTCCCCAACTGATGCACGTGGGCTTTCTGCTCATTCTGCTGGCGCATCTGCTGAGTTCCGGATGGGGATTCAAGGCAGAGGGGGTGCTTCCCAAGGGAGCCTCGGGAGTTCTGCCCACGGGTCAGCGGGTGACGCTCCGGACCCTCGATATGGATTTCTATGCTTCCGGTATGCCGCGGAGCTGGTGGGCGGATGTCGAACTGACGGGCGCCGACGGCGAGCGGGCCTCAGGGAGAATCGGTCCGAACCGCCCGCTCTTTCATAAGGGGGTGGGGGTTTATTTGAAGAATCCCACCATGGTCCGGAACGCACCGGCGGCCCAGATTTACGTGGCCGCGGACCCGGGGGCCCTTTGGGCCCTGGCCGGGGCCCTGGTGTTTACCCTGGGCAACGGGATCGTTCTCGTGCTGAGGGTCCGGGGAGGCAACTGAAAGTTGCGGCGCAGGGATTCCGACAGCAAGCTCGTTTATTCGACGGATCATCCGCTTGAGAGGATCTGCACGGTGTGCCGCAGAAGTCCCTGCGTCTGCCGGGAGGCCCCTTCCTTACCGGCCCGCCAACAGGTCATTCGTATCTCCCTGGAGCGCAAGGGACGCGGGGGGAAGTCGGTGACCCTTTTGAAGGGGTTTCAGCTGACGCGGACAGATCGTGAGTCCCTGCTCAAGGACCTCAAAAGGGTTTGCGGTTCCGGGGGCACCTTGCGTGAAGACCATATCGAACTCCAGGGCGATCACCGGGAAGGAGTGGCTGCGTGGCTTGAGCAACGAGGGTTTCGTACCCGGAGATCGGGCGGTTAGTCTTGTCTCAAGGGCCCTCATCGATGTCCCCATTGGTTTTCGCATCCTTGCCTTTTGTCCAAATATGAATAGAATGAGGGTGAGAAGACTTATTCCGTTGGACGGTGCGGTCAGGTGGTAGGGGGTGCAGGAAATAATACTATTATCGGGGGTGTAACAGAATGAGGAGAACGGACCCATTGAAACGGGACATCCTGGAAGCGACGGTCGTTGCCCAGGCCGTCCAGATATTTCGGGACGAGGTGCTGGCCCGTCAGCGGGGAGAGGTTCCTCGGAACCGACCCTTTGTGACCATTTCAAGAGAATTCGGATGTGAAGGAACGGACCTTGCCATCAGTCTCGCCGAAGCGCTGAACAAGAGCAAAACCTACGGGAAGGGAGAGGAGTGGCTCTATTACGATCGGGCTCTTCTTGAAAAACTCGCAGAGGATTATGACCTGAAAGCCGAGGCCATCAAGGTGGCGGAGGAACACGGCCGGTCGGAGATTGAGCAGTACCTGAGCAAAGAGCTTTCCAAAAGACCCGACGATTATGATGTCTACCAGTACCTTGTGAGTGCCATCAGCACCCTCTCCAAGCGGGGCAACGTGATCCTTGTCGGACGGGGCGCCTCCATCTTGGCACAGAACTTCGGAACGGGGTTTCACGTTCGTCTTTACGCATCGACACAGTTCAAGGTGAAGCGCATGCGGGATTGCATGCCGGATATTTCCGACGACGCGGATGCGGTTGCGTCGTTTATTCAGAAGGAATCAAAGAAACGGGAGGGGTTCATCGAGCGGTTTACCCTGAAGTCCCCGGCTGACCCTCTTTATTATCATCTGATGATCAACAACGGGAAGTTTACGGTGGATCAGATGAGGGACCTCGTCCTGGCCGGCATGAAAAGCCGGGGCCTACCCGTCTGAACCGTTTTAATTAGCAGCGAACAGCGCGTTGACCTCGAGGCCCGTTTCGCTTTGGAACGGGCCCTCTTTTCGAGAAAACGGCTTCAAGTCTGTGACCCGTGGCGCTTTCATACCCATGTACGCCCTGTTTATCATTTTTACCGTTGTCCCCATTATTGAGCTCGCCCTTCTCATTAAGGTCGGGGGCCTCATCGGAACATGGAACACCGTGTTCCTCGTGATGGCCACGGCGGTGGCGGGGGCCTACATGGTGCGGATGGAGGGCCTCTCGGTGTTCTACAGGCTACAGGGCAATCTGGCCCGCGGGGTGTTCCCTGCGGACGAACTGCTGGATGGGGGCATGATTCTTGTGGCGGGCGCCCTTCTGCTGACCCCGGGATTCTTTACCGATGTTCTGGGCTTTGTTCTGGTCTTTCCCTTATCCAGGAGCCTTGTACGGAAACGCGTGAAGGCGTATCTTCGACGCCGGGTCCAGTTCCGGCATTTTGGCGATCCCGGCCCTGATGCCTAGGGACCCGGAGGTTACCACAGGCGGGAGGGCCTTTCAGGTCTTTGCGGGCCGGCACCAGTCCTCGGTACAGGTGCACGAATGTTCAATGCCGTCATAGGCCATGAGGATTCTCTTCTCGGCCTCCAGTTGTCTGGCCGAAACTGACGAGCAGTCAAAGGAATCCGTTCTCTCCAGAAGAGCCTTCCGGTCGGGAATATTCTCCAGTCCGTAGTCGATCACGTTGCCGGTACGCACGTCGAGCACTTCGGCCTCATTCCCGTTTGACACCACGGCGAGCGGCACGCAGAAACCAGGCTCAAGAGTCCTGGCGGCGGCGAGGGCCGGCCGTTCTCGAGTGACCAGAGAGCCTGGCCCATATCGCACGATCATGAGAACCTTCCCCGCGGGAGCCACCGCAAGGTCGGTAACCGAATATCCTTCCAGGTCTCCGCATGAGACGTCATGGTGCACCCTGACCCTGAGGTCGGCAATCAGGTACCCTTTCTGGTCCACGAGAAATCGTGCGAGCTTCTGCCTGAGCCGCTCGTCGTCCGTGTCTGTCAGCCACTCTCCGGTGACGAAGTCCTGAAGTCGTCCGTAGACGTAATGATGACCGCTTCCCATCTATCCTCCTGTCTTCCGGGGCCTCTGTCTTTGCCTTGTTTCATTCTATACCCGACTCGGGACATGGGGAAAAGGGGGGTCCGGTTGCCGTTGGGGTTTATCGGGAATCCGGGGTCGTCGCCCTTCGGTTGGGGCTTGTGCGGCCGGGGATGCCGAGTTTCAGCAGGAAAGGGGGGAAGGTCGTCGGACGGGGAGGGTGACACTGTTTCCGCCCGTCAGGCCCTTATGGGTCGGAACTGAGGTTGGAAGGACGGCCGGGGTTACTCTCCGCTGTTATCGGCCTCGGTACTGTCGGTTTTCCCGATATCCTCCAGGGGCGATATCAGGAGTTTGCCGTCCACGCTGAGACGGAGCACGCAGCGTCCGAGGTCTGTTTCCATGAACTCACACTTCCGGAGCTTGAGATGAGCGAGTTCATTGACTTCACAGATGGCATCGAGGGTTTCGTTTCGGATCTGGCGAAGCTTGTCCTCAAAGGACTCATGGTCCGGAGAGAGGATCAGGTTCACAAGGTCCCGTCCGAGAGCCTTGGTCAGTTGCTTCACGAGTTCCCCGGGGTTGTAGATTCCCTGCAGGAGCAATTCCGCCTCGCGTTCGCACTCGGACATGGACTCCAGGGCCTCCATCTCTGTTGGCGCAAGGATTCTCACCTTTACCCGGCTGCCCAAGCTCTTGATGTACACCTCTTCATACGCAATCCTGGTATCCATCGCTGTCACCGTCCTTCTCGATTTGATTTACGCTATGCAAGACCTCCTTATGAATATCTGTTTACTTTTCTGCAAATTATGGGCCAGTCTTTAAATAATTGCCTTTATTCAAGATTAAATATTTATATACAAGGTGTTAGCTTGTTAATTCGCCTTCTGCGCCCGTTGGCGAGTTGACCCAGAAGGGCCAAATATTCCTCATGCTGGGAAAAAAACTGACAGTGGGAGTCCTCAATCTTTGGGATACGTTTCGGGGTGGGAGCGCTTCTCTGCGGAGGATAACGCCGGCGGGGGCCGCCCGGTTCTACGCGGTTCGGATGCGGTCCGGCCGTCTGGCCGGGAGCATGGGCGTGGTGTTCTTTCCACAGAGGCGACCTCTCAAGGTGGGGCTGTTTCATTACATTGCAAAAACCTTGTCTTCTCTGATAGATTTTCTATCCGGGCGGCGGAACTCACGTGTTGAGGGCCTGTTCCGCACCGTCGGAATATTGCATAAGCTAAGTTCAGGAGGAACTGGTTGTGAAGAGCGGAATTCACCCCGAATACAAGGAAGTCCAGGCCACATGTGCCTGCGGTGAGACGTTTATGACCCAGTCAACGGCCAAGAAGATTCAGACCGAGATCTGTTCCAAGTGCCATCCCTTCTTCACCGGCCAGCAGAAGCTGGTGGACAGCGAAGGTCGCGTGGAGCGCTTTCAGCGAAAGTACGCGAAACACCTCAAGAAGTAGGCGGATTTACGAAGAAACAGGAAACCTGTTGGACAGGTTTCCTGTTTTTTTACGTCCTCTCAACCATACCTAATTTATGATCGAGAAACTGAAAGCCCTCAGGGAGAAATACGAGGAACTGACCCGCCGGATGCTTGACCCGGCCGTGCTTTCCGTCCCCGTGAAATACAGGGAAGTGACCCGCGAGCATGCCGAACTCGAGCCCCTGGTGGAGAAGATTCGGGTTTACGAAAAACTTCGCCAGGGCGTGAAAGAGGCGGAGGAGATCCTCGGGGATTCAAAGGACGAGGAACTCCGGGCGCTGGCCCGTGCTGAACTGGAGGAACTTCGGGGCCAACTGCCCGGGCTGGAGACCGAACTCCGTCTGATGCTGATGCCCAAGGACCCTCGGGATTCCAAGAGCGTCATCCTGGAGATCCGGGCCGGAACCGGCGGCGAGGAGGCGGCCCTTTTTGCCGCAGACCTTTTCCGGATGTATTCCAAGTATGCCGATTCCAAGGGATGGAAAGTCGGTATCGTGGATATGAACGAAACCGGAATCGGGGGCATCAAGGAGGTTGTGGCCACGGTCGAGGGAAAGGGTGTATTCAGCCGTCTCAAGTACGAAAGCGGGGTGCACCGCGTTCAGCGTGTGCCTACCACGGAAGCATCAGGTCGAATCCATACGTCGGCGGCCACGGTGGCCGTGTTACCCGAAGCCGAGGATGTCGATATCCGGGTGGAGGAAAAGGATCTCAGAATTGACACGTTCTGCTCTTCGGGAGCCGGAGGCCAGAGTGTGAACACCGCTTATTCGGCTGTCCGAATCGTGCACATTCCCACCGGAATTGTGGTCTCGTGTCAGGACGAGCGGTCCCAGCTCAAGAACCGCGAGAAGGCCCTCAAGGTTCTTCGGGCGCGATTGTACGAAATCGAACAGGAACGTCTTGACAGCGAGCGTTCCGAGAACCGCAAGCAACAGGTCGGTTCCGGTGACCGAAGTGAACGAATCAGGACCTACAACTTCCCCCAGAACCGCCTTACGGACCACCGGATAGGCCTCACGCTGCATAAGCTGGACCTCATTTTGGAGGGCGAGCTCGATGAGGTGCTCGACCATCTGAACGCCAGTTTCAATGCGGAACGTCTCAAGACGATGAATGTCTGAATGCCTGTTTTACCGGAAAATATGAGCGCCACCTCCTGTCGGAAGGATATGCGAGAGGCCATAGGGGAAATCCGAGCCTCCGAGGCCCTCTCCCGGGGCCAAAGGAGCCTGGGCAAGGGCCCCGAGAGCTTTCGCGAAGCTGAACTTCTGCTGTCGGACCTGATGGGGGTCGACCGCGTCAGCCTTCACCGGGATGATGCGCGTCTGGATGAGGCCACCTGGGCCGAGTACGCATCACGTCTTGCCCGGCGCCTTGCAGGAGAGCCGGTCCAGTACATTACGGGTTCCGTGGATTTCCTTTCGTTCCGGCTGAGCGTCGGGCCGGGAGTGCTCGTTCCAAGACCGGAGACCGAGCTCTGGCTTGCCGAACTGATCGATCGGTGGCCGTCGGTTTCCGGCAGGAGGCCGGAACGCGTCGTGGACCTGTGCGCGGGGTCGGGCTGTATCGCGCTTGGACTTTCGAGAGCTTTTCCCCGGGCCCAAATCCTGGCCATGGACCGGTCGGAAGCCGCCCTGGCCTATGCGCGGAGGAACGTGTGCCAGGCCGGCGCTCGGAATGTTTCCTTTTTATGTTCGGATCTTGTCTCCGCGCTGCGACCGGGCCGGATGCTTGCCGACCTGCTGGTTTGCAATCCGCCCTACATTTCCAGGAGCGATTATGGTGAGCTGTCTCCCACGGTACGCGATTGGGAGCCTGAAGAAGCCCTTCTCGGGGGAGAGGACGGTCTCCAGTATTATCGGGAGATAGCCCGCAACCTTCGGCCTGTCCTGAGAGTCGGGGCGGTGGTGGCCCTCGAGGTCGGCTCGGGTCAGGGCCGGGCGGTCTCCGAAATTCTTGAAAAGGCCGGAGTGACGGGGATGTCGGTTTTCCGGGACCTTGGTGGCCACGATCGGGCGGTATTCGGGGTGCTGACGTAACGTTAGTCCTATCCCCGTTTCGGGGCGTCGGTTGGACAGCCCCTTTGAGCGAGAATACGGTCAGCAGTCATGGATAAACTTGTAATCAACGGTGGAAGACCCCTGAGGGGTGAGGTCGAGATCAGCGGGGCCAAGAATTCGGTTCTCCCTCTGCTGGCCTCCGCCATTCTTGCGCCGGGATCGTCCAGTTTTACCAACGTTCCCACGCTCAGGGATGTGGTCACCATGGGCTTGCTTCTGGGCAACCTGGGAGCCCGGGTGGAACGCCAGGGAGACGGGATGAGCGTGGACACCTCTGAAATCTCCGGATTTGAGGCACCTTACAGCCTGGTTCGAACCATGCGGGCCGCGGTATTGGTGCTGGGACCGTTGCTGGCCCGCATGGGACGGGCCCGGGTTTCGCTCCCCGGCGGTTGCGCCATCGGAGCCCGGCCAGTGAATCTTCATCTGAAGGGTCTGGAGAAGATGGGGGCCCATATCGAACTGAACGAGGGATATATCGAGGCCTCGGCCGAAGGGCTCAGGGGCGCCCACATCCAGCTCGATATCCCCACGGTAACCGGCACGGAAAACCTTATGATGGCGGCCGTCCTGGCGGACGGAGAAACCATCATTGACAACGCGGCCCGGGAGCCGGAGGTAACGGACCTGGCAGACGCTTTGACCGGCATGGGGGCCCGCATTCAGGGAGCCGGTTCCTCCCGTGTGGTTGTCCACGGGGTGAGCGGCCTTTCTCCGGTCTCGCACCGGGCCATTCCCGACCGGATCGAAACCGGGACCTTCATGGTGGCTGCGGCCATCACGGGCGGGGATCTGCTCCTCCGGGGGGCAAGAGCCGACCACGTGGAGGCGGTGGCGGACAAACTTCAGGAAAGCGGGGCCGAGGTGACGGTGGAGCCGGACGGCCTTCGCATACGGGCCAATCGGAGGCCCCGGGCCGTGGATATCACCACCATGCCTTACCCGGGTTTTCCCACGGACATGCAGGCTCAGCTCATGGCCCTCCTTTGCACGGCCGAGGGCACGAGTGTGATCACCGAGAATATCTTCGAAAATCGATATATGCACGTGGCCGAGCTGGACCGTCTGGGCGCCGATGTCCGGGTGGATGGCGCCGTGGCGCAGGTGCGGGGGCTTCCCCACCTGAACGGAGCGCCGGTCATGGCGACGGATCTCAGGGCCAGTGCGTCGCTTGTGCTTGCGGGCCTTGTGGCCAGGGGAACAACGACCATCCGACGCATCTACCACCTGGATCGGGGCTACGACCGTATCGAGAGGAAACTCGTAGCCGTAGGCGCGGACATCGTTCGGGAGAAGGATGAGTAGGACGTCGCCAGGACCGCACGTGGACATCTATGCGGACGGGGCCTGCAGCGGGAACCCGGGGCCCGGAGGCTGGGGGGCCCTGCTTCGGTTCGGGCAGACCGAGAAGGAACTCTCGGGGTGCGAGGCCAGCACGACCAACAACCGTATGGAGCTTCTGGCCGTCATCACGGCCCTGGAGTCCCTCAAGAAACCATGCAAGGTGACGGTCGCCACGGATTCCAGCTATGTGGTCAAGGGCATGCGCGAGTGGATCCGGACGTGGCAGAAGAACGGATGGAAGAATTCATCCAAAAAGGACGTGATGAACCGGGATCTTTGGGAGCGCCTTCTCAAGGCCGCTGATCACCACCAGATCGACTGGAGGTGGATTCGGGGCCATGCCGGCCATCCCGAGAACGAACGATGCGACAGTCTCGCCCGGGCGGCCCTGAAGGAATGCGGGACCGGGCCATGATGTTCCACGCGGAGGCGGACGACGCCTCCATCGCCCGGGAAAAGGTCCGGGCGCGCGAGCTCCGGCGGACCACGTGGTGGAAGCGCAAACTTGAAGAGGGCCGCTGCTATTATTGCGCGAGGCCCTTCGAGGCTTCGCAGTTGACCATGGACCATCTTGTACCGCTCGCCCGCGGCGGAAAAAGTACCCGCACCAATTGCGTTTGTGCGTGCAAGACCTGCAACAGCAAGAAGAAATATCTCCTTCCCATCGAGTGGCAGGAATACCTTTCATCCCTGGATCGCCAAAGCAGCGAAGAGGAATGATCCGCGTCCGTTTCGGGCACGTGTCGTAAACCGCGGAGAAACCGCATGTCACCCGCCAAGACCCTGGAATTGCTGGCCCCGGCCGGCGACGAGGAAAAACTCAGAACCGTCGTTCACTACGGAGCCGACGCCGTCTATCTCGGCTCCTCGCGGTTCAGCCTGCGGGCCATGGCCGGCAATTTCGAGGGGGACGCTCTTGACCGCGCGATCCGGTATACGAAGGAGCAGGGGCGAAAGGTTTACGTCACCGTAAACGTTTTCCCGCACAACAAGGACCTTGGACCTCTGCAGGAACATCTCCGGCACCTTGCCGGTCTCCGGCCCGATGCGGTGATCCTGTCAGACCCGGGAACCTTTTCCATGGTCCGAAGGTTTGCTCCGGACCTTCCGGTTCACGTCAGTACCCAGGCCAACATCAGCAACTCGGAATCGGCCCGGTTCTGGGAGTCTCTGGGTGCGCGGCGCCTGGTTCTGGCCCGGGAACTTACCCTCGAAGAGATCAGGGAAATTCGGGCCAGGGTGGCGGTGGAACTCGAGGTCTTCGTTCATGGGGCCGTCTGCCTTTCGTACTCGGGCCGGTGCTATCTCAGCAGTTTTCTCGCCCACCGTGCCGCCAACCGGGGAGCCTGCACGAATTCGTGCCGCTGGAACTACACCCTGATGGAAGAGAAGCGTCCGGGCGAGTATATGCCGGTCTATGAGAACGACCGTGGGACCTATATCCTCAGTCCGCGCGACCTCTGCCTCATCGAGCACCTGCCCGCCCTGCAGGAGGCGGGCGTGAACAGTCTCAAGGTGGAGGGGCGGATGAAGGGCATCAACTATGCCGCCGGGGTGGTCAAGACCTACCGGGAGGCGCTGGATGAACTCCATTCCGGACGGCCCTACCGGGTGAAGAAACGTTGGCTGAGGGAACTGGCCATGTTCAGCAGCCGGGGATATTCCACGGGCCTTCTGCTCGGCCCGGGCGGGGCGGAAGCCTATAATTTCGACGAAAAGGACGTGTACCGGATGAGTCATGAACTGGTGGGGGTGGTGCAATCGGTAAACGGCGGGCGGATGGTGGTGAATCTCCGTAACCGGCTGCGGCCCGGCGACCGGATTACCTGCCTTTCGCCCGGACTTGAGGAAACAGAGATTGTGGTCGAGAAGGTCACAGGCCCCCACGGCGAGTCCCTGGAATACGGATACAACGGACAGCCGGTTCTCCTTGATACCGTGGAGGGGGTGCGTCCCGGAGACCTTCTGCGCAGACAGGTCCAGCCGGCTTCATGACCGCCAAACGCCGAGGGGAACAAATTAGAGGGTGACGGATCATTTCTTCCATGGAAACCGTTGAACAACAGACGACCGGGGGGCATCCCTCCGCTACGGCGGCTCCGCGGCAGGAACGCCGAAGAAGCCGTCGCATTCGTCGTCGGCTCGAGGTGAAGCTGGAAACCGAGCGGACCTCCGTCGCCGGACATACGCTGGACGTTTCCTCATTCGGGGCAAGACTGCTCCTGCCAAAGGCCGTCCCTCTCGTGGCCGGAGAACGCTACGGGATGATCTTTACCGAGCTTAAATCCGTGGTCAACGTGCAGATCATATGGGTCAACCGCCAGCCCGAACACGTGGTGGCCGGGGTCTGCAAGGTTTTGACACGCGAAGGCAACCTCGGCACCACGCCCCTTCATGAAATTTTGTTTGAACTCATGGTCCGGCAGCGAACGGGCGAACTCAAGTTCATCCGGGGGGCCGCGCACAAGAGCATCTTTGTAAGAAATGGGGAGATCATCTGGGCCACGTCAGACCAGGAGTTCGATTCCCTGGGCGCCCTCATGGTCAGGGACGGAAGACTGGATTCGGCCACCTATGAACGGCTGGTGGGCATTAATTTCCGTCAGTCCGAAAAGACTGTGGAGTCCCTGCTTCTGGAGAGGGGGCACCTCAAGGCGAAAGACCTGGAAGAGGCCGAGGCCTTTCGAACGGCTGAGACCGTCAAGGGACTCTTCGGTTGGTCCGAGGGGGAGTTCATGTTCGACGACGGACGACGCCCCCCCCAGTTCGTCACCCTGCGCACTTCCACCTCGAATCTGATCGTGGAAGGTATCCGGAGGGCGTCCATGGAGCGGGTCAACGAGATTCTGGAGCCTATCAAGGATATTCCCCTTTCAGTCAGCCTCGACCCTTTGAGACTGTTCCAGCAGGTTTCCCTGAAGGACGAGGAAAAGACCGTCATGGGGATGGTGGACGGGAAGACTTCGCTTACGGCCCTGGGCCAGAAATGTACCTATCCTCAGGAGGTCCTCCGCCGGGCGGTGGCGGTTCTGACCGGGGCCTATCTGATTGAACTCGGCGAAAGCATCGAGGAGGACGCGGAGACCGATTTGGAATCCGGGGCGGAACCCTCCAATGAAAAGGGTGTGGTGGAGGCCCGTATCGACCAGATGTACCGCCGGCTTCACGACCTGACGCATTACGAAATTCTGGGGGTTCCGCAATCTGCGGACGGCGCCCGGCTCAAGAAGGCCTATTATCAGAAGGCCCGCGACTTCCACCCCGACCTTCACCACAAACTCGGCAAGGGATATGGCTCCAAGCTGAATGTCATTTTCAGCCTGGTGAACGAGGTGTACGAGGTTCTTTCTGATAACGACAAGAGAAAAAAGTATGACCATACCCTGGATTACCTGAGGTCCAAGCGCGTCACGGGCAGCGTGGGGAGTGCCGCTCCAAGGCCGGCGACGAGCCCGCCGGAGGCCGGTCTCTCGGCCGAGGACATGTACCGCAACGGAAATACCAAGTACAACGCCCGCGATTTTGCGGCGGCGGCCGAGTTCTACAAGAATGCGGCCCGGCTCGACCCTGAGAAGGGGGTCTACTTTTTCGCGGCCGGCAAGACCCTGATGTTTGTCCCCAAGAGACTGAAGGAGGCCGAGGAGTATCTTTTGAAATCCGTGGAAAAGGAGCCCTTTAACACGCGGTATCTCCTTGAACTTGGAAATCTTTATCTGAAAGCCCGTCTCGGTACGCGCGCGGTCCGGACTTTCGAAGAAGTCCTGAAGATCGACCAGAACAATGCCATAGGCAAGAAGGGCTACGAAGCCGCCAAACGCCTCGCCACCTGACTCTCTCCCCGGTACACCGCAGGGGCCCCGTCGGGGATCACGGCCCGTTCCAATCCAAAATCTGCACAACGTAACCCACATGCTCGTAGATCGATTTACGGGCACAAACGGGATGGAGCTCGACAGTAACGACAACGGTATCCTGGACCTCACGCCCTAGCTGAGCATAGTCGATTCAGTGACCGTGCTCAATGCTCTGGGTTGAGAAGATATGTTTTACGGCGCCAGGGGAGCGGAGGCGGAACTTTCCGCCATAATTCAGCGTGGAACCGGTCTGGTGGGACGGACCGGGGGGCTGCGATTCAGGCAGAGCAAACAACCGCAATACGGCCTCACCAAGGGGACGTTATCACAGAGGAAATCAGGGCTGTATACCTGTCCCCTTTCGTTTTCAGCAGGAGGTCAGATATGTGGCTTCTAGCTCGACCCTTTT
>QJVM01000169.1 GCA_003235715.1 Nitrospirota bacterium
TCAACGAACAGATTCGCGAAAACCGGGCGAAACAATTCAGGGTCGTGGCAGAAGAAGGCCAGTTAGGAATATTCGACCTTAAAACCGCGTTGACGCTTGCCGAAGAACGGGACCAGGATCTTGTAGAGATCAGCCCGGACTCGGACCCGCCGGTCCTGAAGATCATGGACTACGGCAAGTTCAAGTTCGAGAAAGGCAAGAAGCTCAAGGAAGCCAAGAAGAAGCAGGCGACGATCACCTTGAAGGAAATCAAGATGCGTCCCATGATCGATACGCATGATTTTGACTTCAAGAAGAAGAATGCCGTCAAGTTCATCCAGGAAGGGGACAAGGTGAAGGTCACGGTCCGGTTCCGGGGTCGCGAGCTTGCACGGCCCGAACTGGGACAAAAGGTTTTGGTTCGTTTCGCGGAGGAACTGAAAGACGTGGCCAAGGTGGAATCCGAAGCCAAGATGGAAGGGCGTCAGATGGTGATGATCCTGACCGCACTTTAGGTCCTGTCCCGGCGCATCGCGGGGACGGACAGACAAGATGAACGAGGTTCGCCCTATCCCACGAACCTCGTTTCGTTTTTCAGGAGCCCTTTCCCCGAAAGCCGTCAGGAAGTCGGGGCGGACTCCTCTCCGTTCATCAGATCAAATATCTTCATATCTTCGGCATACCGCTTGGTGCGGTAGGCGGTGACCGTGAGCATCCGGCTGATGATGTCGTTCACTCGGCCGACCTGTTCATCCAGTGCGGTCAGTTCCTCTGCAAAGTCCGCTCCCTGTTCAGCCTTGGCCCGGATGAGATCCTTGAGACTCATGAGGATGGCAAGAGGTTGCCGGATTTCGTGGGCCGCGGCCCCGGAGACCTCCATGGCGGCCTTCAGTTTCTCCTTCGTGGCATCATGGAGAATACGCAACTCGCAGAAGTATCCGCCCCGTTCCTCGTCAATGACGAAGATGCTGGAGACGGTGTAGGATTTTCCATCCAGCGTGACCTCTGAAGACTCCCCAAGGCCCTCCTTGCGGAAAGCCAGGAGGTCTTTCGAAGGTTCCCCCTCCATCCCCTCCTGACGATAGGGGGCCAGCACGGCCGTAGCCAGGCTGTCTTCCGCGAAACTGTGAATCGGTTGGCCGATGACCTCCTCCGCGGAGAGGCCGATGGCCCGCAGAAACACCCGGTTGGCCATTTCGACACTTCCCTCGTCGTCAATGACCGCCATTCCGTCGCCGATATTCTCGATGATCTTCTTGTCCCTCGCCAGGATCTCGGTGAGCTGGTGGTTGAGCCGGCGGAGCTTCTCTTCCTGCTCAAGTTTGATATTGAAGCCGGCGCTGATCCGGTTCGAAAAATACCATACCAGCACCATGAGAAACAGGATTGCGATGACGCCAATGGTGGCAAAGGAAAGGGCCGTGCGTTTCATCTGGCGTGCATAAAGACTGTCCGAATAATCCATCGGGAAGTTGATGCTGATGCCCCCGCGGAGGTCGGCCAGCTTGTAACCACCCCACTGGTGGCATTTGAGGCAGCTCTCTTCCAGGGTCAGCGGAGCCATGTACCGGAAGACCCGGGCACCGTCGATGACCTCCACCGTGGTCGTTTCACGCACGCCTTTCTGGAAGTCCTTGAGAGAGGCCTCCTCCCAGGCATCCGGCCGGTTGGCCGGCGTCGAAGGGTTCAGGCTCGTGATATGGAATTTGTACCCGCTCCGCTGATTCAGAATATCCATGATCCGCGAGGTCACCACGTTCGGATTGACCTTTCGGTACTTCTTGCCCATGATGGCCAGCCCGTCCAGCCCCGGTTCCGTTTGCGTGGGCCCCGTATGACCTACAAGGTCGTCGGACTCGAAGTAGACCCCCCCGTGTGAACTCGTCCAGATCCGGGTCGACATGATGTGCTGGTAGAAGGCCCGCCCCACCTCCTTGAGCCCTGAAACTTGGATTTCCTCCAGACTCGTCTTTTCCCAGCGTATGAGGGTGCCGATCAGAAGGCCCAGAGCCACCAGAAGCGGAAGTACCAGTATCATTCCCAGCTTGGCCGGGCTTTTCGGAAAGAGGAGCCAGTCCCGTATGGCAGGAAGCATGAATAACCTGTGTGTTTCGCGTATCGCGCGGGTCGTTCGTTACCCGCCGCTCAGATAATCCCCCAGCAGACCGCGGCCGTGTTCGTCCTCATGGCAGTAGACGCAGAGATTTTCCCAGTTCGAACCGTCCGGAGGGTTGTTCTTCCGGTTCCCGTCCTTGTGGTGCACCGTGAGAAGGTGGCGGTCCCGAAGCCCGAACTCCCGGCCGCACTTCGCACAGATCATCCCGTGCAGCCTCAAGGACTGCTCCCGGTAATCCTCACCCGAACGGACCGACTCTGAAAGGATCTCTGCGGTAATGTCTGCTGCAGATTTTTTCCTGAATCCCGGTGCCGGGGGCCTCAGTCGTCTGTACTTTGACATGGCCTGCTTGAATCGCGCCGCTTGGTCAGATGCCCTCTGGTTCTCTGAATTATAGGGGAAACCTCCCGGGAAAACTAATCGACAGGCACAAACGCCTTTCCGTCGAGGACGTCTTCGATGACCACGGGTTCCCCGTTCCGGTTCACATCCAGCCGAAGCATCGCCCCTTCCGGCAGGTCGCGAAGCCAGAACCGGAGGTCTCCGGTCTCCTCGAGACGTTCTCCGTTGACGGCCTCGATGATATCCCCTTTGACAAGGCCGGCCCTTAACGCAAGACTGTCCGGCATAACTTGCACGACCTCAAGACCGCCGGAAACGGCCCGCAGCATCACGCCGAGCATAGGGCGCTTGAGTTCCAACTTGATATAGGGGGTGTACCAGTAAAAATCCGACACGCGGAGCGGCATGGCCGGAATATCCACATCCATGAGTTCTTCCTCAGGGATTTCCTCGGCCAGAAAGACCTCGGGGTTCACCGTGAAGTAGCTCCTGGGCAAACGCCGGAAGAGACGCCGGGGGATGCCAAATCCGTAATTGATATGATGACCGCCGGCCAGAATGATGAGTTTCTTGTCGCGCCCCTTCTCCGACTGCAGATACTCGGCCGCCGTCTTGGCCATGGTTTCTTCCCAGAGCGCCTGGATCAGCACAAAGCGATCGAGCATCCCCGAACCCTGCATATGGCCGGCATAGATGGACCGGAGAAATTCCTTCTGGTACGGGTCGGTGAGATCGATTTCTGGAGCTTCCCCCACGAGGTCGGCCGAGATCCCCTCCACCCCCTTCTCCGACACCTCCCGCACCAGGCTCTTCGGCGCATTCAGTCCTATCACAGGGGTCCTGTGGCGTTGGAGGATCTCAATGAGGGGTTGATAATAGGCGACATCAACGTTCCAGTACTTCGACCACAGCCGGTCGACCCCCCTGGCATCAAGGCCCGACCTGCTCCACTCATCA
>QJVM01000123.1 GCA_003235715.1 Nitrospirota bacterium
TATGATGCCCTTGTGGATTGGGCCAAGAAATACATGCTGAGACCGGAATTCCCGCTTGCCAATCCGGAAGATATGCAGATACCGCTCTGCGTGAATACGGCGGATGAAGCGATCAGCATCATACGCAAACACCATTCCGCATGGAGGAAAGCGCAGAAGCAAAAGAATACAAAGGTTCGAAAAGGTACGTGAGGAGTCAAACCATGAGTCTGAACGTGCTTGCAGGAGACATTGGGAGGACAAAGATTGAGGCAGCCCGAAGAAAGTGGACACCAAAATCCAGCAAAAATAGTGGGTTGAGGTGTCACAATGAAGAAGGTTCCGACCGGGAGGCGAATAAACAACGAGGAGCAGAACATGCTAATATCCAGACGTAATTTTTTGAAAGGTGCCGGTGGCGCTGTTGCAGGTTTACTCGCGGCTTCCGGGGATGTTGAAGCTTCGGCTGACTCACCGGAACTCCGCACCAAGGGGGCGAAGACAACTACCAGCATCTGCACGTTCTGTGCGGTCGGCTGCGGAATGCTAGTGCAGGTCAAGGATGGAAAGGTCATAAACATTGAGGGTGATCCCGACCACCCGATAAACCAGGGATCACTCTGTTCAAAGGGTGATGCGCTTTTCCAGATTCCCAACAGCGACCTGCGTCTGAAAAAGGTCAGGTATCGCGCTGCCGGCGCATCCGCCTGGGAAGAGAAGAGCTGGGACTGGGCCCTCGACCGTATTGCCGAACTGATGAAGGATTCCAGAGACAGAAAGTTCCGGGTCAAGGAGAAGGGGAAGGATGGCCTCGACTATCTTGTCAACCGAAATGAAGGGATGACAATACTCGGCGGAGCAGGGCTCGACAACGAGGAGTGCTATCTTCTTCACAAGTTTGCCAGAAGCAGCGGGGTCGTGTATCTCGAACATCAGGCCCGATTGTGACACTCCTCTACAGTCGCCGGGCTGGCGGCTACTTTTGGAAGGGGAGCAATGACAAATCACTGGGTAGACTTGAAAAACAGCGATTGTATTTTGGCAATCGGGTGCAACCCGGCCGAAAACCATCCGATATCGGCCAGATGGATTGAAGCGGCCAGGGAAAACGGGGCGCAGCTGATCACGGTCGATCCCCGCTTTACCCGAACTGCATCGATGTCCGAAATTTACGCACGCCTTCGTCCGGGGACTGATATCGCATTTCTGGGGGGGCTGATTAACTATACCCTCCAGAACAATTTGATCCATGAGGAGTATGTTCGGGAATACACCAATGCCTCCTTCATTGTCGGCGAAGGCTATGACTTCAATGAAGGGATGTTCGCTTCATGGGATGATCAGGAGAAAGGGTATGATCAGTTGACCTGGGCATATGCCCTTGACAGCAGCAAAAAATCACGCCGCGATAGCTCTCTGAAGAATCCCCGGACGGTTTTTCAGCTTCTGAAGAAACACTACTCGCGTTACGACCCAGACACGGTCTGCGCTGTCACCGGGACCCCGAAAGATGATTTCCTGACGGTCGCCAGGGCCTTCTGCAGCACAGGCCGCCCGGACAGGGCCGGGGCTATCCTGTACGCGATGGGGATCACCCAGTCGACCCATGGAACGCAGAATGTTCGTGCTGTTGCGCTCCTTCAGCTACTGCTTGGCAATGTTGGGATTGCCGGGGGAGGGGTCAATGCCTTGCGGGGTGAGTCGAATGTCCAGGGGTCCACGGATTTCGGGCTCCTGTACCATCAGCTTCCCGGGTATATCGGTTCCCCTGAAATGGAGGACCAGGACCTTGCTGCGGTTATTGCCAAGAAACTTCCAAAGACCAATGAGCCCAAGAGCGCAAACTGGGGGAAAAATTACGACAAGTACGGTATCAGCCTTCTGAAAGCCATGTACGGAAAGAGCGCCGACCAGGGAAACAGTTTTGGTTTCAGCTACCTGCCGAAGCGGAGCGGCAATTACTCCTTCACGCACATCATGCAGAAAGTCGCCAAAGGAGAGATAGAAGGGATGGTCTGCATGGGTATGAACCCCGCTGTCGGCGGTCCTGATTCAGGCAGTGCCCGGGAGGGGCTTGGAAGGCTGAAGTGGCTGGTGGCGGCCGACCTCTGGGAGACAGAGACCGCCGCCTTCTGGAAGCGCCCCGGCGTTAATCCGGCATCCATCAGCACTGAAGTTTTTTTGCTCCCTGCGGCATGTTCTGTAGAGAAAGAGGGGAGCATCACCAACTCCGGACGCTGGGCTCAGTGGCGCTACAAGGCTGTAGAGCCGCCGGGCGAAGCCAGAAGCGACCTCTGGATACTGGAGCAGTTCCATAAACGTCTGAAACAGCTCTACCTCAATAAAGGAGGGACAGCGCCTGAACCGATAATCAATCTTGAATGGAACTACGGTGAGGGTCATGAACCTGACGTCCACCTGGTTGCAAAGGAGATAAACGGCTACTTCACACGGGACATAGAGATCAAGGACGGTGAAAAGACCTTATCCTTCAAGGCGGGGGACCAGGTGCCATCTTTTACCCTGCTTCAAAATGACGGCTCCACAGCCGCCGGCTGCTGGATATATTCCGGTTCGTATACCGGGGAGGGGAACATGATGGCACGGCGGGACCCTAAGGACCAGGAGAGCGGCCTTGGTCTCTTCCCAGGCTGGGCATGGTGCTGGCCGCTAAACCGCAGGATTGTTTATAACCGTGCTTCGGTTGACCCGCAGGGCAAACCCTTCAACAGTGCCCGTCCGGTTATTGCATGGGACCCACTCTCAAGGAAATGGCACGGGGATGTTCCTGACGGCGGGGCGCCACCCCTGGCTGAAAAAGACGGCACCTATCCGTTCATCATGGTCCCGGAGGGGGTTGGCCGCCTTTATGCGATGACCATGAAGGACGGTCCGTTCCCGGAGCATTACGAACCCGTCGAAAGTCCTGCGAGGAATCTCCTTTCCAGGATCCAGAACAACCCGTTGGTAAGGAAGACGGACGACCTGCCGACCGATCTGAGCAAGTTTCCGTATATCGGCACCACCTATCGTGTCTCCGAGCACTGGCAGACCGGGACAACCACGAGAAGACTTCCCTGGCTCATTGAGCTGGTCCCCGATATGTTTATTGAGATCAGCAAGGGTCTTGCATCTGCCAAAGGGATAAAACAGGGGGACATGGTCACGGTATCGACAGTGCGCGGCTCGATCCAGGCCCGGGCACTGGTAACAGCAAGGCTCAGGCCGTTCATAGTCAACGGCAAACCCGTGGAGCAGATAGGGATGCCGTGGCATTTCGGTTACAATGGCATCGCCACAGGCGACTCAGCCAATATCCTTACCGCCGCTGTTCTGAGCCCTGTATCAGGCATTCCTGAGTACAAGGCGTTTCTCTGCAACCTGGATAAAGTGGGTAAAGCGTCATGAGCAA
>QJVM01000036.1 GCA_003235715.1 Nitrospirota bacterium
CACTGGACCTGTTCCTCGATAATGTGAAGCGTTACGAACGGCTCGTCATCGCAGGGCTGCTCGGGATTGGAACAGTCCTTTGGCTGGTACATCGTTACCGCCTGAGGAATCAGGGCGGGCGTCCGGACAAATCCGGCTAGAATGGAACGCCCAGGATAAAGGGGTTGTACGGATCTTCTCCCCTATCCGGAAAAGGCAGGTGCCAGCATGAAGAATTCTGCGGGCTCTGAGACGCGACGGTGCCAGGTCTGCGGGACCACCAGGGTCTCGGACCTTCGGCGGGGGACGATGGTCCGACCGGTGGTCACCGACCTCGTGCGTGAAGACACCGGCCAATGGGACGAGGCCGGCTGGATCTGTGTCGACGACATCCAGAAATACCGCCACCGATACCTGGAAAGACTGTTGCAGCAGGAACGGGGGGAACTCACCTCCCTGGAGCACGAGGTTCTGGAGAGCCTTCGGACACAGGAAATACTCTCGGAAAACCAGGCCGAAGAATTCGAGGAACACCTTTCTTTCGGAGAACGGCTCTCCGACCGCATCGCTTCTTTTGGCGGAAGCTGGGTCTTTATTTCCATCTTCGGCGCAGTTCTTTTTCTCTGGATGATCCTGAACTCCTACATGCTGGCCACCCGGGCGTTCGATCCCTACCCGTATATCCTGCTGAACCTTATCCTTTCCTGCCTCGCCGCCATACAGGCGCCCATCATCATGATGAGCCAGAAACGCCAGGAAGACCGGGACCGGCTCCGCGCCACGCACGACTACCAGGTCAACCTTAAGGCGGAACTCGAGATCCGTCACCTCCACCAGAAGATCGACCATCTCATGTCGCACCAGTGGGAACGGCTCCTCGAGATCCAGGACGTCCAGATGGACCTGATCGATGAACTGAAATCGGTACGGCGCAACCGGCACGGCGGGCCTTAGACCCGTTTCGGAACCTTTCGTCTCGCCTCCCCTTCGAACGCCTGCCGGCGGCGAAATGCCATTAACGGATATCCCCCGGCATCAAAGGAATACCTATCCGACCCGTCTGTTCCCTGCACCGGACCATAGGATAGCGTCTGAGACCAGGTTTCACTTCGGACAACGCGGCCTTTGGCCTCCGGAAGGGCAGGCCAGAAGCCGGGCCCCGAATGGGGTCAACACCATGATCTCATTTGGAGACCAAGCCCTTAAGTCCGCCGGAGATCAGCTCGGAGAGGTTGAAGAAGACCTGCGGGAGGGCGAAACCTCCCGGTGAGGCCAGGTATTTCGGCTCCCATACCGGGTTGAACTTTTCCTTGAACTGGCGCAGACCCTGAAAATTGTAGAAGTGCTCGCCGTGGCGGTATATGAAAGCGCCCAGTCGGGTCAACGCAGGGGCGAGCGTATGCTCCTCGAAGCCTGAGAGCGGAACCATCCCCAGGTTGAACCAGCCATAACCCTCCCGGGCCCCCCACAGCATGATTTCGATAAAAAGGTATTCCATGACCCCGTGAGGGGCTTCGGGCCTGTACCTCATCAGATCCATCGACAATTCCCGCTTCTCCGTCCCTGCCCACAGATTTGAAAAGCCCATAATCCTTCCGTCCATCCGGACCACGGCCACGGGACAGTGCCGTAGATAATCTGCGGAAAAGAACCCAAGCGAAAATCCCTTTTCCCGCGTGTGCTTCTCGCCGAGCCATGCATCCGAGATCTCTTTCATTTCCGGGAGGGCAGGCTCCACATCCCCCGGGTCAATGATTTCGAAATGACCTCCTTCTCTTTCGAGTTTATTAACGGTATAACGGAAGCCTTTCCGGGCGCTTCCTTCCAGGGTGAAGTCGCTCAGGGGAACCCGCGCCTCCTCCCCAATCTTAACCAGAGAGAGGCCGGCGTCCAGGTAATAGTGAAGTCCGGCCTGTCCCACTTCATAGAACACCGTGCGCCCGCCGTAACGATCGGCCAGTTCGCGGAAATTCCAGATCAACTCCGTCCATTCCTCAACCGGGCCCACGGGGTCTCCCATGGCAATCCAGCTCCGCCCCGCCACCCCGTACATGATGAATCCCCTGCCGCTCGAGCTGACGAGAAAGGACTTGTCCCCGAGGAGGGCCAGATAGGCCGAGGTATCCGGCGAGGCCTTCACCAGATCGAAAACTCTTGACGCGTCCTCTGGCCTGGGCTCCCCATGGGTCAGCCGGGTCGGCTGAAGGAGACGCACCACTCCATAGAGGAGCCCAAGGATCATGGCCCCGCTTGAGGCACGGAGGAATCTCGAGGCGTTTCCGGAAAAGGCAAATTGCCACCAAAGGCTGCCGGAATACTCCACGTGACGGTAGGCAAACATCCCGAGCCACAGGGAAGCGCCCGTAACCACAAGGATGGCGGCGATCCAGGCGGCGTTGAACCGCTCGGCAAAGAGAGAGGACTTTCGGTAAAAGTGTCTGCGGCTCGGCAGGAGTCCCAGGAAAATGATCAGAAGCAGGACCGCTTCCTCGTAATCGAACCCCTTCACAAGGGAAGCCACGATTCCCATGGCTAACAGCGACAACGACACAGCCCACGCGGCATCGAGACGGCGCTCAAGGCCTCGCGCCAGGAGAATCAGTCCCATCCCGGCCACACTCCCCAAGAAATGCGATAGTTCCAGCAGAGGAAGCGGAACGAACAGCTTCAGGACGTTGACCCGTTGCGCCACAGAGGGGGTGGCCCCCGAAAAGAGCAGGACCGCACCGCTCACAAAGGTGCCGGCCGAAAGGACGTGGGGCATGATGGGCGAAACCCATCGGTCGAATCCGCCCAAGAGCTTCCGGGCGATTCCCCGATGCCGCAAGAGTTCCTGAATCCCCAGCAACATGACGGCAAGTGCCAGCGGCACCCAGTAGTACAGAATGCGATACGTGATCAGGGCCGCCAGCACATGGGATGCGGGGTGGCTTCCGGCCAGAAGCACGGTGACCACGGTTTCAAAAACCCCGAGCCCCCCGGGCACTTGACTGAGAAGGCCGGACAACTGTGCCAGCATATAGGCCACCATAAAGCTGTAAAACGTCCCGCCCTGGATCGGTTGCAGGAGCACGTAGAGCACCGATCCGGCAACAAGCCAGTCCATGGCCCCGAGAAGAACCTGCGGGAGCAGAAGCCCCGGGCGCGGAAGCGTCACCGTCCATCGGGCGATTTGAAACGGGGTCTTTCGTCGAAGGCCAACCAGAAGATATGAAGCGACCGCGCAGAGAATCCCGATTCCCAGAACCGTCAGTGTCGCCTGCCCGATCGGGAACCCGGCCGGAACGGGTAAAGGCTCGACCACGAAAAGCAGACCGGCAAGGCAAAGAAAGCCCAGCCAGAGGGTGACCGTGCAAAACCCCACCACCCTGGAGATTTCCGGCGTTGAAAGCCCCCACCCCGAATACAG
>QJVM01000092.1 GCA_003235715.1 Nitrospirota bacterium
AACACGACGAGCTGGCTGAACGCCACGGTGGACCACACGGCGGTTTCAGGGACGTGCTTCTCCTGTCATAACGGCACCACGGCCACGGGCAAGAGCGCGACCCACATCGCAAGCACCAACACCTGCGACGACTGCCACACGACCACGAGCTGGCTGAATGCCACCGTGGATCACAGCACGCTCACGGCCACGTGTTATTCGTGCCACAACGGCACCTCAGCCACCGGCAAGAGCGCGACCCACATCGCAAGCACCAATACCTGTGATGACTGCCACAACACGACCAACTGGCTGAATGCCACGGTGGACCACACGGCGGTGACGGGCACGTGTTACTCGTGTCACAACGGGACCACGGCGACGGGCAAGAGCGCGACCCATATTTCGAGTTCCAATACCTGCGACGACTGTCATACCACGACGTCCTGGCTCGGAGCGCGCGTGGACCACAGCACGATCACGGCTACGTGCTATTCCTGCCATAACGGAAACAAGGCCACCGGCAAGTCGGCGACGCATATTGCAAGCACCAACACCTGCGACGACTGTCACACGACAACGAGCTGGCTGAACGCCACGGTGGATCACACGGCGGTTTCAGGGACGTGCTTCTCCTGTCATAACGGCACCACGGCCACGGGCAAGAGCGCGACCCATATCGCAAGCACCAACACCTGCGACGACTGCCACACGACCACGAGCTGGCTGAATGCCACCGTGGATCACAGCACGCTCACGGCCACGTGTTATTCGTGCCACAACGGCACCTCGGCCGCGGGGAAGTCGGCGACCCATATCGCAAGCACCAATACGTGCGACGACTGCCACAACACGACCAACTGGCTGAACGCCACGGTGGACCACACGGCGGTTTCAGGGACGTGCTTCTCCTGTCACAACGGGACCACGGCGACGGGCAAGAGCGCGAGCCATATTTCGAGTTCCAATATCTGCGACGACTGTCACACCACGACGAGCTGGTTGAATGCCACCGTGGATCACAGCACGCTCACGGCCACGTGCTATTCCTGCCATAACGGGACCACAGCCACCGGGAAGACCGTGACCCACATCGCAAGCACCAACACTTGTGATGACTGCCACACCACCACGAACTGGCTGAACGCCACGGTGGATCATACGGCGGTTTCGGGCACGTGTTATTCCTGCCACAACGGGACCACGGCCACGGGCAAATCGGCGACCCATATATCGAGCTCCAATACCTGTGACGACTGCCATACGACCACGAGCTGGTTGAATGCCACCGTGGACCACAGCACGCTCACGGCTACGTGCTCCTCCTGTCATAACGGGACCACAGCCACCGGGAAGACCGTGACCCACATCGCAAGCACCAACACCTGTGATGACTGCCACACCACCACGAGCTGGCTGAACGCCACGGTGGACCACACGGCGGTGACGGGTACGTGCTCCTCCTGTCACAATGGGACCACGGCCATCGGGAAGAATTCGACCCATATTTCGAGTTTGAACACGTGTGACGACTGCCACACGACGACAAGCTGGCTGAACGCCACGGTGGATCACACGGCGGTGACGGGCACGTGCTCCTCCTGTCACAACGGGACCACGGCTATCGGGAAGAATGCGACCCATATATCGAGTTTGAACACGTGTGACGATTGTCACACGACCATGAGCTGGCTGAACGCCACGGTGGATCACACGGCGGTGACGGGTACGTGTTACTCCTGTCATAACGGGACCACGGCCACCGGCAAGTCCGCAACCCATATGGCAAGCACCAGCATCTGCGATGACTGCCACACGACGACGAGCTGGCTGAACGCCGCGGTGGATCACACGGCGGTGACGGGTACCTGTTATTCCTGTCATAACGGGATTACGGCCACCGGCAAGAGCGCAACCCACATCAGCAGCGGGAACGTTTGTGACGACTGCCACGTTACGACCAGTTGGACCCAGGTGAACGTGGACCACGGAACCCTCACCGGATCCTGTTCATCCTGCCATGACGGGACCCGCGCCACGGGAAAACCATCCGGTCATTTCCAGACCACCGTGCAATGCAACGAGTGCCACAGCACGTTGAGCTGGCTGCCGGTGCTGTCGTATCGGCATTCCAGCCCCGATTACCCCGGCAACCATAACTCGTCGGTTACGTGCATCTTCTGCCATACCTCCAACAGTCAGACCGCCACGTGGACCAGTGCGGCCTATAAACCTGACTGCGCCGGTTGCCACGCGAACGATTTCCGTTCCAGCGACCACAGAAAGGTTGTGAATGGCGCCTATTACACGGCCAGCGAACTTCGGGATTGTACGGGGGCCTGCCACACCTATACGGATTCCACGCTCAGGACCATATATCGTTCCCGTTCAGGAGAACACAGAGTCAGTTCAGGGAGTTGGTAAATCTATGACCAGAAACCGTTTGTTGACCCTTCTTGCTTTGCTCTTACTGGGCGCGATCCTGCTGGCCCAGGCGGCTCTTTCGCAACCCGTTCGTGACCGGGTTCTCAGTGAGGTCCGTATTGCGGACGGCGACGAATGCGCGCTTGTCACCGTAAGCTTCAACTTCCCGGTCCGGTATGTCCGGCATTTTCCTGAGACCGCCGGGGATGAGTTGCGGATTCACCTGGAACCCATTGCCGTGAATCCCCGGGATGCGAACGCCCTCTTCAAACGCGAGGCGATCAAGCCGCCGGCCTCGGAGATTGCGCCCCTGGTGGAGGTGACCTACGAAGGCGACATCACCGGGGGGCCCTATCTGACGTTGTCGTTCAACCACCCGGTCCAGTTCAAGGTGGGCCAGGGGAGCGATTTCAGGAGCCTCGTGGTGGCCGTTCCCCTTCCTGAAACGAACCTGCCGTGCGATCCGATGCCGGACAAGGGCAAGGCCCCGTCGGGCAGGTAGCCCATCATGGATATCCATCACCAAAGGCCCAAAAGACCAAGACACTCGAACTCTGGAGGTGAATCATGCATCAGATAAAAAAAAGGGAAGATTTTTCAGACATTACCTTCTCCATCGAAGTGGAACACCCTTTGCTCGCCAAGGCGGCCCAGCCCGGCCAGTTTGTAATCGTCCGAACGCACCAGACCGGGGAGCGTATACCGCTCACCATCGCGGACTATGACCGCGAAAAGGGAACCATCACCATGGTGATCCAGGCCGTGGGAAAGACCACGCGCGAGATGCAGGCGATGTGTCGTCCGGGAGCGCATCTTGCCGGGATCGCGGGGCCCCTGGGGATGCCCAGCCACATCGGGCAGGCCCGTAAGGTGGTGTGCATCGGCGGAGGGCTGGGGGTAGCTCCCACTTATCCCCAACTCCGGGCTCACAAGCTGAACGGGGCCTACGTCATTGGGATCGTCGGTTTCAGAAGCAGGAACCTCGTCTTTTGGGAAGACCGGTTCCGGGCGTTCACGGACGAGTACCTCGTGTGTACGGATGACGGGTCCGCAGGGATCCGCGGGCTGGTCACGGACGGATTGAGAGAGGTGATTTCCCGTCATCCGGATATCGACGAGGTGATCGCCATTGGACCCCCGGTGATGATGAAGTTCTGTTCGGATGTCACCCGACCCTTTGGTATCCGGACCACGGTAAGCCTGAACCCGATCATGGTGGATGGCACCGGGATGTGCGGAGGATGCCGCGTGACCGTGGCCGGGCAGATGAAACTGGGCTGTGTGGACGGTCCCGACTTCGACGGACATCAGGTGGATTTTGATGAACTGATTAACCGCCTCGGAAGATACAAGGAAGACGAAAGACTCGCCATGGAACGGTGGCTCCGCCATCGCGATCACTGCCGCCTGGTCGGTCAGGCAACGGGAGGTGCCTCATGAGCACGGTAAAAAAAACGCTAAGGAGCATTCCGCAGGACAGGACCCCTCTTCCGGAGGTTGCCCCCGAAATTCGAGTCAGGAGTTTTCGGGAGGTGGCCGAGGGATACAGCCGGGACCAGGCTTTGCACGAAGCCAATCGTTGCCTCGGATGCAGCAAGCCCGGTTGCGTAACCGGGTGCCCCGTGTCCATCAACATCCCGGGATTCATCCGGCGGATCCAGGAGAAAAATTTCAGGGAAGCCTACGAAATCCTGACCCGGTCCACCACGCTGCCCGCGGTCTGCGGCCGGGTTTGCCGCCAGGAGGACCAGTGTGAGGGTTCGTGCACGGTGGGGAGGAAACTGGCACCCGTGGCCATCGGCAATCTGGAGCGGTGGCTCGGGGACCTGGCCATTCGTGAAGGCTGGCACCTCGAACGGACGGGCGCAAGAACCGGCCGACAGGTGGCCGTGATCGGCTCGGGTCCGGCGGGTCTTGCTTGTGCCGCGGACATGGTGCGGGCGGGTTGTGAGGTTACGGTATTCGAAGCCTTGCATGAACCGGGCGGGGTGCTCAAGTACGGCATTCCCGAATTTCGCCTTCCGAACGATGTGGTGGATGCTGAAGTGGAAAATCTGAAGAGACTCGGGGTTCGTTTCGAATGCGATGCCCTCATCGGGCGGCTTTTAACCATAGAAGAGCTGAAGAAGGATATGGGATTTGAGGCGGTCTTTATCGGTACCGGCGCCGGTTATCCCTCTTTCATGGGTATTCCCGGTGAGTCCCTGAACGGAGTTCTTTCGGCCAACGAGTTTCTGACGCGATGCAATCTGATGAAAGCCTGCAATTTCCCCTGCACGGACACACCTGTGCATACGGGGCGCCGCGTGGCCGTGATCGGCGCGGGCAATACGGCCATGGATGCATTGCGGGTGGCCGCGCGCCTCGGCGCGGAGAAGACCTATTGTCTGTACCGGCGCAGCCGTTCAGAGAGCCCTGCACGACTTGAAGAACTGCGGCATGCGGAAGAGGAGGGCGTAGAATTCCGATGGCTCACCCTTCCTCTTGAGATCCTGAACGATGGCCAGGGCTCGGTGCGTGGCCTTTCCTGTGTCCGGACCGAACTCGGTGAACCCGATGCCTCGGGCCGACGAAAGGCCTCCACGGTCCCCGGAACCGAGCACGTGATCGAGGTGGATATGGTCATTTATGCCCTGGGAACCAATGCCAACCCCATCATCGGCCAGACGAGCTCGCTCAAGCTGGACGCCCGCGGGTATATTGCGACCAATGAACGACTGGAGACGTCCATGCCGGGTGTTTTTGCCGGCGGCGATATCGTCACAGGGGCGGCTACGGTCATCAGTGCCATGGGGGCCGGGCGACGGGCTGCCGGTGCGATGAAAACCCTTTTCGGTTTCCGATCCAATTAGCGCTTCCGGGCGCAGAAGGAAAAAGAAAAAAAATATGCTCATTCTTCACAAATTTGCTTTACGGGGATGTCTTCTCGATGAGCTGAACAGGACTTTGGCTCGACGGGTCGGCTCCCTTTTCTTGCTGGTGCTGCTGTTGCTTCCGTTTCAGGGATTGTATGCCGAAACACGCCTGATCGACGAGATTTCCCTTTCAGAAAACGAAACGGGTGGAGAGATCCAGGTCCGCTTCACGCAGCCCCTGCGGTATGTGTCCCATGCCCCCCTTGAAAAAGGGAGGGTGGTCACGATTCGTCTGAAGCGAGTTGTTTCGCCCACACAGTCTGTTCCGGAGAGCGATAGACCGGAGAAGGTGTCGGTGAACGGCCGGCCTGCGCTTCCTTTGCTCGAAGCCCACCTGGACCTCTCCATCCCCGGGAGTCCGGAACTGGTGTTGACCTTTGAACGAACGGTGGCTTTCAATGTTTCCGGCGGCAGCGACGGGCGGAGCGTGGTTGTGGCGATCAAGGGTGAAACACCCGCGGCGGCTGAGGCTCCGAAAAAGCCGGAGCCTGTAGAGTTGCCCGAGCAGGTCACGTCCAACCGGGAGCGGTATGCCATCAACCTCTTGTGGACCACGGACCCCATCAACGTTGAGGCTCTCCCGGCCCTGGACAAGATGTCCCGGCACCGACTTTACATCTCCCGGTATATGGCCGGGGACGTGCTCTGGTACCGGCTTCGCCTTGGGTTTTTTGATTCCCGAAAGGAAGGAGAACGTTTCCTCGAAAGCATCCGCAGTAATTACAAGTCTGCATTCGTGACCCAACTGGCTCCCGGGGAAGAGGAGCGCTCGGTACGGGAAGCCCGGCCCATTCCAGCGAAACCGTCAGAAAAGGCCGCCCCGCCTCCGTCCGGGACAACGCCGGAAGAGCCCGCTCCGTCCGACGCGATTGTGGCCGACGCCGGAACCCAGCTGAATTATGTGGTCAATCTGGCCTCTTCCCTGGAACCCTTCACGGCCGAGAAGGTACCCGACCTTGAAGCCTTCGGAGGATACCGGCTCTACACCACGACCTTCAGCCTCGAGGGAACCCGGTGGCACCGGCTTCGTCTCGGTTTCTTCCCGACGCGGGAGGCGGCTGTTCTTCACATGGCCGGGGTTGGGAAGGACTATCCCCAGGCCTGGGTCAGCCGGGTTTCCCGCAAGGAACGGGAAGAGTCAGCCAACCGGATCCTGAAGGCCGGCCCCCCTTCGGCCCCGTTCCATGGCCCTGAAGGAGCCGTGCTCGTCGAAACAGAGAAAGCGCCGACTGAAATCGCGGAACCGCCCCCCGGAACCGCAGAATCCGAGGAAAAACTCGCGGCACGGATGGAGGAAGCCCGGGTGGCCATGGCCAACGGCGATTACCGGAGGGCCATCCAGCTATACACAAAGGTAATGACCTCGGCAAATCCCAAATTCGACCCGGATGCCCTGGAATACCTGGGACTCGCACGGGAGCGGAACGGCCAGATGGCCCATGCGGTGGCAGAATACCAGAGGTACCTCAAGCTCTATCCTGAAACCGAGGGAGCGGTTCGTGTCCAGCAGCGGCTCGACGGACTTCTTCTCGCCCAGGCTCCGGCCAAGGAAAAATTAAAGGGCGAGGTCAGCGAGCGGAGCAGAAAGGAAGTTCGGGGAAGCTTCTCGCAGTTTTATACCTATGATGAAAGTTATGAAGACGAGCTGGGGGTTATGACCAACCGCTCCGCCCTTTCATCGGATCTCGATATCACCGGCCGGGTACGCACCCAACGTTTTGACACGCAGGCCCGGTTTACCGGCGGCTATGAAAACAATTTTCTTCGCAGAGGTGAGGACGAGGCCAGCATCAGCGCCCTCTACATCGATGCGGCCGGGTGGGAGAACCGCGTTGCCGGCCGGGTCGGGCGCCAGAGCCAGAGCACGGGCGGGGTGTTGGGCCGTTTCGACGGAGCGCACCTGGGCTTTCAGCTCTTTTCCAGGCTTCGCCTGAACCTCGTGGGAGGGTACCCGGTTTCGTCGTCGACGAAGACCAGCGTGGAAACCGAAAAGGGTTTCTATGGCGTAAACATGGATATCGGTACCTTCCTTGAACACTGGGACTTCAATATCTATGCGGTCGAGCAGACGGCCGACGGGATTCAGGACCGACGGGCCGTGGGAGGCGAAGTGCGGTACTTCCATCCGAGACGTTCCTTTTTCGGTCTTGTGGACTATGACGTTCTGTTCGACGAGCTGAACACAGGCCTGGTGCTGGGAACCCTGGTCTTTGAAGATCGGTCCACGATCAACATCTCTCTGGATTACCGGCGAAGCCCCGTTCTCACCACAAGCAACGCTCTTCAGGGCCAGCTTACGGATTCCCTGAGGTCCCTGAACGATATCTATGATGACAGCACGCTCCGGAAACTGGCCCGCGACCGTTCTCCCATCAGTCGCTCCGCGAGCCTTGGGGTATCCAAACCCGTCACCGAGAAGCTTCAGCTGAGCGGCGATGCGACCATCTCCGAGATTGGCGACAGCCGCGCTTCAGGGGGGGTTGAGGCCGTGGAGGGTACGGGCATTGAGTACTCGGTATCGTTTCAGGTCACGGGGAGCAGCCTCATCAAGGAAGGCGATATCGGCATTGTCGACCTCCGCTATTTTGAAGGCCATACTCACAAGACTTACTCCCTTAACCTCAATACCCGCTATCCCGTGAATCGCGCCTGGCGGATCAACCCCAGGGTCAGGCTGGATTACCGTCTAAATGACAGAGACGCCGGCGAGGAAATTTCCGTGCGACCGTCCCTGAGGACGGACTACCGCCTCGGAAGACACCTGCGGTTTGAGCTCGAGGGCGGAGGCGAATGGTCGAATGAGGACCTCCCCGGCGACACCAGGGTTTCCACCAATTACTATGTCACTTCAGGGTATCGGTGGGATTTCTGAGGATGTTCTGTTTGCCCGCCGTTGAGTGGTGAGTCGCGAAGGTTCGTCTCTCGGAATGAGTTCTTGAACCGGGCATTCGATGGGGCTCACCAGCGTCCCGGAGAGCCCCGACGACCTAGCCCTGGAATCGATCTGCTTTGTTTCCGAGCGCCCTGTATCGGAAACAATCCACCAGGTGATCGTTCACCATGCCGACGGACTGCATGAAGGCATAGCAGACGGTCGAACCGACGAAACTGAATCCTCGTTTCTTCAGATCCTTGCTCAAGGAGTCGGAAGCCGGCGTCCGGGCCGGTATTTCGCCCAGTGTCCGCCAATGGTTCCGGATGGGCTTTCCGTCCACGAATCGCCAGAGATATTCCCGGAAAGTTCCGAATTCTGCGGAAAGCTCCAGGAAGGCCCGGGCGTTCTGTATCGCGGACTCTACCTTCCGCCGATTCCGGACGATGCCTGGATTCTGCAGAAGACGGTCGACCCTGCCCGTGCCGTAGCGCGCCATCTTCTCCGGGTCGAAGCCGTCGAAGGCTTCACGGTACCAGGGTCTCTTTCTTAATATTGTCAGCCAGCTCAATCCAGCCTGGGCCCCTTCCAGGATGAGCATCTCGAACAGGAGCAGGTCGTCGTGAAGGGGCACGCCCCATTCCTTGTCATGATATTCGACGTAAAGGGGATCCCCAAGGCACCAGGGACAGCGGGTTCGGACCACGGGACGGGTTCCGGGCCCTATTCTTTCGAACCGAAGACCCGTTTCAGGATTTCGGTTGTCCGTTTGGCCGGGTCCTTCCTGATGGCCGCCTCTTCCCTGGCCATGTAAAGGAATATCCCGTCCATCCCCTTCTGGACCACATGTTCCGTGAGGTCCGCCTTGATATCCGGGACAAAGGGGAGGGCCTGGTATTGGCCCATCACCTTGTCGTAGGCCCGCACCGCTCCCACCTCCGCCAGAACCCTTTCCACGATGGGGCGCATGGCCGCGGCGAGGTCCGAAGACATGCTTTTCTCAAAATACCGGGTTGCGGCATCGTCGGGCCCATGGAACACGGCCCGAACATCCTCGAAGGTCATTTTTGAAATTGCGTCCAGAAACAGAGCCTTGGCCCTGGGCGTGGCTGTTTCGGCGGCCCGATTCAGCTTGAGTTCGAGATCGTCCAGAAGACCGGCCATGCCCAGCTTCCCCATCATGGTTCTTACGGTCGTGAATTCGTCGGGAAGCGGAATATGAATTTCCGGATCAAGGTTGAAGCTGTCCGTCCGGCCCAGGGCCTCCACCACGCGGTCCGAACCCACGGACAGGGCTTCCTTCAATCCTGCTCCAATATCCTCGAGCGTCAGCGAGGTCCCCTTCTCTTCCCCGGCCATGTCCAGCAGGAGTTCCAGGCTGTCCCCGAACCAGCCTCCTTCTGCCGGGGACTTCCCGAAAGCCACGACCCATAGGAAGAACAGCAGGGTGACGCGGGGTGCTGTCCGCCATAAACCGGGGTTCCTGGACATGCTTGGCCTCCTTCGTAAAAAAGGTGTTCTTTATCTGTCGACTTTTTCGGCCGGGATATTCAACTCTGCAGCTCACGTCGAACCGTCTGTACCGTGGCATTCCGTTTTTTGGTTCCAGACGGACGACGCCATCCAGGGAGCCGCGAGGAAGTGTCGTCTGTCTCAGGAGGTCTTGACCAGTTGACCTCTCAACGTTTCCAGGTCCCCTTCTCCCAAGGTTTCCCTTTCCAGTAACAAGCGGGCGCCGTTTTCGAGGATGGCCCGGTTCGTTTCAAGAATCCCCCGGGACCGTTCGAAGACTCTCTTCAGAATGCCACGGACTTCGCAGTCGATCTCCCGGGCCGTATCCTCGCTGTACTGGCGTGGCCTGAAGTTGTCCATGGAAGGGCCGAGCATGCTCTGGCGTTCCGGTTCGTAGACCACGTGACCCAGCTTTTCATCCATGCCGTATCGCATCACAATGCTTCGGGCGATGTCTGTGGCCTTGGCCAGATCATCTGAAGCCCCGGTCGACAAATGGTCATAGATCAGGTGTTCGGCGGCCCGTCCGCCAAGGAGCACGGCCATCTTGTTCTCCAACTCCTCCCGGGTCATGAGAAAACGGTCTTCGGTCGGGCGCTGGATGGTGTAGCCCAGGGAACCGATACCGCGGGGAATGATGGAAACCTTGTGCACCGGGTCACTCCCCGGCAAGGCCATGGCCACCAGGGTGTGCCCCATTTCGTGATGGGCCACGACCTGCCTCTCCATCGGGTTCAGGAGGCGGTTTTTCTTTTCGAGCCCGGCCACGATGCGCTCAATGGCGCCCGTGAAGTCGTCCATGCCCACGGCGTCCGCCTGCCTGCGGGTCGCCAGCAGAGCGGCTTCGTTGATCAGGTTCGCAAGGTCTGCACCCGAAAAGCCCGGGGTCAGGGCCGCGATCTTTTCGAGGTCCACATCGCTTCCCTTCTGGATCTTCTTCATGTGCACATTCAGGATCTGGACCCGGCCCGTCCGGTCCGGCCGATCCACCAGAACCTGGCGGTCGAAACGGCCCGCCCTCAGAAGGGCAGGATCCAGGATCTCCGGCCGGTTTGTCGCGGCCAGAAGCACGAGTCCTGTGGATGAATCAAACCCGTCCATCTCCACCAGAAGCTGGTTCAGGGTCTGCTCCTTCTCATCATGTCCACCGCCATAAGGATAGGCTCCCCGGGCCCTACCGAGCGCATCGAGTTCATCGATAAAAATAATCGCCGGCGCCTTCTGTCGGGCCTGTTCGAAAAGGTCACGCACCCGCGCCGCACCCACCCCCACGAACATTTCGACAAATTCCGAACCATTGATGGAGAAGAAAGGAACAGAGGCTTCCCCGGCCACGGCCCGGGAAAGAAGGGTCTTCCCCGTGCCGGGAGGTCCCACCAGGAGGACCCCCTTGGGCACCCGTCCGCCCAGCCGGCCATGACTCCTGGGATCCTTCAGGAACCCGACCACTTCCTTCAGTTCCTCCTTGGATTCGTCCACGCCGGCGACATCCTCAAAGGTAACCTTCGTGTCCGTCTCCACGTAAACCTTGGCCTTGCTCTTGCCAATGGACATGAATCCGCCGCCCATCCCCTGTTTCTCCGCAAAACGGCGGATGACAAAGATCCATATCCCGAAGAAAATAAGGGCCGGAAGGATCCAGGAGAGCAGGTCACGGAAGAAGGTATCCCGGATGACTCCCTTGAACTTGACGCCGTACTGTTCCAGGTCCTTGGCCAGTTCCGGCTCAACCCGGGTGGTATAGAAACGGGTCCTTCCATCGGGCAGGGCCTGCTTCAGGGTGCCCCGGATGAACTGGTCATCGATGGAAATCTCATCCACGTTTCCCTTCTTGAGCTGCTCCTGAAAATCACTGTACGGCATGTGCTCAATCTGGGTGGATTCCACGTAAAACTGATGGAGCCACATGACGGCCATCGCCGCCAGTATGAAATACCAGATGTTGACCTGTGTATGTCGTTCCACGGGCATGCTCCTGAGCGCTGTTTGGTTCCATTATTACATACCCGTATGAATCAAAACGAAACGCCTCCACTCCTAATTACTGATTCAGAGATCGCTCAACGACCCCCCGGAATATTTATGGACAGGTTGTCCACACGGCGTGGCCAGACCAGGGGCGACAGAACTTGTGACTGCCAGTGAAATAGGCAAAGCGGTGTAGGCCTCCTCACTCCTTATCACCCTGGAACCCGTTTCAAGTTGAAGCCACACGACTTATCCCGTGTCGAAAAGGAAGACGCCCTGAAACACGCAAAAAATGAGAAATTCACGAACGGGCCCGGAAGCTTGACAACGATACGGATATCTGCACGCCCGGATGGTGAGAGCGGTTCCCTTTACGAAATATGGAGTAGTGGAAGGCCTGAATTTGTGCGACGATGTTTTCATGAAGAATCAGGAGATTGCCACCATATTCGGGAGAATGGCGGACCTGCTGGAACTTAAGGGAGATAACCCCTTCAAGATCAGAGCATACCGCAGGGCCGCTGAAAACCTCGAGGTCCTTCAGCAGGAGGTCTCCTCCCTTTCGCATGAAGACCTCCTGGATATTCCCGGCGTGGGGAAGGAACTTGCGGACAAGATCACGGAATACTGCGAAACCGGAGAGATCGGGGCCTGGAAGAGGTTGAGGTCCGAATTTCCCGAGGGAATATTCGACCTGATGGCTGTCCCCGGTATCGGTCCCAAGACCGTGAAGCTTCTGTATGAGCACTTGCACATCACGAGTCTGATCGAGCTCGAACGAAACGCCCGGGAGGGACGGCTCCGTGAGCTTCCGAAGATCAAGGAAAAGACGGAACAGAACATTCTGAAGGGTCTTGAATTTCTGAAGAAAGGCCGCGAGCGTCATCCCATCGGCAGGGTGCTGCCTTTGGCCGAGGACATCGTGGCTCAACTCAAGCGGAAGGCCCCGCTCGAGGAAATCGCTCTCGCCGGGAGCCTTCGAAGGTGGAAGGAAACGGTCAAGGACATTGATATTCTGGCCACATCAGTACGGCCCGCAAAGGTGATGGAAGCCTTTGTGTCGCTTCCGCCGGTGGTCGAAGTGATCGCTCACGGCCATACGAAATCCAGCATCGTGCTCTCCGAAGGGCTGCAGGTGGACCTCAGGGTCGTGGATAAGACCTCTTTGGGTGCGGCCCTCCAGTATTTCACGGGCAGCAAGGCCCATAACATCAGGCTGCGGGAGCTGGCGGTCAAGAAAGGCTTCAAGATCAATGAATACGGGATCTTCCGGGAGAAAGATACGAAGCGCCTGGGCGGTGCGCGTGAGCAGGATATCTACACGACCCTCGGTCTTCCGTATATTGAACCTGAACTCCGGGAAGATACGGGAGAGATCGAGGCGGCCCAGGCCATGAAGCTCCCGCGCCTTGTCAAGCTGAAGGACCTCCGTGGCGACCTTCACGTCCACTCCAACTGGTCGGATGGCGCCCATTCCATCGAAACCATTGCGCGGGAGGCCCAACGCCGGGGATACGAGTACATCGCCGTGACCGACCATTCCAAGGGGCTGGGTGTGACCGGGGGTCTAACGGAAGATCAGGTTCTGGACCAGGTGAAGGAGATTGACCGCGTCAACAGGAAACTGAAGGGTTTTCGTATTCTGAAGGGGATAGAGGTCGACATTCGAAGTGACGGCCGGCTGGATCTTGCGGACCGCGTCCTCCGGTTACTGGACGTTGTGGTGGCTTCCGTTCACTCGGGGTTCAAGCAGTCCCGCGACCAGCAGACCGCACGGCTGGTGAAGGCCATGCGCCACCCGCTGGTGACGATGCTGGCCCACCCCACGGGCCGGATGATCGGGGAGCGCGAGGCCTACGAAGTGGACATGGATAGCGTGCTCGCCACGGCCCGGGAATCCGGGACGATCATGGAAATCAACGCGTATCCGCTCCGGCTGGACCTGAACGAGCACCATGCCCGGGCGGCCAAAGGGCTCGGGATTCCTCTTGCGATCAACACGGACGCCCACGTTTCAGACCAGTTCGACCTTGTCCGGTACGGAGTGGGTAGTGCCCGCCGAGGCTGGCTGGAGAAAGAGGATGTCATCAACACCCTGGACTATCGGCGATTGAAGAAATTTCTCTCAAAGAAAAGGAAATGAAATGGGGGTGGCCTCCGGCAAATCCCCATCGCCACGGCCGGCCGTGAAGGTGGGATGCAGCGGCTTCATGTACGACCATTGGAAGGGACGCTTCTATCCCTCCGATCTTTCGAAACGCCGCTGGTTCGAGTATTACCGGGAGCATTTCGATACCGTGGAAATGAATGTCACCTTCTACCGGCTACCCAAGCCTGAAACCATGCTTAAATGGCACGACGAAAGCCCGGACGAATATGCCTTCAGCCTGAAGGGGAGCCGTTTCATCACGCATGTCAAGCGTCTGGCTCAGGTTGAAGAGCCTCTTGCGCGGTTTTTTGACGTCGCGCTCAGGCTCCGGAAGAAACTGGCCGTGGTTCTGTGGCAGTTTCCTCCGGGCTTTGCGCGGGCCGGTGACAGGCTGGGGATTTTTCTTGATCTGCTCGAACCCTACAAGGTGCGGCAGGCCTTCGAATTCCGGGACGAGAGCTGGCTGGTTCCCGAGGTGGTGGAGGCCCTTCGCCTGAAGGGCTACGCCCTGTGCAGTGCGGACTGGCCTCCCTGGAACGCTACCCCCCCCCTCACCTCTGATTTCCTCTATCTCCGGCGGCATGGTCACGGCGGCCGGTGCGATTCCGGTTACACCGAAGCCGAGCTGAAGGCGGATGCGCGGTGTATCCGGAACTTCCTGAAGCGGGGTTGCGATGTCTTCATCTACTTCAACAACGACGCCTTTGCCCATGCCCCGAAAGACGCGACCCGTCTGATGTCCATGCTCAGGGTATGAAACCGGTCCTTCATCCGCACCTCGTAAACGGCGCCGTCGGCGACCCTGTGCTCTATGTCGACTTTCTTTACGACCGGCGGGCCCTGCTCATGGACCTCGGCGACATTCATACGCTTTCTCCCGGCCGGGTCCTTCGTGTCAGCGATATCTTTGTATCGCACACGCATATGGACCATTTCATCGGGTTCGACCACCTGCTTCGTATCCTGCTCGGCCGCGATCACACGCTCCGGCTCTATGGCCCGCCCGGGGTCATCGACCGGGTTGAACACAAACTGGCGGCCTATACCTGGAATCTGGTCGAGAACTATGACACGGACTTCACGCTTCTGGTCACTGAGATGCTTTCGCCTTCACAGGCCCACAGGGCCCGGTTCCGGTGCAAGGCCCGGTTCAGGCGCGAGGCAGAGCCTCCTCCCGGGCTGGCCGATGGCGTCCTCCTGGACGAGGAAACCTTCTGCGTCCGGGCCGTGGAACTGGAACACCGGGTGCCCTGCCTGGCGTTCGCGCTGGAGGAGAAGATACATATAAATATATGGAAGAACCGTCTGGACGATCTTGGCCTGCCCACCGGACCGTGGCTCCGCGAACTCAAGTCCGCAGTTCTGCGGGGTGTGCCGGATGATACCCCGTTTGAGATCCAGTGGTGCGACCAGAAAAAGGAGCATCACCGTGTGGTGCCCCTTGGTCAATTGAAGGCTGCGGTTCTTCGCACCGTTCCCGGTCAGAAAATCGCCTACGTGACGGACGCCATTGATGAACCGGAGAATGCACGGCGTATCGTCGACCTGGCGCGGGACGCCGACCTGCTTTTTATAGAAACCTTTTTCCTCGAGGCGGATATCGAACGGGCCCGAAGGACCTTCCATCTTACGGCCCGCCAGGCCGGTCGGCTGGGACGCGAAGCCGGCGTGAAGGGGCTGGTGCCGATGCATTTCTCGGCGCGTTACGAGGACCATGGGAAAGCGCTCCGACGGGAAGCCCTGAACGCCTTTTACGATGGAGCTTTCGCAGGGGGAGGTGACCGTGCTCTCGATTGATGGCAGTTACGGCGAGGGAGGGGGGCAGGTCCTTCGCACGGCCCTGGGGCTTTCCTGTGTGCTTGCTCGACCGTTCCATTTGTACCACATCCGGAGGTTGCGTCCCAGGCCCGGCCTCAGGGCCCAGCATCTGATGTGCGTGGAGGCGCTCCGGACCCTGTCCCGCGGCAGCGTTACAGGCGACCGGAGAGGTTCGAGCGAACTCACTTTCAAGCCGGGTCCGGTCATTCCCGGAACCTATCGCTTTGATATCCAAACCGCCGGCTCGACAGCCCTGCTGCTCCAGGCCATCCTTCCTGCGGTTGTTTTTTCAGATGCGGAGTCCAGGGTCACGGTCTGTGGCGGTACGCACGCGGCCTTCAGCCCGACGTTTGATTATTTCAGCACGGTTTTTCTCCCCATGCTCGAAAGGCTCGGAGTCCGTGTTCAGGCGGATATCGAAAGTTACGGCTTCTATCCCGGCGGTGGGGGCCGGGTGACCCTAAGGGTTCGGCCCGCCAAAAAGGCCGGGAACCTTCTGGCCCTGGAACGGGGCCGGCTGCGGCGTGTTACCGGGATATCGGCCGTGGCCAACCTGCCTTTGAGCATTGCCGAACGTCAAAGGCAGGCGGCCCTCGCGGTGCTTCGAAGCAAGGAGCTCGATGCCGGCATCGAAACCCGTTCGGTCCCTTCGCCCGTGCCGGGGACGTATATATTTCTTAAGGTCGAGGCTGAGAACGTCACAGCGGGCTTCTCCGCGCTTGGCGCGAGGGGCAAAAGAGCAGAAACCGTGGGGGAGGAGGCCGCCCGGGAGTGTCTTGAATACCTTCAGTCGGAGGCCTGCCTGGACCCGTACCTTGCCGACCAGATTGTCCCGTACCTTGCCATGGCAGACGGTGAATCGATATTCACGACCTCACGGATCTCCGGGCATCTCCTGACCAACCTCTGGGTCGTGGATCAGTTTCTGCAAGTGAGGCATTCCGAAAGAGGCCCACAGGGAGGGCCCGGCCGCATTACCGTTACTGCTGGACACGACCGGTAGGGGCTCAACCCTTTTGGCGTCCCCCCGGGGGCTTTACGAATCACGCCGAAGACGATGGATTCAGGTCCCTTCGGACCGCCGTGCGGGTGGTAGCTCCAATTCCGGTGTACCCCGAAGACCACGTAAAAGGATTCCGCGCCGTGCTGTTTTTGGGTTCCCCCACGGGTTTCTCGGTTTTCCCGAGGGCAGTCCAGGCGGGACCTGATGGGGCCGGATGTGAGATACTTAAAAAACTTCCTGGCGGAGAAAGGAACCCGTCGCCATGACGCCTGCCGAGTTTTTTGAGGTTCTCCGGGCTACATTTAAATTCACGCTTTTTACCGTAAACCAGACGCCCGTTACGATCGCCTCGTTGTTTCTTTTTCTGGGGGTCTTTCTCGGGTTTATCCTTCTGGCCAACGGCCTCACGCGCATCCTGATGCGGCGCCTGCTTGCCCGATTTCACGTTGAAGAGGGTATCCAGTACAACCTTGAGCGCATTGTTCGCTATTCCCTCGGGATTATCGGCGCCATCGTGGCCTTTCAATTCATTGGCATCGACCTGAGCGGTCTGGCGGTCATCTTTGGGCTTCTTTCGGTAGGGGTGGGCTTCGGGCTTCAGAACGTGGTCTCCAATTTTGTTGCAGGCCTGATTCTTCTCTTCGAACGCCCCATCTCGGTGGGCGACCGCATTACGGTTGGCGAAACCGAGGGTGATGTGCTGGATATCAATATGCGTTCCACTACGATCCGTTCCGTCGACAACATTGCCATCATCGTTCCCAACTCGGAATTTATCGCAAACCAGGTGACGAACTGGTCTTACGGAGACAAGAAGGTGAGGCTCAACGTGGAGGTCGGCGTCTCCTATAGCTCGGACCTGGACACGGTCCTGCGGAGCATCCGGGAAGTGGCCGATGAAAATGACAGTGTATTGGCCGAACCGGAACCCCAGGTCCATTTCATGTCCTTCGGGGATTCATCCTGGAACCTTGTGCTCCGGTGCTGGATCTCGGATCCAAAGGCGCATCGAAAGATCAGGTCGGAAATCAATTGTGCGCTGGTCCGCAACTTCAGGAAGAACGGTATCGAGATTCCGTTCCCGCAGAGAGACCTTCACCTGAGGTCAGCCGTTTCGTTACCGGTCCGTCAGACGCAAAACGACCAGGGTGTGGAGACTTCCTGAACCGGGCCAAATCGCGAATCCCGAGGGCCAGCTTCCTGGGGGCTTCCCCTTTCGGATGGTATCATGACGGTGTTGGAGGAGGGCACGGAAGACAGGTCTTTTGGGTCCGATACGATGAAGAGATTTTCATGTGAATGCGGACAGGCGGTTTATTTCGAAAACTCCCGGTGTCTGAGCTGTCAGAGGGAGCTTGGGTTTCTTCCAGACCGCAACGTGATGGCGCCTCTGATGCCCGGGGCGGATGGAGTGTGGACCGCGCATTTGCCCGCCGGGGATGCCCGGGCCTACAGGAAGTGCCGGAACTACGAGCAGCAGGAGGTCTGTAACTGGATGGTCCCTGTCGATGACAGGAACGTGTATTGCCGTTCGTGCCGGTTGAACCGGGTCATTCCCAATCTGTCGATTCCGCGGAACCGGGTTTTATGGTTCCGAATTGAACAGGCAAAACGGAGGTTGATCTACGGCATCCTGACCCTGGGTCTCCCCCTGATCGGCCGGGAACAGGACCCCATAAATGGTCTGGCCTTTGAATTTCTTGAGGATTCCCAGTCCGGAGTTGAATTTTCCGCAGACATCGGCCAGCCGAACCGGGTGATGACGGGCCACAATCAGGGGGTTATCACCATTAATATCGCGGAGGCCGACCCCATCGCTCGAGAGGAAGCCCGGGAGACCTTACGGGAACAATACCGGACGCTTCTGGGCCATTTCAGGCATGAAATTGGCCACTACTATTGGGACAGGCTGGTCCGGAACACCGGCTGGCTTGACACGTTTCGAGAACGGTTTGGTGATGAAAGCGCGGATTATGAACAGGCGCTGGCTCGATACTACAGTCAGGGTCCACCGTCAGGCTGGGCGGCGAGTTTCATCAGTATGTACGCTTCGTCACACCCGTGGGAAGACTGGGGTGAAACCTGGTCTCACTATCTTCACATGGCCATGACTCTGGAAACCGCTTATGAATACGGATTTGCCATAAGGGGGAAGGAAATTGGTCATCCTCATGAGCATCTGGAGTCCGGAGACTTCTCTTCAACGGCAAGAATAGATGCGTTTGAAGACATGATCAAGAATTGGATTCAACTCACAGAGGGCATGAATGCTTTTAACCGGAGCATGGGCCTGCCCGATGCCTATCCCTTTGCGCTTTCACCGCCCGTCGTCAAGAAACTCCGGCTGGTTCACCGTATTATCTGCGAGCACGTTCAGCAATGCGCCTAATCGGCGCCTGTTTCCCAGTCAAACCGGGGTAACCGCCGAAAGGCCCGTCTGAGTCCCTCGCTCCAACCCTTCTGAATGGTGGCATACAGGGGTGAAGAGGGGTTCAGGGAAAGCCGGTGGGCCATGGCCAGTTCCTCTTTCCGGAAAATGCCAAGTTCAATGGGCGGCCCCACCGCTATATTACTCCGCATGGTGGAGTCGATGGAGACCAGGGCACACCGCGCCGCGTCTTCGAGCGACGTGTCTGAAGAAATGACCCGATCGAGAATCGGTTTTCCGTATTTCGTCTCGCCAATCTGGAGAAAAGGCGTTTCCGGCGAGGCGTTGATATAGTTTCCCTGCGGATATATCAGGAAGATGTCATGCGGTTTGCCCTGAATGCGCCCCCCAAGGATAAAGCTGGCCTCCACGTTGATGCCCGACTTCCGCACGAAGTCCCGGTGTTCTTCCTGGACGCCAACACTGATCTGCCCAACGTAGTGCGCCGCATCGAAAAGATAGCCCACGGTATTCAGATTAACCTTGGCCTCCGATGATGTGAGGTCTCGTTCGATAAGGTTCACGACGGCCTGGGTGGTAGCCAGGTTCCCGGCGGATAGAAGAAAGACGAAGCGGTCTTTCTTGAGATCAAACGTATGCATTTTTCCATAGGTTGCAATATGGTCCACGCCGGCATTGGTCCTGGAATCGGACGCAAACACCAAGCCCTGGTTCACTTTGATAGCTACGCAGTAACTCATGCCTGCACCTCTTCAGTCAACGTAATGTTATGGTCACAGAGTGTCATGCGGTGGTCAGCTGATGTTTACAATGATATTATAATTGCCCTAGAGAGTGGTGCGACGCTCGCTGTCTGCCAGAGAAGGACCCATCCTGCCTATGGGAAAAGACGGAATACGCTGGAAACCATACGAGAGCCCGGGCTTTTTCGACGAGCTCATTAAGGGAAAGGGCCGAATCCGATACGGGGCCCGGCCTCTGTGCCGATACCTTTCCAGGCTGTCCACAGACGAGGTGGGTCGTAGAAAAGCCGCTGCCGACCTGGCCATCCATACGATGGGCATCACCTTTCGGGTCTATTCCGACAAGACCGGTTCCATTGACCGGGAATGGCCCTTTGACATCATTCCCCGCATCATTCCGCGTTCTGAATGGGAGCGTATCCGGGAAGGCCTGACGCAGCGGGTCAGGGCACTGAACCTTTTCATCAACGACCTGTACCACGGCCAGAAGATTGTCAAGGATAAGGTCTTTCCCGAGACCGTGCTGCAGGAATCGAAGAATTTCCGGAAGATTTGTATGGGCGTGAATCCCCCTCTCGGCGTGTGGGCACACATTTGCGGGAGTGATCTGGTGCGAGACAGTGACGGAACCATGTACGTTCTCGAGGACAATCTTCGGGTTCCTTCAGGCGTGTCCTACATGCTGGAGAACCGCCAGATCATGAAACGCGTCTTCCCCGAGATGTTCGAGGCCTATGACATCGACCCCGTCGATGACTATGCCTTGCAGTTACAGCAGTGTCTGGCTTCCTTATCGCCCCGCAATGTGAGAAATCCGGAGATTGTCGTCCTCACGCCGGGAATCTACAACTCGGCCTACTTCGAACATTCCTATCTGGCCCAGCAGATGGGCGCCGAACTGGTGGAAGGTGCGGATCTTTTTGTCGGGAGTGACGATGTGGTTTACATGCGGACCGTGGAAGGCCCGAAACGCGTGGATGTGATTTACAGGCGGATTGACGACCTCTTTCTGGACCCGGAGGCGTTCCATCCGGATTCCATGCTGGGGGTCTGCGGCCTGGTCCGGTCCTGGAAAAAAGGCAAGGTTGCGCTGGCCAACGCGCCCGGGGCGGGGGTGGCGGACGACAAGGTGGTGTATGCCTATGTTCCCGAGGTCATTCGTTATTACCTCGGGGAGGACCCGCTCATCCCGAACGTCCCGACCTATCTCTGTTTTGACCGGAAACAGCGAGAGCACGTCATCCAGAACCTGGACAAGCTTGTTGTGAAGCCGGCGAATGAATCCGGCGGCTACGGCATGCTCATTGGGCCGCATGCGACCCAGAAAGAACGGAATCATTTTGCACGGTTGATTCGAAGGGATCCGCGGAACTACATCGCGCAGCCACTCCTGGGTATCTCCACAACCCCGACTCTTGTGGGCGACCGCGCGGAACCCCGTCACGTGGACCTCCGGCCATTCATCCTCTCGGGAAAGGAAATGTTCGTGACCCAGGGAGGCCTCACCCGGGTGGCCCTGCGAAAAGGATCGACCGTCGTCAACTCCTCGCAGGGCGGTGGGAGCAAGGACACCTGGATCGTGGGTCGTAAGGGGTTGTAGCATGCTTTCCCGCGAAGCCGAACGTATTTACTGGATGGGGCGCTACCTCGAGCGCGCAGAGGACATGTCCCGTCTGGTTAACGTCAATGCCCTGCTGCTTCTCGACCTTCCCGGAGGTGTCTCCGTGGGATGGAAACCCCTGGTGTCCATTACCGCAAGTGAACCTCTTTTTTCAGACCGCTATGGCGAGGCAACGGAGCGAAACGTGATCCGTTTCCTGGTTAGTGACCAGGGGAACCCCGGATCCATTCTTAGTGCGCTGTCGCAGGCCAGGGAAAACGCCCGTACGATACGGGATATCATCCCGCGGGAAGCCTGGGAAGAGGTCAACAACATCTATCTCCATGCGAAGGAGGATATGCATTCCGGCCTTTCAAAGCGGGGCCGGAATGTCTACCTTACCTCCATCATCCGGAGGTCCCAGCTCATCACCGGGCTTCTGGCCGGTACCATGACGCACAACTATGCCTACGACTTCTTGAAACTTGGCCGAAACCTCGAGCGGGCGGATATGACCAGTCGGATCGTGGACATCCGCTCCCAGAATCTTCTCAACGAGCCCGAGGAAAGTCTCCGGCCTTTCGAAAACATCCAGTGGATGAGCGTCCTGAAGTCCTTGTCCGGCTACCAGATGTACCGTCAGCACGTCCGCGGCCCGGTCCGGGGTGCCGACGTAATCCATTTCCTTTTCAAGCACGAACAGTTTCCCCGGTCGATTTATCATTGTGTCAGCGAGGTGGCCGGATGCCTCCGCCGACTGCCCCGAAACGAGGACCCCATGAAGACCCTGAACCGGCTCCGCCGGGCTGTCCGGAACACGAACCCGGAAGATCTTCCTGCGGAAGGCTTGACCCGTTACATCGACAAGATTCAGCGCGTCTTCAACCGCTTCCACCAAGATATCCAGGCCACCTATTTTTCCATCACCTCGTAGCGATTTATTCATATCGATCCGCCCTCCGCGGAAGGACAGCTATGCAAGAAGATGGAAGCCCATGTCTGCTTGAGTCCCGGCGATTATTTGACGTCGTCTCTCAGAATTCTGGGGACTCACCACATCCTTTGACGTCCGGAATGGATTCACGCGCAATCTGAATGTTGCGGGTAATTTCCCGAAAAACGATTGCGGATAAGGCAGACGTCGTCCCAGTACGAGGAAGAGTCCTGCACGACTCTGTTTCAGAGGTTCAGACGTTTCTTATGGCGCATCCAATGTAATTCGCTGAATCAAACTCGGGTCGCGTTCCTTTGCATGAGATCGGTTTTGAGCGCTCCAATCAATGTGATACCATGAGTTTCATGAACTTTGACGGAAGAAAGCGTGTGGTGATCGAGAACGTGAAGCCCGAGATCGACGGCGGTCGGTTTCCGGCCAAACGCGTGGTGGGCGAAAACGTGCGCGTGACCGCCGATGTGTTCACTGACGGGCACGACAAGGTGGCCGCCGTGATCCGCTACCGGGGGCCCTCTGACGAGGAATGGCACGAGAAGCGTTGCCGTTTCAATGGGGCCGACCGGGCCACCGCCGAGTTCCAGGTCACGGACCTCGGCCCCTATCTCTACACAGTAGAAGGCTGGGTGGATCACTTCGCCTCATGGCAGAGCGACCTCAAGAAGAAGTACGATGCCGGGCAGACGGTCAATACGGAGGTCAAGGCCGGAATCCTGCTGGTTCGGGAGGCGACGAAGCGGGCGGAACCGGGAGATGCGAAGCGGCTTTCAAGCCTCGCCGCATCCATCGAGCGGGAAAAGGACGCGGACCGGGCCGTGGCGCTTTGTTTCGGAACGGAACTCACGGAGTTGATGGACCGCTGGCCCGATCGGGGTTTTTCCACGGTCTATGAACGGGAACTCCTCGTCACGGTTGAACGAAAGCGGGCCCTGTTCAGTTCATGGTACGAACGGTTTCCCCGTTCCTGCACCACCGACCCCGAACGGCATGGAAGCTTCCGGGACTGCATCGAGATGCTGCCCGAGATCCGTCGCATGGGTTTTGACGTGCTCTACCTTCCGCCCATCCATCCCATCGGCGAGACCAAGCGGAAGGGAAAGAACAACAATCCGGAATCGGAGCCTGAGGATGTGGGAAGTCCCTGGGCCATCGGGAGCCGGGAGGGGGGACATACGGCCATCCATCCCGACCTCGGGACCCTGGAAGACTTCCTGGACCTCGTGGAAGCCGGGAAGAGCCAGGGGATCGAACTGGCCCTCGATCTGGCCTACCAGTGCTCGCCTGATCATCCTTACGTGAAGGAACACCCCGAGTGGTTCCGCTGGCGGCCCGACGGTACGGTCCAGTACGCGGAAAATCCGCCCAAGAAGTACGAGGATGTTCTCCCAATCAATTTCGAGACGGATCACTGGCAGCCCCTGTGGGAGGAGCTCCGCGACGTGGTGCTCTTCTGGATCGACAAAGGCATCCGGGTCTTTCGCGTGGACAATCCGCATACCAAGCCCTTTGTCTTCTGGGAGTGGCTGCTGGGTGAGATCCGGCGTGATTATCCGGACGTCATCTTTCTGTCCGAGGCCTTTGCCCGGCCCACGGTCATGTACCGCCTGGCCAAGATTGGCTTTACCCAGTCGTATACCTATTTCACCTGGCGAAACACCAAGTGGGAGTTTGAATCCTACCTGACGGAGTTGACCCAGGGGGACAAGCGCGAGTATTTCAGGCCCAATTTCTGGACCAACACCCCGGACATCCTGCCGGAGCATCTGCAATATGGCGGGAGGCCGGCCTTCATGATGCGCCTTCTTCTGGCCGCGACCCTGAGTTCCAGTTACGGGGTCTATGGGCCCGTGTTTGAGCTGGCCGTGAGCGAAGCAGTTCCGGGCAAGGAGGAGTACAAGGACTCGGAGAAATACGAGGTCCGCCAATGGGACTGGGAACAGCCTGGGCATCTCCGTGACTTTATCGCAAGGGTCAACCGCGTCCGTCAGGAAAACCCCGCTTTTCAGACCACCTGGAACCTCCGGTTCGTGGAGGTGGAGAACGAGTACCTCCTGGCTTATATCAAGTACGACGAATCCATGGAGAGTCTTCTGCTGGTGGTGGTGAACCTGGATCCTTATCACACGCAGAGCGGATGGCTGAAGGTGCCCATCGGGGAGCTGGAGATCGACCCGGAGAAGCCTTACCTCGTTCATGACCTGCTCGGCGACGGCAAGTACATCTGGCACGGGGAACGCAACTATGTGGAGCTGAACCCGAAGGTTCTGCCCGGCCACATCTTCCAGGTGCGCAAGCGTCTCCGGAGGGAATCGGACTTTGACTATTTCGTGTAAGAGCGCAGGGCTGCTGAGTCGGTGGCCTGGTCAACCAACGGATATAATTCTCCGTCGGCCGCGCTGACATTGACGGACCCCCAACGCGGCAGCCAACTAACCTGCTGACTAACCCGATCACCAGCATCATACGTTATGAAAGAGATCGAACTCACACAAGACCCCCTCTGGTACAAGGACGCCATCATCTATGAGCTGCATATCAAGGCCTTTCATGACAGCAACGATGACGGCATGGGGGATTTCCGGGGTCTGATCAGGAAACTGGACTATCTGCAGGACCTTGGGATCACGGCTATCTGGGTTCTTCCCTTCTACCCTTCACCGCTGAGGGACGATGGTTACGATATTGCCGACTACTACCGCATCAACCCGAACTACGGCAGCCTGAGGGACTTCAAGGAATTCCTCAGGCAGGCCCACCACCGGGGCATCCGGGTGATCACCGAACTCGTGATCAACCACACCTCGGATATGCATCCGTGGTTTCAGCGGGCCCGCAAGGCCAGGGCCGGTTCCTCCTGGCGCAATTATTACGTCTGGAGCGACACGCCGGACCAGTATTCCGACGCCCGGATCATTTTCAAGGATTTTGAACCTTCGAACTGGACGTGGGACCCGGTGGCCAAGGCCTATTACTGGCACCGGTTCTACTCCCATCAGCCGGACCTGAACTTTGATCACCCGCCGGCCCGCAAGGAATTGCTTCGTGTTTTGGACCACTGGTTCGAGATGGGCGTGGACGGGCTCCGGCTGGATGCGGTTCCGTACCTCTTTGAGCGCGAGGGGACCAACTGCGAGAACCTTACCGAAACCTACGACTTTCTCAAGCACCTGAGAAAACACATGGATCGGCGCCACAAGAACCGGATGCTTCTGGCCGAGGCCAACCAATGGCCCGAGGACGCGGCCTCCTATTTCGGCGCCGGCGACTGCTGTCACATGGCCTTTCACTTCCCGCTCATGCCGCGTATCTTCATGGCCGCCTACATGGAGGATTCCTACCCCATCGTGAACATCCTCGAGGAGACGCCGGCCATTCCCGAGAACTGCCAGTGGACGCTGTTTCTCAGGAACCACGACGAACTGACCCTCGAGATGGTGACGGACGAGGAAAGGGACTACATGTACCGGGTTTTCGCAGACGACCCGGTGGCCCGGATCAATCTGGGAATCCGGCGACGCCTGGCCCCGCTTCTCCAAAACAACCGAAGGAAGGTCGAACTGGTCAATGCCATCATCTTCTCGCTGCCCGGGACGCCGGTCATCTACTACGGCGACGAGATCGGCATGGGCGATAATTATTATCTTGGCGACCGGGACGGCGTCCGCACGCCCATGCAGTGGAGCGCGGACAGGAACGCAGGCTTCTCCCGGGCCAACCCCCAGAGGTTATACCTGCCCGTGGTGATCGACCCCGAGTATCACTACGAGGCCGTGAACGTGGAGGCGCAGGAGCGAAACCACACCTCTCTCCTGTGGTGGATGAAGCGACTGGTGGCCGCCCGTAAGCGGTACCGGGCTTTCGGGCGGGGCGCTCTGGAGTTTGTGCGCTCGGACAACTCGAAGATTCTCTCTTTTGTCCGGGAACACGACGGTGAAACCATTCTGGTCGTGATCAATCTCTCGCAGTATCCCCAGGCCGTGGAACTGGACCTCTCGAAATTCCGGGGCGTACAACCCGAGGAGATCTTCAGCGGAAACGATTTTCCCATGGTCCGCAAGACGGGATATTCCTTGACGGTCGGAGCCCACGATTTCTACTGGCTCATTCTCAAGCGGAACCAGGGCGGTGTGGCCGCTGCTGCGGAGGTCGAGATCCCGGCCATTGCCATGACCCGGCCCTGGGAGCGAGGATTCACCGAAGCGTTCCGGGAGAAGCTGGCCGAGACAGTGTTGGAGCCGTACCTGCGTCGATGCCGCTGGTTCGGCGGCAAGGCCCGACGGATCAAGAACGTTTCCATCCGCGAAACCATCCCCGTGGGGCAGGGCAAAGAGACCACGCAGATTCTCTTTGTGAAGGTGGCCTATCGCGAGGGCGAACCGGAAACCTACCTTCTTCCCTTGGCCTTCAGCACGCGGGACGAGGAGATCCGGTTTCTCGAAGAAGCCGGCGCGGTCGTGGCCCGCTTCAAGGCTGGTGGAGCCAGCGGCGCGCTCTTTGACGGCGTGTACAACGAGGCCTTCCGGAGGAACCTGTTCAGGCTCATGACCAAGCGGCATGGGCTTGATACGGAGGGCGGGCGCCTTACCGGCTATCCCGGTCGGTATCTAAAGACGCTCAAAGACCGCATGGACAGCTTCGAGAAATCCCAGGTTCTGAGGGCGGAGCAGAGCAATACGGCCATCCTTTATGGAAATGACCTTTTCTTCAAGCTCTACCGGAAGGTCGAAAAGGGGATCAATTCCGAACTGGAGATCTGCAGACTTCTCAGCGAGCGGTCACGGTATCCAAACACGCCTCCCTTCGCCGGAGGCATCGGATATCGTGGCATGGAACGGGAGCCCTATATCCTTGGCGTCATGCAGGCGTATTTGCCGAACCAGGGAAGCGCCTGGGACCAGGCCCTGGACCATCTGGGCCGCTATTACCAGCAAATCCTGACGTTGGGGACTGATCTCCCGGATCCCCAGAGCCTTCTTCCGGCCGATTATTCCTTTGAGGAACTTGCCGGCCGGCCTGTGCCGGACACGGTCCTCCAACTGATCGGGACACACTATCTGGATATGATGGGGCTTCTGGGCGAACGGACCGCGGAGCTTCATACCATGCTGGCCCTGGCTGAGGACGAAGCCGCTTTTGCGCCCGAGTCCTTCTCGCTTCTGTACCAACGGTCCCTTTACCAGTCTTTCCAGAGTCTGGCAAGAAGTTCCTTCGAACTTCTCCGGAAGAGCCTTCCCTCCCTCTCCGAGGATACGGCGGCTCTCGCCCGGAGAGTTCTTTCACAGAGCCGAGCGGTCATGGAACGATTCCGGCCCATATACAAGGACAAGCTGAAGGCTCTGAAGATACGGATTCACGGCGACTATCACCTCGGGCAGGTCCTGATTGCCGGGAGCGATTTTCTGATCATTGATTTTGAGGGTGAACCGGCCAAGTCGCTGAGTGAGCGGCGGTTGAAGCGGGGTGCGCTGAGAGACGTGGCCGGCATGGTTCGCTCGTTTCACTACGCGGCCAGGATGTCGCTTGAGGAACACCTGGCCACCCGCAAGGAAGATGCAGGACGTCTGGAAATATGGGCGGAAGTGTGGGCCCGTTACGTTTCTGCGGCCTTTTTCAGGAGATACCTTCTCGAAATTGGTCCCCATGGTATCATCCCCGCAGAACCGGAAGCCGTGCAGATCATGATGGAAGCCTATCTGATGAACAAGGTTCTCTACGAAATCACCTACGAACTGAACTCGCGGCCCGACTGGGTCTCGATTCCTCTGCACGGCCTGCTGTCCATCCTCGGGGAGGTGTGAACGATATGAAGAAAAAGGAAGACCCGAAAGTTATTCACGGCGTCAGCCTCCTCTCGGAATTCGACATTCATCTCTTCCGGGAGGGCAACCATTTCAACCTGTTCGACAAGCTGGGGGCACACTTCATGGAGGTGGAGGGGGTCAAAGGGACCCTCTTTGCCGTATGGGCTCCCAATGCGGAGCGGGTCACGGTGATGGGCGGTTTCAATGACTGGCAGGCTGAAACGCACGACCTGTCCGTCCGCCTGGATCATTCCGGCATCTGGGAGGGGTTTGTTCCCTATGTCATGCCGGGAACCTCCTATAAATATCATGTCTGGTCGAAATATCAGGGGTATCGTTCGGACCGGGCTGACCCTGTAGGGTTCTTTGCGGAGCGGGCCCCGTCGACCGGTTCCGTGGTGTGGTCGCTGGACTATGAATGGAACGACCGGGACTGGATGTCCCGGCGGAAGGAACGGAACGCGCTGGAGGCTCCCTGGTCCATCTACGAAATGCATCTCGGTTCATGGCGCCGAAAACCGGAGGAGGCGAACCGATCCCTCACGTACCGGGAGATGGCCCCCTACCTCGTGGACTACGTGAAGGAATTGGGGTTCACGCACGTGGAGTTCCTTCCGATCATGGAGCATCCCTTTTATGGGTCCTGGGGCTATCAGGTCACGGGCTACTTCGCGCCCACCAGCCGTTACGGTACGCCCCAGGATTTCATGTATCTTGTGGACCAGCTTCATCAGGCCGGCATCGGCGTGATCATGGACTGGGTTCCGTCCCACTTCCCGGGTGACGGCCACGGCCTGGCGTATTTCGACGGGACTCACCTCTACGAACACGAGGACCCACGGAAGGGATTTCATCCGGAATGGAAAAGCTACATCTTCAATTACGGCCGGAACGAGGTCCGGAATTTTTTGATCAGCAATGCCATTTTCTGGCTGGACAAGTATCACATCGATGGCCTGCGGGTGGATGCCGTCGCCTCGATGCTGTACCTCGACTATGCCCGCAGCGGCGGCGACTGGATTCCGAACGAATACGGCGGCAACGAGAACATCCCGGCCATACAGTTTCTTCGCGACTTCAACCAGGCCGTGTACCGGGCTCACCCCGATGTCCAGACCATTGCCGAGGAATCCACGGCCTGGCCCATGGTGTCCAAGCCCACGTACGTCGGTGGGCTGGGCTTTGGCATGAAGTGGAACATGGGCTGGATGCACGACACGCTGAAGTACATGGCCCAGGACCCGGTGTTTCGGAAGTATCACCATAACCAGCTGACCTTCAGCATCTGGTATGCGTTCTCCGAGAACTTCGTGCTTCCCTTTTCACACGACGAGGTCGTGCATGGCAAGGGATCCATGTATGGCAAGATGGCCGGCGATGAATGGCAGAAGTACGCCAACCTCCGCCTTCTCTATGGATATATGTACGGTCACCCCGGCAAGAAACTGCTGTTCATGGGATCCGAGATCGCCCAGTGGCGGGAATGGACTCACGAGGACAGCGTGGAATGGCATGCCCTCCAGGACCGCTTTCATGCCGGCGTGAAGGACTGGATGCGTGACCTGAACCGGGTTTACCGGCAGGAAAAGGCCCTCCATGAAGTGGATTTCGAGAATGCCGGATTCGAGTGGGTGGATTGTAATGACTGGGAGGAAAGCATCATCTGCTTCATCCGGAAGAGCCGGAACGGTGACGAGCAGATCCTCGTCGCCTGCAACTTTACGCCGATCCCCCGCCCCAATTATCGGGTGGGCGTTCCTCACGGCGGATACTGGACCGAGGTCCTGAACAGCGATGCCGATACTTATGGCGGAAGCGGCACGGGCAATATGGGCGGCCTCGAAGCCACGCCGGTGCCGTCGCACGGCCGGTATTATTCCCTGAACCTGACGCTTCCTCCATTGGGCGTGGTTTTTCTCAGGGGAGAGAACCGTTAGATCCTGCAGACCGCTGTTCCCGGGTTCCATGGCAGTCGTACGGGCCGGAACGATGGTGCGCAAGCCGCCGCTTCGCGTTCTGATTTTGGAAAGCTACGAGGCCTCGGGGTGCCGTGAGGAATCCGGCTTGACGTCCTCTTGCGGTTTGGGGCGTGGTGTGCAGCTGGGAGCCACGAAGGAAACGAGCGTATCGCCGGGTTCGGCCGGCATCAGGGCCATGTCGTGCGTCTTGAGGATGACCCGGCCGTCCTCTTTCAGGAGGATCACTTCCATGACCCCCTCGGAACGTTCCTCGATATACGAGTCGTACGTATACTCGTCGGTGAACCGCGTCTTCTGAAAGACCCAGCCCCGGTAATGCCGACTCTGCAGTTCCTCGTAGGGAACCTCCTCGTCAAAGGCCTCGACCCCGCGAAGGGTATTGGGCAGGCCCCGGGAACTTCTCTCGTCTTCGCCGAATATGGGAAGCTGGTAAACGCGGGCGCGGCCGAGATCCCCGGCAAAATGAGTGCAGACCAGGGCATTGTAGGCATCGTTCGAAGTGGCGGCGAGAAGATAGCCAAATTCGTTCCACTCCATGCTCTCCTCGGTCCGTTCCGAAAGGACCTCTCCAAAATAGACGCGGAGCCCTGAAAGGCGGGCGGACCTCAGGCGGTGCCACGAGGTGTCGGCCACCATGACCGGAACGCCGAGCCCGTTGAGCACGCCGGCCAGTTCGTTGGTCCACGGCGACCCTCCCACAAAGAGAACGCCGTTTCGTTCACGGAACGAAAGCCCGAGGCGATTCGAAAGGGTGCCGATGCTGAGGCCGTGAACCGTGACGGTCAGAAGGATGAGCCCGAAGACCAGGGGCGTAAGCAGCGCCGCATCCGGGTATCCCAGCCCTTCCAGCTTTATCCCGAAGAGCCCCGCCACGGCCGCGGCCACGATGCCGCGCGGGGCAATCCAGCCCAGGAGAACACGCTCCTGAATCTCGACGTCCGAGCCCAAAGTCGCGAACAGGATGGTGAGCGGGCGCACGATCAGAAGCAGGACCACGAGCAAAAGAGTCCCCCTCAGCTCCAGCCGGGCAAGAACCGTCGGGTCCAGATCCGCGGACAGCAGGATGAAGATGCCTGACACCAGGAGTATGGTCAGGTATTCCTTGAACCGGCGCAGTTCGCCGATGCTCGGAAGGGCCATGTTCCCGACCGTGACCCCCATGACCGTGGCTGCAATCAGGCCCGCCTCCCGGAACAGCAGGTTGGACACGGAATACACCGCAAGGACCGAGGCCAGAAGGAGGGGCGGCTTCAGGTATTCAGGGACGTGTCCCTTCCGGAAGAGGATGCTCACCCCATATCCGGTGGCCGCCCCGAGAACCAGTGCCGAGGTCACGGCCGCGGCCAGGGAGAGAAAGAGCACCTGCGGGGGCAACCCTCCAGCGCGGTACAACAGGTACTCATAGACCAGAACCGCAAGGACCGCGCCGATGGGATCGTTCACGATCCCTTCCCACTTGAGATAGGATGCGGGTTTCCGCTTCAGTCGCGCGTGCTTGAGAATGGGCATGATGACGGTGGGGCCAGTCACCACGATGATGGCTCCGAAGAGCAGGGATATGGGCCAGGAAAGCCCGCCGATGTACCGGGTGGCCAGGGTTCCGAGGGTCCACGCAATGGGGACCCCCGGGAAGATTAAACGCCGAATCCCCCGGGATGCGGACCGGAACTCGGCGAGCTTGAGGTTCAGGCCTCCCTCGAAAAGGATGACGGCCACGAAGAGCCCGATGAGGGGTTGAAGGATGTTTCCGAAATCGCGGGACGGATGCACGAGGCCCAGTACCGGCCCGGCCAGGAACCCGCCGAGCATGAGAAAGATAATGGCGGGGACGCGCAGTTTCCAGGCGATCCACTGGGCCATGGCTCCGAGCACGGCCACCAGGACCAGGATATGACTTATGGCCGGTTCCATGATTTAACGAGTTCCCTCAAGGCATCCGAGTTTTCCCCGGGGCATCGACGCCATCCTATCACGTCTCCCATGGCTTGGCATCCGAGAAGGGGGCCGGGTATCAAAACAGTCCGTTCACGGATAGCCACTGGCGGTGGGCCGTCAGAACAGGGGCCTTCGCTGTTCCAGGGAGTGGGTGGCCAGGATGAACATCGCCGCGTTCCATGACTGGCCCTTCATGCCGCGAGGGACTCCGGTCTTTCCGTGAAACCATTCGTGGAACCCCCACCCGTTCACCCGGTTTGCCTCGGCACAGCGAACCAGTTCGTGGAGGGCGAGGTTGTAATTCTTCAGTCTGCCCAGGAGAAGAACCCAGAAACACCCGATGAAGGGCCACGCCCCGCCGTTGTGATACTGGTAGGGGAGGTTCTGCAGATGCCGTTCCATGTAAAGCCTCCAGAGTGGGCTGTTCCTTCGGATGGGACGGTGAACGGCGCGGGCCGGAAAGGGCCGGCTCACGCCCATCCGGAGAAACTGTTCCACGCATCGCTCCGTCTCGGAGGCGGGCAGCACGCCAGAGAGCAGGGCGAGGATATTGCCAAAGGTGTCCACCTCCGGCCCCCAGAACGAGAAATTCACAAAGCTCAGGAAGAGGTCCGCTGGGTCTGAACCCTTCTTCACATAATGAACCAGCAGGCGGACGCGCCGGTTCTCCGGGACATCCTGGTGGTAGGGCCGGAAGATCTGCAGGAAATGCCTGCGCGTTCTTCGTGCATGAGGAAGGCTGAACAGGGCCTTGACTCTGAGCCAGAGGGCATTGCTGTACAGCACGAACCCCGAACGGGGCATGATATCGGCCCAGTCGCTGGCCTCGTTCTGCTGAAGAAGGAAGAGTCCCTGGTGTTCCTGGCAGAGAAGCCAGTTCAGCGCCTGCTGAACTTCCTCCCGAAGTCTTTCCATGAGCCCCTCTTCAGGGCAATGCCGGTTGAAGAACTCGACGGCGATGAGCCACCAGAGCGTGGCATCGATACATCCGGCGTACCAGAAATCCACTTCGCCCTGTTCGGGCTTGATGAATTTTGGAATCTGGCCGTTCACGGCCTGGTGCTGTCCCAGGGCGATGAGACTGCGGCGGGCGATTCGCCGGAGGTCCCGGTCTCCGGATACGACCATCCCCAGAGAACATATGGCGGCATCCCGTCCGAAGATGCTCGCGTAGTTCCTATCCGTGGCTTTCTTCGATGGGGAGCAGGCAATGATGCCCGAAGCCTTGGAGTTTAACTTGAGCAGGGCCAGTGAACGTTCATAGCATTCCGAAACGACCGGGTGCTGTTGCGGGGAAGTTCCGGAACGTCCTGTCATTGGAATGAAACCACTGCGCTTACACGCAGGGCGTGAGAGGCCTTCCGGAGAACCCGGCCTCGGCGCTCTACTGTGAAGAGAACCTCCCGCGACGGACGGGCACTCCGGTGAAAGAGAGGGTCATGCCTCATGATGGATGGACTTGGAGAAGAGCTCACGGTGTCGGGTCATGAGTATCTTCAGAACTGGAGTCAGCTTATCAGAAGCGGGTGTCGCTGACAAAAATCTGAACCCGAAAGGCCTACCGGTACCGGGGTCTTGTTTCGTTGATGGGCGTGGAGTAGGCTTGACGGTATACGCGCTGGTTATTGCGCGACCGTGACCCGGGTGTGTACAGCGGCGGTGGATCAAATATGTTTCGGACCTTTCTTGTCATTCCCTCACTTCTTGCCGGTCTCGGCCTGATCCTGGTCGGAAACGGCTTGCTCGGGACCCTGCTTGCGGTTCGGGCCACGGCCGAAGGCGTATCCCCAACAGGTATCGGCGCCTTCATGGCCCTTTACTTCGCGGGGTTTGCGTGCGGCACCTTATGGGTGCCGCCCCTGGTCCGGCGGATCCGGTACATCCGCACGTTTTCCCTCATGGGTGCCGTGATCTGCTGTGCGGCCCTGCTGCATGGGCTCTGGCCCAACATGGTTTTCTGGGGGATGCTCAGGTTCGCCTCAGGTTTCTGCATGGTGGGCATCTACACCGTGATCGAGAGCTGGCTGAACGTTCTGGCCACGGACGAGACCCGATCGACCTACTATTCGGCCTATATGTTCGTGTGTCTCTTTGCCCTGGGAATAGGACAGTTCTTCGTGGCTCTGGACGACGGGATCGGTCTGACCGCATTTCTCATGATCGGCTTCTTTGTTTCAGCAGGCCTCATCCCTGTGGGATTGACCCGCGTTGCAGAGCCTGTGCTTGGGCCCATGAGGAGTTCCGGTTTCCAGGAAATCTTCAGAAAGGCCCCGCTTGGCGTGGCCGGGTGCACGGTTTCCGGAATTGCCGGAGGGGCCTTCTGGGGAGTGGGTCCGTCCTTTGTGAAATCCGTGGCTCCGGTGGAGGCCGTGGCCTGGTTCATGGGTGCGGCGGTATTCGGGGGCCTCTTCTTTCAATGGCCCACCGGATGGCTGGCTGCCCGTTTCGATCGCCGTCAGGTACTGGCCCTGTTGAGCGGATCGGCGGCCTGTATGGCGGCCGTGTTTATGTTTCTTCCGGTCAATGCGGGCCCTGTCCTGGCGATGGCCTCTCTTGTCTTCGGGGCTCTGCTCTTTTCCCTGTACCCTGTAAGCGTGTCGATCACCAACGACCGGATTTCCCCGGATGAGGCCCTCGAGGCGGCCCGTGGCCTGCTTCTCATGAACGGCATCGGAGCCGCCGCAGGGCCCCTGGCCGGCGGGATCATCATGGACCTTCTTGGAAACCGGGGACTGTTCGTTTTTTTCGCCGTCATCTTCCTCCCCCTCGCGGTTTACTCAGCCTACCGTCTGAGAATTCCGCTTCCGCGGCCTGCTGAGGAACAGACGCCGTTTGCACCGCTCACTCGGACGGCGGCCGTGGTTCTGGACATGCACCCGGGGGTCGAGACCACGGAGGAACAGGCGGCCATACATACGCCCGACGATCGGGGACCGACATGATGCTGGTTTCCCCCGGGATTATTTTCATACCGCTTTCAGACGGCTCACGAGTTTCTTCATCTTGTCTGCGCCTTCCCCCCGCAGGTACATGTCCGCCAGGTTCATGAGCGCATTGAGGTTCGTTTCGTCCGCGTTGTCCATGTCGTCATAGGCGGTCGTCAATTCGGTCTGGAAGCGGAAGTATCCGCTCTCGGGGATCATCTGGCGGGCAATGTAATCCACCGCATCGCCCGCGCCGTCAAAGAGCACGTCGATGATCGGGATGGCCCACTCAAGGGCGCCCCATTCGAGGGCATCCTTGATCTCGATGGGCCTGACTGTGGCGCCGGTTCCAAAGGACGCCACGACAAACTCGGCCAACGGGGCCCGTTCCGCTTCAGGCTTGTCCCGCTGGACCTTGAGTCCTTCCGCAATCGCACACCCCGTGGGATTATTGGCGACCACGCCGCCGTCGATCATGGGAGCCTTCCTTCTGCCGAGCGTCAGCACGTGTGCGGGAAAAAACGTCGGGGCGGCCGAGGAACAGGTGCAGACCTCCCAGATCTTCAGACTCTGGTAGGCCGCCTTGGTGTTCTTGAAGACGATGGCTTCGCGGGTGAGGGTGTTGTACGAGGTGACGAGGGTCGGCTTGATGGCGAGCTTGCCGAAGGAGGCTTCCTTGAAGACTCGTTTCAGCACCTTCTGGAGACCGTCAGGGGAATACTTGGGCGCACTGACGCCCTCTCTGAAGGTCCGGCGGACCCTGCTCCACAACCGTGAGGCCGTGCCGGGAAAAACGTCGCGGCCACGCTTAACATACATGTCCACGATCTCCTCGGCCGGGATCCCGTGGGAGACCCCGCAGGCCAGGATGCTTCCGGTGGAGGTTCCGGCCACCAGGTCAAAGTGTTGCCTGAGAGGAGCCCCCAGCTGTTTCTCGAGTTCCGTAAGCCACACCGCGGTCATGAGACCCCTGATACCGCCTCCGTCCAGTGAAAGAATCCGGTAAGTAGCCATTTGTCATCCTCCTTTCCAAGCCCCATGCCGGGAATCTATGTCGGGTCGCCCGCCTCCCAAACGATTTCACGCACGTGTCCAGAGTAGCAAAAGGTC
>QJVM01000239.1 GCA_003235715.1 Nitrospirota bacterium
ATTTCCAAGGCCAAGGGTGCAACTTGGCCAAAAGCAGGGGTTCCACCCAGGGTCTGGAGTCTTTTCTGGAGCGTTTCCGGCCCCAGATGCTCAAAGGCCTGCGCCAGCGGGCGTTCGCATTCCTTCCTGAATCCCTCGGCCTTCACAGACCCGTCCCTCAGATCCCGGAACGCCTTCCAGATTCCGGAAGGCTTCACCCCACCCCGGCCCAGGAGGTAGCGGAGGACCAGGATCTGGTCCCATAAGTCGAGTGCAGGGCCCACCTGCGTCCCGTCTACTCCAATCTGCCGTCCCATGTAGATAAGGGAGCAGTCCCGGTCCGATGCGTGCAGGAGTCCCAAGGGCTCCTGTCGGGACGCCAGATCAACAGCCTTGAGATCTTCCAGGAGGGAATTCACGAGGTCCACGCGCCAGTCCGAGGGGCGCGGGACCAGCCCCTGAACCACCGCCTGGTCCTCGGGGCTAAGTTCCGGACAGTCTTGGGCCCTAAGATCGCCGCGGACCATGCCTACAGCCAGGCCCATGCACGTGCCCGGAGGGCATTTACGGCAGTTGGTCTTCGGCAACCTTTTGTAGATTTCGATGGGGTTCATCCACAGAAACCAATGAAGGGGAGACGTCCCCTTCAGGGCAAAGGAGCTTTAGGTCGGAGGGCGCGCTCCACCGTCCGGATGGCACAGAATTCGCCGCACATACTGCAGACTTCACTCTCCGAAGGAGGCGTTGCGGCCCGCCAGGCCGCCACGCGCTCTGGGTCAAAGCTGAGTCCGATCTGGCCGTTCCAGTCAAGCTTTTTCCGGGCCCGGGCCATCTTTTTGTCCCGTTCAAGGGCCTGGGGGTTCCCCTTGGCCAGATCAGCTGCATGCGCCGCAATCTTTGAGGCGACCACGCCTTCCCGTACGTGGCCGATGTCTGGCAGACAGATATGTTCCGCAGGCGTGACGTAGCAAAGAAAGTCTGCCCCTGCTGCCCCTGCCACAGCCCCTCCTATGGCGGCCGTAATGTGGTCATATCCCATGCCACAGTCCGTGACCAGGGGCCCGAGTACGTAAAAGGGAGCGCCCTTACAGATCTCCTTTTGTATCCGGATGTTGAGTTCCACCTGGTTCAACGGAACGTGACCCGGGCCTTCAATCATGACCTGGACTCCCGCGGCCAGTGCCTGATCGCGTTGCTCTCCGAGGGTGAGCAATTCCTCAAGCTGACTCCGATCCGTGGCATCTTCGACGCATCCGGGCCGGAGTCCGTCGCCGAGGGACAAGGTCATGTCGTAGCGGTGAGCAATCTCCAGCAGGCGGTCATACTGGTCGTAAAGCGGATTCTCTTTTCCATTCAGGACCATCCATTCGAGCAGGAGGGAGCCGCCTCGGCTCACAATGTCAAGGACCCGCCCCTCTGATTTCAGCCGCTCCACGGCCCTGAGGGTCAGACCCGAATGAACGGTTACGAAATCGACTCCCGCCTGCGCGTGCTCCTCAATCACGCCGAAGAGGTCGTCCGGATTCATGCGGGCGACCGTTTTCTTGGCCTCAACCGTTCTCACGGCCGCCTCGTAGATGGGAACTGTTCCTACGGGAATCGGGGCTTCAGAAAGAATCATCTGCCGGAGTTCGCGGATGGGTCCGCCGGTGGAGAGGTCCATGACCGCGTCCGCTCCGAATCGGACCAGAGCATTGAGTTTTTCCCGCTCGTCCTCGATAGAGATCCGGTCCCGGGATGTACCAATATTGGCATTGATCTTGGTGAGCAAACCCCTTCCGATACCGCGCGGCGGTATGGTTCGATTCGTGCTTACCGGAATGATGGATACTCCTGCGGCGAGGTCCGCAGAAAGCTGTTCCGCATCTATTCCCTCGGCTTTGGCTACGTGGCGGACTTCGTCCGTGATCAGACCCTTTCGGGCAGTTTCGATTCTGGTCATATCAGTTTCCTTGTATAAGATTCGGCTTCCCGCCTGATGTCCGGTGCCCCAAGGATTCCGGAGATAAGGGCCACGCCGTGGCAGCCGGTTTTCATAACCTCGTGCAGTCGACCGACGGAAATTCCCCCAAGGGCAAAGACCGGCAGGCGCGCATCGCGGACGGCAGTCCGCAGGCCCTCCACTCCCAGAGGAGGCCCATAGACCCTTTTCGACGCTGTTTCGTAAACCGGACCGAAAGTTACGAAATCCGCGCCCCCTTCAGCTGCCGCACGAATTTCTTCCACCCTGTGGGTGGAGACCCCGACTGAAAGGCGTTCACCAAAAACATCACGGAGGGCGCCAGGGGGCATGCTCCGGGTGGTCAGGTGAACACCGTCCGCCCCGATTCCCAGGGCCACATCAGCCCGGTCGTTTATGTAGAGGCGGGCACCGTAACGGTTTGTCAGTTCTCTCACTTTTTCACCGAGACGGCAAAGTTCCCTGAGTTCAAGGTCCTTCTCTCTGAGTTGGATGGCTCTCACACCGCCCTCCAGACAACGGGTCAAGGCCTCCAGCAGTCTGGTCTCCCCGGTGACGTGCCGGTCCGTGATCAGGTACAGACGGAAGTCCGGAAAAAACGTCATGTTTCTTCGCTCCGCGCATTCCGCCTGGCGCCTACACGATGGCGTTGAACCAGACGAAAACAAGATTCTCCCCCACAAACGTCAGGACGGCCAGGATCCAGAATATCCTTTCTATATTTGTGGGTTTCACCTTGAGGAGCGAGAGCAGTCCTGCAAGGAACAGGAACCAAACGGCTGAAACAATATTCAGGTGCCATGGAAAATTCCATGCGACTAAGATGGATGCGTAGACCCCCATCAGCAGGAACGACTGCCAGAGGACACGACCGGGCCGCCCACTTTTCCGAACCCTGCGGACTTTGAGGGCCCCATAGATGTAAACCTGCCACCAGGCGCCAAGAAACATGAAAAAGACCCCGTAACGCTGGAGCCTGTGAATCGTGTCTTCCCGCAAGGAGAAGAAAGGACTCTGTAAGGCCCATAGCGTGAAGAGAAAGATGGCGGGGACCAATCCCATGAAGAGAACGCCGAAGAAATCCAGGACGAGGGACCCCACCGGCGCGTCTTCTTTGCCACGTCGTTCATCCCGTGCACACATGAAAAATTCATAGCCCAGAACCACCGGTACGACAAGATAAGCCACGAGCTGAAGAAAATTCTCCTGCTGCATAAATCCTCCCCCACTCTCCGGTGCAGACAGACAACGCTCTGCCCGGTTTATCTATCTTTGGTCGTCGTCGACAGCAAGCTTGCGTTGGCTGCTAGTTCAGCATCCCTTCAAAGGTGGTGGATGCCGAAGCGTAAAGTTTCCGGGGAATGCGGCCCGACCGGTAGGCCATGCGCCCTGCCAGGACGGCATGCTTCATGGCCGAGGCCATGAGGACCGGGTCCTTGGCACCGGCAATGGCCGTGTTGATGAGGACGGCATCGCAACCCAGTTCCATGGCAATAGCCGCGTCGGAGGCCGTGCCCACGCCAGCATCCACGATGCAGGGGGCCTCCACGGTCTCCATGATAATCTTGATGTTGTAAGGATTTCGAAGTCCCAGGCCCGAACCGATGGGGGCCGCGAGCGGCATGACGGCTGCGGCCCCGGCATCCATCAAGCGTTTGGCCATGATGGGATCGTCGTTCGTGTAAGGGAAAACGATAAACCCCTCCCGGGCGAGTATTTCGGTGGCTTTAAGCAACCCGATCACGTCGGGGAAAAGGGTTTTTTCATCCCCGATCACTTCGAGTTTGACCAGGTCAGAAACCCCTGCCTCACGAGCGAGGCGGGAATATCGGAGGGCGTCTTCCACGGTGTAGCAGCCGGCCGTATTCGGGAGGACCTTGACCCTCTTTGTGTCCAGAAAGTCCATGAGATTCGCGCTGTTCCGGTCTGTGATGTTGACGCGGCGGACGGCCACGGTGACCACGTCGGCGCCCGAAGCCTCCACGGCCCGAGCCGTCTCATCGAAGTCCTTGTATTTGCCGGTGCCAACCCAGAGCCGTGAAAGAAACTCAACTCCGCGAATGACCAGTCTGTCGTTGTCCGCCATGGTTGCGATTAGCCTCCCCCTACAAAATTAACGACCTCAACGGCATCTCCGTCCCTGAGGACGTGACGGTCAAACCACGCTCTCCGGACGACCTCAAGATTCACCTCCACAGCAACCCGCCCCGCATGAACCTGAAGCTCCTCAAGCAGGTCCTGTATCGTGATTCCTTCAGGGGCCTGATAAGATTCTCCATTCAAACGAATCATCATCGCGGTCAGGGCCTGTCAATCCTGTCTGTATGGCTTTCCCTGATAAAGAAAGCCAGGTACAGGGCCTGTTCTGTGGGGGGATGGGGCGGGGATGTAAGCAAGCTTCTCCGTTCCCTCCGCTGGTATGACCCAGAAATCAGGTTCAAGGGGTCATCCGCCTCATGGGATCCCGGCGGAACTCTCAGGCCCTCTCGGGCCTCCCCCACGGCGCTTCATGATAGCACCCGGAGTGGTCCCAGTGCCAACGGGTTCCCTGACGTAAAGAGCAGGGGCCCAATTGCCGACAAGGTTTTGATACCGGCAAGACAGCGCTGGAGACCGGGTGTGGCCGGCGCCGGACACGCCCACTGGTATCTGTCTGGAGCGGGAGGGCATTTCGTTGACACTCCGGCATGTGATAGGTATAAACTCTGCAGATTTAAGAACCGCTAGTGACCCGCCGGCCCTGCGTCACGGGAGGGGTGCCGTACGTTTTCACTGGGTAATTTCCGATGGCGAAGATCCTTCATATCGAAGATAACCCCGAAAATCTGATCCTCGTCCGTCGCCTCCTTGAGGCAGAGGGGCATACGGTCGTCGAGGCGCATGACGGGATTGCGGGCATCCGTCTCGCGGAAACGGGTCGCCCTGACCTGATTCTGATGGACATCAATCTGCCTGGCCTTGATGGGAACGAGGCCACGACCATGATCAAACGTACGCGGGGTCTTGCGTCGGTTCCCATCGTCGCGGTGACCTCCAACGTGTTTCCGGGTGCCAAGGAGCGCTGTCTTGTTGCCGGGTGTGACGGTTATATTCCCAAACCCATTGACGTGGACATGTTCGTTCCGCTTCTCGAAGCCTATCTGCGGGGGCAGCGGGATGACCTTCCCTTGGAACAGCGCGCCCACTACCTCGACGAGTACAGCCGGGACTTGGCCCAGTCCCTCCAAGAGCATGCCTATGCCAGGCAGTTTTTGCAGGACATCATCATGCAGAGTCCCGTGAGTACCCTGATCACGGATACTCATGGGGTGTGTGTGATGCACAACGAGGTCTGCGACCGTGTGTTCAATCTGCCGAAAGGGCAGAGTCTTGTGGGCCGGTACCGATTGTTTGACGATCCGCAGATACGGACGGCGGGGCATTCCGATGAGATTCGGTCTGTTTTCAGGGAGGCCGGGCACGCCCAATTTCAGATAAAGTATGAAATTTCCGGCCGTGGAGAAAGAATTATCCGGTTCTCCGTTTTTCCTGTCCAGGACAGCAGTGGCCAACTCCGGAACGTTGTGGTTCAGCACATTGATGTTACCGAAGAGATCCGGGCCGTTGAGGAACAGGAACGCCTTCGCAACCAGCTTTTTCAGGCCCAGAAAATGGAGTCCATCGGTACGCTGGCCGGTGGAGTGGCCCACGATTACAATAATCTGCTTGTGGGAGTTCTTGGAGGGGCGGAACTTCTTCTGAAGAATATGGACCCGCAGGACCATAACTACAAGCTGCTTTGTATTATCCGGGATTCAGCCCTGAAGATGTCGGACCTTACGAAGAGCCTTCTGGCCTATGCCCAGGGGGGGAAGTTCCTGCCGGAGCATGTAGAGATTAACGAATTTATCCGGGAAACCGTCAACTTCTCGCGACGGCTTATGGACCGCCAGATTGACGTGACGCTCGACCTTGAGGAGGGACTTCCGCCGGTTACGGCAGATCGGGGCCAGCTGCATCAAACCCTGATCAACATCATTATGAACGCGGCCGAGTCCATCCGAGGAAAGGGGGCCATCCGGGTCGAGACCCGGCTAGCGGAGAATTCGCGTGACACCTTCGAGGAGGGGGAAAACGAGGGCCCCTATGTGATGGTCCGTGTCTCGGATACAGGGTGTGGCATGACGCCGGATGTTCTCGAGAGAATTTTCGAGCCTTTCTTCTCTACCAAAGGGACGGGCCGAGGCCTTGGACTTTCAGCGATCTACGGAATCGCTAAACAGCACCGTGCCAGCATCAGGGCCAAGAGCCGGCCTGGAGAGGGGACCCAGATTGAACTCCGGTGGCCTGCACGCAGGGCTCAGGAGGCTTGGGGTGAGGAATTGGGAAAGATGAATGCAGCATCCAGGGTGGAGGAAGACGCGGTGCCAAGGGGAATTGTTCTTGTCGTTGATGATGAAGAAATCGTTCGTGAGGTGGCCACCGATATCCTGAACAGCGGAGGGTATGAAGTCATGTCGGTGGACGACGGTGACCGGGCCGTTGACGTGATAAAGAATAACCCCGGGGTCCAGGTCGTGATCCTGGATATCATCATGAAAAGAATGAATGGCAAGGAAACCTTTCAGGCCATCAAGAAGATTCGTCCTGAACTCCGGGTTCTGCTCTCCAGCGGGTACGACCAGCAGGGGCCCGTTGGCGAGATTATGGGAATGGGTGCCGACGGATTCATTCAGAAACCCTATAATCTGGAAGAACTCGTCGGGTCGGTCAGAAACCTGATGAGCCTCGCCAACGGAGGGACCTGAGCCCCAAGGGTCGCGTTGTTCGGAGATCCGCAGCAGGGAATTACCAGAGGGACGGTTGGCGCTCCCCTCGTTCGTTCGTTTCGTGACGGCCTTCATCCTGGGGAGGGGCTTCCTCGGGCGACCCCTCACCCGGCCTTACGGGAAAGTTCCCGAGCATGGCTTCGGCCACGATTGTTTTGACCTCTGCCGAGAAATCCTTCCGAAGAATCCACTCCAGGAAGTTCGGGTCTTTCTCCAGGACCTCGCGAAGGGGCTTGCCCCGATGTGGGCCAAAATTCAGACAGGCCTCGCCGTTGCACCAGACAAATTTGCCGAACCGGTCCACATAGTCCGGGTTCTTCTGGTCGCAATAAAGTCCGAGGCGCGGCACTTCAGCAGGCAGGTCTTCATACCGGGATAACTGGCCTTCCAGAACCTCGATGGTGGCTTCGACATCGGCGAGGGCCGAGTGAGCTCCCTCGTGTTCGCGGTTACAATAGTAGCGGACAGCGGCCTCCAGGGTTCGCGGTTCCTTCTTGTGGAAAATCACCTGAGCATCGAGGACGGCCTCTTCCGAGGGACTCCATGAAACCCCGGCCCGTTTGAATTCCTCGGTGAGAAGAGGCAGGTCAAAGCGTATGACATTGAATCCTCCGAGGTCGGCCCCCCCAAGGAACTCGAGGACGCTTTGGGCCAGGTCTCGGAAGACAGGTTTCGCCTTTACGTCGTCGTCATAGATTCCGTGTATGCGGGAGGCGGTTTCCGGGATGGGAATCTGCGGGTTCACCAGGGTGTGATACGTTTCCCTCTGGCCGTCCGGTCGGATTTTTACCATGGCCAGTTCCACGATGCGATCCGAGAGCGGCGTCGTTCCCGTGGTTTCCAAATCGAGAAATACGATGGGTCGTTTCAGGCGGAGCCGGGTCATGCGGGGCCTAGCATAGGAGATGGAAAGAAAACGTGTCAAACCGAACCTCCCCTCTATCCGCCGGGGGGACCCGTTGATCGAGGGGAGAGTCCCGGTGCTGCGGGTTCCTGATGAGCCCGCAGTCCTTCAGGGCTGATGCCGGAACAGGATGATGATACAGGACAGGGACCCGCGACGGCGTAACAGCAGGACGTCAGGACTTGCGGATGCAGGTTTGTGGCATTTTGCCGTGGACCGCGGAGGGACATTTACCGATATCCTTGGGGTGAGTCCCGCCGGAGAACTCCATACCCTTAAGCTCCTCTCCGCTTCAGGAACCTACGACGACGCCGTCACAGAAGGGATCCGCCGTATCCTCAAGCTTCCCCACGAGTGTCCGCTCGCTTCGGCTCCGGTCGGTTCCATACGGATGGGGACCACAGTGGCCACCAACGCCCTGCTCGAGCGAAAAGGCGAGAATGCGGCGCTGGTCACGACAGAAGGCTTCCGGGACGCCATTGAGATCGGGTACCAGGCCCGTCCGGAGCTCTTTTCCCTGGCGATTAATAAGCCCGAGCTTCTTTACAGCAAGATTCTTGAAATCCGCGAAAGAATTTCCGCCCGGGGCGAGGTGGTCATGCCACTCGTTGAAGACGAAGTGTCCAAACAGGTCCAACAGCTTCGGGAGCAAGGTATCCGGTCTGTGGCGGTGGTGCTGCTTCATGCATGGAAGAACCCCACCCACGAATCTCGTGTGGCCGCCCTCTGCCGGGAGGCGGGATTTCAGGATGTTTCGGTTTCGCACGAGATCATGCCCACCATCAAGATGGTCAGCCGGGGTCAGACGACGCTGGTGGATGCGTATCTCAGCCCGGTCCTTCGGCGGTATGTGGATCGGGTGCGCCGCCAGACCGGGAATATTCGCCTTCTCTTCATGCAGAGTGCCGGCGGACTGACAGAGGCGGAACTCTTTTCAGGAAAGGACGCGATCATTTCGGGACCCGCCGGTGGCGTGGTGGGTTGCGCCGCCGTGGCCCGGGCCACGCGCGAGGCCGAGGTCATCGGTTTTGATATGGGGGGGACCTCCACGGACGTGTGTCGTTACGACGGAAGGCTGGAAAGGGTTTTTGAGAGCACTACGGCCGGCATTTCCTTTCAGAGTCCCATGCTGAACGTGAAGACCGTGGCCGCGGGAGGAGGCTCCATTCTCTGGTTCGATGGAAGGAAGCTGAACGTGGGCCCTGAATCCGCCGGTGCAGACCCGGGACCGGCGTGTTACGGATGGGGTGGACCTTTGGCGGTGACGGACGCCAACCTGCTTTTGGGCCGGATACAACCCGAGTACTTCCCGAGGATTTTCGGGCCTGGCCGGGACGGCCCACTGGACGCCGACGTGGTAATGGCACGGTTTTCTCAAATGGCCGAAACCGTAAGCGCGCGCCTGGGGACCCGGATGACCGCCGAGGACCTGGCCTTGGGCTTCATCCGGATTGCCAACGAAAAGATGTGCCGGCCGGTGAAGGAACTTTCTGTGGCCCGGGGATTCGATATTCGCAGGCATGCCCTGATCTGTTTCGGGGGAGCAGCCGGACAGCACGCGTGTTCCATTGCTCGCACCCTCGGCATGCAGCGTATCCTGGTTCATCCCTTGGCGAGCCTCCTTTCAGCGTACGGGATTGCCTCTGCGGACCTCCTGAGGACGGCCTCGGAATCGGTGCTGGTCGATCTTCAGGAGAGGTCGGCCCGGTTCATCGAATCGCGGTTTGAGGCCCTTGCGGCTCCACTCATAGCAGAGCTTGAGGCTCTGGGCGTGAAAAGGCCGGAGATTAGCGTGGGTCGCCAACTGGACCTCCGAACCCTCGGAACGGACAGCACGCTTACCGTGCCGTATGAGGGGTTGGAGGAGACGGTTGAGATGTTTCATCGCGCTCACGAGCGACACTTTGGTTTCAGGGCGGCCGACCTTCCTGTGGAGGCCGTCTCCGTGAGGCTGGAAGTATCGGGAACGGCCGGACTTCTTGCGGGAACGGAAAATCCTCGGCTCCCGGGCGGCCCGTCGAAATCCCCGGACCCCGTGGGAGAAAAGACCGTATGGTTCGAGACCGGTCCGCTGACCGTCCCTGTGTACTTGTGGAAGGAACTGGCCACCGGCGTAGCGATTCAGGGCCCTGCGCTTTTTATTGAGCCCAATTCCACCGTGGTGCTTGAACCCGGTTTTCAAGGGCACGTCCTTAGAAACGGTGTGCTTTCGGTCACTGGGACAGGCGTCTTCGGGCCGTCGGTCGGGCAGGCCTGCGACCCGACCATGCTGGAGGTTTTCAACCACCTGTTCATGAGCGTTGCGGAACAGATGGGGGCCGTGCTGGCCCAGACCGCCCACTCCACAAACATCAAGGAAAGACTCGATTTTTCCTGCGCAGTTTTCGATCAGCAGGGGAGTCTTGTGGCCAACGCCCCTCATATCCCCGTCCATCTGGGCGCTATGGGTGAGGCTGTGAAATCGATCATTCGCAGCCATTCGGGGGATATGAGCGGCGGCGACGCCTATGTGACCAATGACCCGCACCAGGGAGGGTCTCATCTCCCGGACGTCACCGTGGTGTCTCCCGTTTTTGTGGACGAAATGGGGCCCGTATTCTACGTGGCAAGCCGGGGCCACCATGCGGACATCGGAGGCCGGACGCCGGGTTCCCTTCCGGCCTACGCGTCCGTCCTGGAGGAGGAAGGCGTGGTTCTCCCTGGCCTCTGCCTGGTGCGTCGGGGCGTCTTCCGTGAGGAGCGGGTCAGAACCCTGCTTTCCGCAGGACCCTATCCGGCCCGGAACATACCGGAACGGATTTCCGATCTCCGGGCGCAGCTTGCGGGAAACCAGCGCGGCATACGGGAACTGCTGGGCCTTGTCGACCGTTACGGTCTGGATACGGTGCAGGCCTACATGGGACACATCCAGAGAAATGCCGCCGACTCCATGGAGGAGGCCTTGCTTCAGTTTGTCCGCGAGGGTCCGGTATTTTCGTCTGCCTTTGAGGATTTCCTGGACGACGGCACGCGGATCGCCGTCGGCGTCATCATCCACCGAAAGGACGAGGGAAGAAAGGTCGAGATGACCATTGATTTCACGGGGACGGACCCTCAGCTTGACGGGAACCTGAATGCCCCATTTGCTGTAACGCGTTCCGCGGTTCTCTACGTTCTCAGGACACTCATCTCCCGGGACATCCCCCTGAACGACGGCTGCATGAGCCCCATTACGCTCATGGTTCCGGAAGGGACGGTGCTCAATCCCCGGCCGGGTTCCGC